>JBOGJT010000029.1:0-16709 GCA_050745065.1 Terriglobia bacterium
TAATGGCGAGGACCGGCGGCCAGAGGCCGCCGCTACAACACCGGGCGTCGTTGAAGCACGTACGTCTGTCTATCTTCGCCCTGAACGCCCGATGAAAGCAAGATTCGGAGAGAAATGAATGCGGGGACCCGGGCCAGGATGTGGCGCACGGCGCGGTCAGCGGTCCGGGCAGCATTCACCGCGGGGAATAGGATCGCCGTGCGGGCAGGTTTGAGGATGGTGGAGGAACGTACAGATTTTGCCGGTCACGTCCGGCGTCCACAGCGGCTCAATCTTCAAAGCGTTTTCGTGCAAGTGGTCTTCATCCATGCCAAACGTTTCGAAAAAGAACCGCTCCGCCAGCCGGTGCCGGCGAATCAATTCGTCTGCACGCTTCTGGCCGGCAGGCGTGAAGGAAACGTTGCCGTCTTCCAGGGTGATCGAGCCATCCTGAGCCATCAAGAGGAATGTGGCCCGATTTACCAGAAACTCCTGAAGGCTCTCCGCCGACAACGATTTCTCGCCCTTCTCTTCCTCGGCTCGCCACAGCGCCTGCAACAGAGAATCTACCAGCGGAGATTCGGCCGCCGGCGCGGCGGAAACCTCCGCCAGCCTTCCGTGATGCAGGTTCACCCGGCGCTCGGCCATGCGGCCAATATCCGGGTCGTGCGTCACCATGAGAATCGTGTGTCCCTCGCGGTGCAAGTCCGTGAGAAGGCTCATCACGATAGCCTCGTTCACCTCGTCGAGATTGCCCGTGGGCTCGTCAGCCAGGATCAGGTTGGGCTGGTTGATGAGCGCCCGCGCCACGCAGACCCGCTGCTGCTCTCCGCCTGAAAGCTGCGACGGCAGGTGATGCAGCCGGTCTCCCAAGCCCACGCGCCGCAGCGCATCCGCAGCCTCGCTCTCTTCCGCCAGGCTGTGAAAATATTGGGCTAGCATCACGTTTTCCACGGCGGTGAGGTACGGGGCAAGGTGAAACTGCTGGAAGATAAAGCCCACTTTTTCGGCGCGGAAGCGCGCAAGCTCGTCTTTCGACAGCCGCGTTAGATCCTGGCCGTCAATAAAAACCGACCCGCCGCCGGGCGAATCAAGGCAGCCTAGAATGTTCATCAGCGTGCTCTTGCCCGAGCCGGAGGGTCCCATCACGGCCAGCCACTCCCCGCGCTCCACACTGAGCGAGACGTCGCGCAGCGCGTAGATGGAAGGGCCGTATTGTTTGGTTAAACCTTGAACTTCAATAAATGGCACGTTCAGAGACTCCACAAACACATGACGAGCGGCAAGTGGAAAAGCCGCAGAGTTTTAATAGCAAAACTCTGCATTGCAAGGTCGTAAATTCTCGCTTCTTTAACAAGCTTTTGGGGTCTCGTCATTCTGAGCGCAGCGAAGAATCTGCTTTCTCGGTGTTTCACAAGCAGATGCTTCCCGGAATTTACCCTGAGCGAACTACCGAGATTCTTTGCTTCGCTCAGAATGACGAGCGAAGGGCTCAGCATGACATTTCATTTTGTTGCGGCCACGAGGCTGCGCTGCGCTACACCTGTTCAATGACTCAATGATTCAATCGCTCATTCATACAATTCTACTCACGCTCCCTTGAGCGCCACGGCGGGCTGGATTCCGCGCACCGCGCGCACGGGGAGCATTGTGGCCAGTACCGCCAAAATCATGCTGAAGAGGCAAACAACGGGAAATACCCACCAACTGGGCCCAAGCGCCACGTCAAACAGCCGCAGGGCAAGCGCTCGCGCGAGAAGCACGCCCACGAAAAAGCCCACCACGCCGCCCGCCAGCCCGAGCACAGCGCCTTCGCTCAGGAACAACTCCATCACCATGCGGTCTCTTGCGCCGAGCGCTTTCATCACCGCCACGTCTTTCCGCCGCTCGAGCACGATCGCTGTCATGGTCGCGGCGACGCAGAGGGCGATGATCACAAGGATCAGCGCGGTGAGCGCTATCATCAGGTGGCGGATCGTCCCGAGCACCTTGCCCTCAGAGTAGACAATCTGGCGGACGGGGCGCACGGCGGTTTCGGGAAATGCGGCCGCCAAATTCTTCACGTCAGCCTCAATCTCGCTTGCGCTTCCCGGAAGACGCCACTCCATGACGCTCACCTTTCCCGGCAATCCCGCGAAGCGCTGCAGGGCTTGCAGCGGCACAAAGACCTGGTCGTCGGCAGCGTCGCCGGTCGAGACAATCGCCGCGATTCGGAACGGTTGAGGCGCAGACTTCGCAGGGTTCGCACCGGCATCGAGAGTGTGCAGTAAGAGCTGATCGCCGCGATGAAATTGCATCTCCGCTGCAAGACGCGTGCCCACGAGGCAATCACGGTCTCCAAGGCTCGGGCGTTCACCGTTCAGCCGCCAGTTGGGATTCATCTGCAGGAGTCCATGAAGGTTCGTCCCCACCGCAACCACGTCTTCTCCGGCGGGAAGCCTAGGATCGGCCTCGGCCGTGCTCAGGCGCGTGACCACATAGAGCACCGGAATCGAGGCGGCGCCCGGCGTACGCTCGCGCAATGCGCGAAGACTGCCAGGAGGAAGTTCGTCCATCACTCCCGGAAGCGCGCCCAAACGGTCCGATCCGGAGGAAGCCCCGGCCGGAGCGAGTATGACGTTCGCGCCAAAGGCACTAAAGGAATCTCTCATCTTGCGATTGACGCCTCCGTACAGGTTCAGCAGGAGAGAGCACACCGCAGCGCCTACGATCAACGACCCTATGCCCAGCGCCGCCTGCGGCCGCTTAACCTGGAGCGATCGCAGGCACAGCCGCCAGAAGATGGAGCGCGGGCTGCGGCGGTGTTTTGTCTGTAACGTCATAGAGTAAAACGGCAGCCAACCACAGAGGCACAACGACAACCAAAAACCCGAACATCGAAAATCGGAAACTAAAAACGTGCAGGAGCAACGAAAGCCCTCGCCCGTTTCCCATTCTACCCTTTGCCGTCCTCAACCCTTTCTTTGCGCGTTTGTGTCTAAGCCTCAACACTGTTCACTTAGCGGATTTTTCGCCGCGTGCGAAGATTTTATCCACATGTCATTCTGAGCGGAGCGAAGAACCTGCTTTTCCCGTTTGATTTAGATGCAGATTCTTCGCTCCGCTCAGAATGACAGGCACTTACTTCTTTCTCACAATGGCAAGACGCTGCCTAAGTGAACAGTCTTGGTCTAAGCCTGGATTATTCATGAATGGTCGGGAGGGCGGGGTTTGAATCCCGCCGAAAGCTTGCATCGTTCTATCCCCTTTGTCTTGCCGGGTTAGTGGCTAATTTCTTCCGGATTCGGCTATTCATTCTTCAAGGCCATCGCCGCTGGCAGCCGGAGCGCGCGCTCGAGCGGCACCGCGGAGCCGATGAGCGTCACGATGAGCGCGAGCACCAACGCGCCAGGGAGAATAATCCAATGGATCCCGACCGGAGAACCGAAAACGGCCCTTGACAATCGTTCAGCCAACTCGCTTCCCAGTGCGTAACCGACGATCCCACCTGCCACCCCGACGGCGCAGGACTCAGTGAGAAAAATGGCCGCCACGCGCGCATCCGTGGCGCCGAGCGCCTTGAAGAGGCCAATTTCAGAGCGCCGCTCGAGCACGCTGGCAAACATCATGGAAGACACCGCCAGCGCCGCGGTGATCAGTGCCGCCGCGGCGAGCAAATCCATCAGTAGGTCCAACCGGTCGAGAATCTTCCCTTCGGTTTCGGACACCCGGTAGACGGGCTTCGCCGATGATCCAGGGATGGCTTGCTCGATTTGATAGGCCACCGTGCTTGCGTAATTCGAACAGCTCCACTTTTCGTACTCATCCGGCGTCATGTGCGAGATGGGCGTCCGCGCCAGACTATCGTCCGGCTTGGTGATCGCGCTGACCTCCACGCGGCGAACCTTGCCCTGAAGTCCCCCCATCGCCTGCACCGTCCGAAGCGGCGCGAGCACTTCGCGATCTTCAATCCCGCCGGTTTCAAGAACCCCGGTGATGCGAAGCGCGGCCGGCCCGGCCGGACCGCCCGTGTTTACCGTAATATTCTGCCCAGGCTTTAACCCTATCGTCTCCGCCAATTGCGCGCCGATCAAGCAATCACGGTCCGCGCTGGGCCATTCCCCTCGCACTTTCCAGGCCGGATGCAGCGCCTCAATCCCGGTGCGAAAGTTCTCGGTGGGGCTGATCGGGAGCACCCGGTTGAACCACGTCCCAATCAGCACGAACTGGCGCCCACGGGCGCGAGCGGGCAGGTAAACAAGAGGAGCAAAGGCCTCAATGCTGTTGCGCCAGAAAATCCGCTTCATGGCGGCGAGGTCGGACTCCTGCAGATAAGCTCCCGTTCCGGCGGGCCGGAAATCCACACCTCCAATGGAGATGGGAAAACCGTCGGCGGCCGGCGTAACCACGATGTTCGCCCCCACCGCGCGGAGCTCGTGATTGACCTTATCGCCCACGTCCACGCCGATGGTGGCAACGGCAGTAGCCACCGCGATACCCAGCGCCACCGCGGCCACGCTTAGCAGCTTGCGCCGCCTCCGCCGCACGAGAGATTGACCGGCGATTCGAGGAATCATGATTTGAAATTTGCAATCTCAGATTGGAAATCTGAAATCCGGAATTTGAAATCTGGAATTCGAAACCCGGAATCCCGAATCCCTAAACAGGACATCAAATCCCGAAAAACCGGGCTCACCGAAACACCTTCGCCGCCGCCTCAAGGGCGCTCTCAGGCACACTGATCGAGGCCGCGCCTTTTGGATACTCGAACGCAATGGGAATCGGGTTGCATCCGCCCTTCATCCCGATGGTTGGAATGTAAATGGCGGACGAGCAATTTCGGCAAATGACGTTGCGGCCCTGCTGGTAATAACCCTGCGTGCCACAAATCATGCAGGCGTCAAGCGCCACGTGCACCGTGCCGGAATCGTCTTCGATGGCGATGAGCCTGACGGAAACCCCGTGCACCAGCACCGCGTAATGGTGCAGGGTATGATCCCTCAGTTCGGGCGCAGGGATCGTGGCCATACCTTCCACCATGGTGACCGGTTCGGGCGGCGTGACAGCCTGCGCCACGCGCGAGTAAATGAACTCGGCGCTAATCAGTACGATGATCAAAAAGCCCACGGCGGTGGCCGCCGTCTTCCAGAAGGCGTCCCGGCGCTGCTCCGCTACTGCCTTGCGGCGCTCAGGCGCCGGAAGGCTCGAAAGTTGCTGCTCAGATCGCACCGCGCCCTGAATCCGCTGAGCAACAATCAGGAAGAGGCACAACGCGATAATCACCACGAAAAAAAACGTGTCGTTATTCACGATCGGGCCGACCAGGTGCATTTCCTCACGGCTTGAGGGAAGAATCATGGCCTCGGACAATTCATGGATGCCCGACACAAACAGTTGCAGCGCCACCACCAGCAGCACAACGGTGGTGACGTTGAAGAACTTGCGCAGGTTAACCTTGATGCTTCCCTTGAAAAACGCAACACCAAGACCGACGGCTAGGCCCAAACCAACGACGCCGCCAATAAAATTCATCAAAGCCGTGGTATCGAGAGAAACCGCCGCCAGAAACACCACCGTTTCAATCCCCTCCCGGAACACCATTAGGAAGACAAACAGGAAAACGCCCCACGCAGCGCTCCGGTCGCCCCGATCGGCCAGTCCGGCCAGCTTGGTTTCAATCTCCCGGCGCATGGCCTTCGCCGTTTTGTACATCCAGAGGACAACGGACGCCACGAACACCGCGCCCACCAGCATCATGTAGCCTTCATAGGCGTCGTCGCCGATCCGCAGCCGCGAGACGAAGTATCCGGCGATGCAACTCGCCGCGACCGCCGCCGCAAGACCCCAATAGACTAGCCGGATGAGCGAACCCCGTCCGCTCTTTCTCAAGTAGCCGGCCACGATGCCCACAATCAGGGCGGCTTCAACCCCTTCACGTAACGTTATAACGAGAGATTCAAACATGACCGGTGGCTCGGCGTGCCTCACGCGCACTGAAAATTAAGGAGTTAACCACAATACTGCGCATCTCAAACTCTGGTTGTTAGACAGCAGCATGAACTGGACAAATAAGTATAGTTTGCATTGGCCGATTTTGTCCAACGATTCGGGTTGGGGTCGTTGCGGTAAAACAGGCGGGTTTGGCTGAGGGTCAAAGGGCCGGGCGCTATTCTCGCCGGCCGCTGCGGGTCATGTAGGGCGGCGCCACGCGGATCAAGGCGTTTTGTGGCTGGGGATCCGTGCCCAGGGAGCGGCTGAGGAACTCCTTCTGAGCGTACTCAACAAATGCCTTCATCTCGCGCTCCATTTCGGCCATCCGCTTGCGCATGTTGAGAATGATCTCGATACCGGCAAGATTTACGCCGAGCTCACGCGTGAGCTTAAGAATCACTTCCAACTGCTCGAGGTCTGCTTCCGTGTAAAGGCGCGTGTTGCCCTCACTTCGCGAAGGGGCGAGCAATCCCTCGCGCTCATATAGGCGCAGCGTTTGCGGGTGAAGGCCATACATCTCCGCCACTGCGCTGATCATATAACCCGGCTTGCCGCGTGTTTTTCTGCCTCGTTTGGCCATAAGTAAAGAAGCAATCAGCCGTCAGCGATCAGCTATCAGCCAGGAGCAAAGCCCCTTCGAAGTTGCCTTCTGCTTACTGCTTACTGCTTACTGCCTGCTGCCTTCTGCTTTCAGGTCCTTCCGGGGGTCGTCCGGATTGAGCCTCGCAAGCTCTCTCAAAATTTCCTTGGTCTTCTCGTCCGCCACGCGCGGGACCACAACCTGCACTTCAATGAACTCGTCGCCACGCAAGCCAGCTTCGCGCAGGGAAGGAGTTCCCTTCCCACGCAGCCTTAAGGTCTGTCCACTTTGGGTGCCGGGCGGAATGCGGATCGTGCTGGGTCCGTCAATGGTAGGCACTTCCACCTTCGCGCCGAGCGCCGCCTCGGTGACGGTGACCGGGACCTTGACGTAAATATTGTCGCCTTTTCGCTGGAAGAGCGGATGTGCCTCCACATCCGCCACGATATAAAGGTCGCCGCGTGAGCCTCCGTGCGCGCCCGCGTTTCCCTTCCCTGGCACGCGCACCCTGGAGCCCGTGTCGACGCCCGCCGGGATGCGAACTTCAAAGCTTTCCGGCTTGCGAACGAGACCCGTTCCTTCGCAGGTAGGGCAGCGGGGCTGCAACCGGCCCGTGCCGCCGCACTCAGGGCAAGGGCCCGAGAAGCGCATGGCGCCTGCCTGCCGGTTGATTTTCCCCGTCCCATTACACATCTTGCAAGTGACGGCGGGACCCTGCGCCGAGCCTGTGCCGTGGCAGGTGGGGCATTCTTCCTTCAAGGCCACGGTGAGGCGCATCTGAGTGCCACGAATCGCGTCCCAGAATCGCAAGTGGACATGATGCTCAATGTCTGCACCGCGTCGAGGGCCTTCTTCCCGCGCCTCGCGCTCCTCGCCGCCGCGCGAAAAAATCTGGGAGAAGATGTCCCGGAACCCGCCGTGTCGCTCTTCGCGCCCAGGCGCGAAATCGGAAAAATCAAAGCCTGAGAAATCAAAACCCGGCTCCGCGGCTCCGCGGCCCGGCTGGCCGGCGGAATTGAAGCCGTCGGGGGGGATATTCTCCGCGTAGAAGCCGTGCTGGTCGTAAACCTTCCGCTTCTTCTCGTCGCTCAGGATTTCATAGGCTTCGCTGATCTCCTTGAACTTCTCTTCAGCCGCTTTGTTGCCAGGGTTTAGATCAGGATGGTACTTGCGGGCCTGCCGTCTGTATGCCTTGCGAATCGCCTCGGGCTTCGCCTCGCGGTCTACCCCCAGCGCTTTGTAATAGTCCTTTTGTGTGCCGATGGGCATGGGTTGCTTAGCGGGCGAGCCTCATAAGAATGCCCTTGGCTTTCTATACAGGCCGCCCTTATACTGAGTAAGGTCAATACACGATGAGTGAAACTCTCCAGATTCCATCCCGCCTGGTCAAAAGACTAGCTCAGGTCTGCGCGGAATTCGAAGAATTAAACGATCAGTTAGAAGATTTCCTCATCTCACGCAACCCCCAACTCCTGCGAAAACTTAGGAAAGCACGTCGCGAAGACCTTGCGGGAAAAACGCGACCCTACAATGACCTTGCTCAACAACTAGGCCTCCCCACATCCTCCGCACGATAACCTATCCGCTGTATGGCTCCCGCGCTCGCGGGTCATGTAGCATTTGTTATACTCCTTTTCTTGACTTGCCTTTCCTCTCATAATACTGTCAAACGCATGCTAACCGTTTATAGTGTCGCCGCGTCCGGAACCTTTGAACGCGGCTTCAAGAAACTTGACAGAAGCGTGCAGATGCAGGTTGACAAGAAAATCCGCTGGGCTGCCTCCCATCCTGAGAACTTGCAGCGATTTCTGCGGCACATGCCTGATGATCTTTCGGGGCTCCAAAAGCTCCGTGTTGGCGATTACCGTGTTCTACTTTGGGTCGATCACGTAAAACACGCTTTAACTCTATATTCGGTAGAACACCGCAGCACCGTCTATAAGAATCTATAACCTCCATCAATTCTTGCTGAGCATGGAAATTGCGTTCAAATGATCCGGGCAGCGTGAGGCCATCCAGGCCTCCAATTGGCGGCGGATTTCGACTGCCAAGGGATGATCCAACTGTGTTTTCTCTAACTGAACCTCAACGAATTGCTTCCAGTGGCATTGCGGGCACTCCACGCCGACTTGCGCACGGTGTGGGGCGCGTACGGTTTCCGTTTCGATTGCAGTTCCCATGGTGTCACCTCCGGTTGGAGCTTGGTCCCGCTCTGCGTCTGTGCCGGCGCACAAAGCGGAACCTGATGCGCCTAGCTCTTCTTCTCGTCGCTGTCTACGACCTCCGCGTCAATCACTTCGCCTTCCCCAGCGCCACTCGCCTGGCCTTGGCCTTGTTGGGCGCCGCTGGCCGCCGAAGACTGGCCACCTTCCGCCGAAGGTCCCGATCCCGGTCCGGATGCGCCCGGCGATGTCTGTTTATACATGGCCTCCGCGAGCTTGTGTGAGGCCTGCGTCAGCCGCTCGACGGCCGCCGTGATCTGCGAGGTGTCACTCCCCTGAATCGCTTTCTTAGCGTCTTCAATCGCCGCCTCGATGCTCTTCGCGTCGGCCTCGCTAATCTTGTCGCGGTGGTCCTTCAGCGTCTTCTCGGTGGAGAAAACCATCGCGTCGGCACGGTTCTTGATCTCGATTTCCTCCTTGTGCTGCTTGTCTTCGTCCGCGTGGCTCTCAGCGTCGCGCGTCATACGCTCGATCTCTTCCTTGCTCAATCCGCTGGAAGAGGTAATCGTGATGCGCTGCTCCTGGCCGGTACCCTTGTCCTTCGCTGCTACGTTGAGGATTCCGTTGGCGTCGATGTCAAACGTCACCTCGATTTGAGGAATGCCGCGCGGCGCGGCTGGAATCCCCACCAGGTGGAACTTGCCTAGCGTGCGGTTGTCGCGGGCCAGCGGCCGCTCGCCTTGCAGAACGTGGATTTCTACCGACGTCTGGTTTTCCGCCGCGGTGGAAAACACCTCGCTCTTGCGCGTGGGAATCGTGGTGTTGCGCTGGATCAGCGGCGTGGAAACACCGCCCAGCGTCTCAATACCGAGTGTCAGCGGCGTAACGTCCAGCAGCAGCAGGTCTTTCACCTCGCCGCCGAGTACCCCCGCCTGTACCGCCGCGCCCACCGCGACCACTTCGTCCGGGTTCACGCCCTTATGCGGCTCCTTACCCCCGAACAACCCCTTCACGATCTCTTGGATGCGCGGGATGCGCGTTGAGCCGCCCACCAGCACCACTTCATCGATCTTCTCGGGGCCCACGCCGGCATCCTTCAGCGCCTGCTTTACCGGACCGACTGAGCGCTGAAAAATGTCCTCGCACATCTGCTCGAAGCGCGCGCGCGTCAGCTTCAACGCCAGGTGCTTCGGCCCCGAAGCGTCGGCCGTGATGAACGGCAGGTTGATATCCGTCTCCATCACCGTCGAAAGCTCCATCTTCGCCTTCTCCGCCGCTTCTTTCAGGCGCTGCAACGCCATGCGGTCTTTCGAGAGATCAATTCCCTGATCCTTCTTGAACTCATCGACGATCCAATCCATCACGCGCTTGTCAATATCGTCACCGCCCAAGTGCGTATCACCGTTGGTGGACTTCACCTCGACCACCCCTTCGCCGACTTCGAGAATCGAAATGTCAAACGTGCCGCCGCCGAAGTCGTACACCGCAATCGTTTCGTCCTTCTTCTTGTCCAAGCCGTAGGCGAGCGCCGCCGCTGTCGGCTCGTTCACGATGCGCAAGACTTCGAGACCGGCAATACGGCCCGCATCCTTCGTGGCTTGGCGCTGGCTGTCATTGAAGTAGGCGGGCACCGTAATGACCGCCTGCGTGATCTTGCCGCCCAGGTATTGCTCCGCCGCGTCCTTCATCTTCTGAAGAATCAACGCCGAAATCTCCGGCGGCGGATACTCCTTTCCCTGCGCCAGTATGCGAACGTCGCCGTTCGGCCCTTCAACCACCTTATATGGCACGGTCTTGATCTCGCTTTGAACCTCATTAAAGCGCCTTCCCATGAACCGCTTAATCGAATAAATCGTGTTCTCAGGATTTGTAATCGCTTGCCGCTTCGCCGTCTGGCCCACCAGACGCTCACCCGACTTTGTGAATGCCACCACGGAAGGCGTGGTCCGCGCTCCTTCCGGGTTGGTAATAACCGATGGCTCTCCACCCTCCATCACCGCGACTACGGAGTTTGTCGTCCCCAAGTCAATTCCGATAATCTTCCCCATGTCATGTTCTCCTTGAAAGATGCCTCGTTGTAGCTGCGCCGTCCAATTGGATGCAAATACCCTTTAGCTGGTTGCAATAATAATTGTTTAGTCTTCCATTGTCAATAAAAGGCCAGTCACTACTGCTCGTAGACCCGGCAAAATCACTTTCAAACGATTGTGGGTATTGTCGTTATTACTATGCTGGCTCAGAGGTTGTGAACTAGTTCGAGCTCCAGCGGAAAGGGGCTATGGCGCCACAAACCGCGAGGCATAACTCCTTTATTTTCTTTGCGCCATTTTGCGGCTTTACCTGAGGCAATTTACCGGTTAGCCCACCGTTCCCAGGTTCTTATCTATGGGCGTCCGCCGAGCGTCTGGGCGAGAAAGGTGACGGTCCGCCGCCGAGCGTCGGCGGCAGCCTCCGGGCGGTATCCCTGCTTATTATTAGGATTCTCGAACGCGTGAGCCGCCCCAGGGTAAATCTTTACGCTTGCTCGCTTGCCCCCTGCCTTCATCGCCGCCTGGAATTGCCGCACCATCCGCGGAGTTATGCCCCTATCGTCCGCTCCCGAGCTCTCGAGGACCGGCGCGTGGATTTTCTGAATCGTGTCCGCATCCGCCGGAAGCGCGCCGTAATTCACGACGCACGCTGCAAGGCGCGGCTCGATCTCGGCCAATTCGATGGAATATCCACCGCCCATGCACCAGCCTATATCTCCGATCTTGTCCTTATCGACATTCGGTTGTGCGGCCAGGTAGTTGAACGCGGCTTGGAGGTCGCGCATGGCGCGGTCGTGCGGCACGCCGCGAGCCAGTTGATGAGCCACCGAGGGGTCCGTGGTGACTTGTCCTCGATAAAGATCCACGGCGAGCGACACGTAGCCATGGGAAGCGAGTTTCACCGCCTGCTGCTTCACCCACGGAGTGAGGCCCCACCATTCGTGGATCACGACGAGGGCCGGGTGCTTGCCGGGCGATTGAGGCTCGGCCAAAAAACCTTTCACCGTTTCGCTGCCGCTCCGGTAAGAAACCATCCTGGTTTTGACCGGGACTGCCAACAGCGCATTTGCCGGGATGAACGGGATGAGTAAGGCTAGGGCGAGCATCCACGCCGTCCTTTCGCTTTGCATCAGTGTCTCCTTGCGCGTGAGTTAAGCATTCCGCCAGCGATCGCGCAACCCAATTCATCCCACTGAGGATTACGTAATAGTGCCAGTTTTCGCTGTAGATTCTTTCTGAGCGCCGAAAAGCCGGCGGCCCGAGGCTGCCGCTACAACATTTGGTGTCACTACAATATGTAATCCTCAGTAAGTTTGGGAGCGAAATGAACGCGCCCGCTACTGTCCGGTGCATTTTTGCACACGTCCGTCGAGGAGCTGCCAGATGAGGTTCTCCGGGATAAACCGCGGCTTCTCCAGAATACGGATCGTGAGCTTCTGTGCGGCCGAGGCGAACTCAACACCCAGCTTCACCCCCTGATATTCGATGACGCCGCTGTCTCCTTCGGGCGGAGTGATCCCCATGGATTCGAGATCCTTCTTCAAAATACCAAGTCCGGTTTCGCTGATACCGGGGTAAACTTTGCTGTCGGCCATGCGCTCCTCCCCTTTTGGGATGTCTGGGCTGACGGTGCTGAGACTGCGATTTCACATTTAAGATTCGAGATTTCAGACGACCGCAATTTCAGGCTTGCAATTTGAGATTTCAAACTCCCGGTTCCGATTCCTGCTATCATAACCCTTGCGCGAGCAAGCCGGGCGGCCGCCGCCTCGCTTCGCGGGCAACCGTGAGCGGGGGGGAGGAAAGTCCGAACTCCGCAGGGCAGTGTGCTCGCTAACAGCGAGGGCTGGAGACGGATGCCCGCCACGGCGGGCCGTACGGCTCCGGCACGGAAAGTGCCACAGAAAATATACCGCCTTGCCGCCGCCGCCGCCATGAAAATGACGGGGTGCCCCGGCTGAGGTAAGGGTGAAAAGGTGCGGCGGTCCGGCGCCCTGCGGGGACTGGATAGCTTAATGTAAGAGCGCACCGCCCCGATGGCGACATTGGGGGCAGGGAAAACCCCACACGGAGCAAGACCAAATAGGGGAGGAGGAGCGGCCCGCTCCGCAACGCGCTCCAGCTTCCGGATTGCCGGAGCCTCGAGCGCGGGCAACTCCCGGGTAGGTTGCTCGAGCCCGTCAGCAATGACGGGCCTAGAAGAATGGCCGCCGTTCCGGTTTTATCCGGGATACAGAATTCGGCTTACAGGCTTTGCTCGCGCTTAGAAACGCTTCCCCCAGGCTTCCGCGTGGTCCCGCTCACCAGTCCCCGGCCTTGACCATCTTTTTCACCTTGCGCCGGATCGAATCACGTTTGAGGACGCTGAGGTGGTGTATGAAGAGCCTTCCGTTCAGGTGGTCGATCTCATGACACAGGGCGCGGGCCAGAAGATCGTCACCGCTCAGCGTGATCTCGTTGCCGTGGAGATCCTGCGCGCGGACGGTGATGTTCATGGGGCGCGTTGTGGCGGAGCGGAAATTCGGCAGGCTCAGGCATCCTTCCTCACCCACCTGCCTGCCGTCGGTCGAAACGATGACCGGGTTTGCCAGCACAATCTTGGCCTCAGGCTTTTCCGCCGAGGTGATGTCAATCACGCAGAGGCTCTTTGAAACGCCAACCTGCGGCGCGGCCAAGCCTACGCCGTGCGCGGCGTACATGGTGTCAAACATATCAGCCACGAGCTTTTCAAGCGCGGCGTCGAACGCGGTGACGGGTCCGGCAACCTGCTCCAGCAGCGGCTGGCCATACTTTACAATAGGGTAAATCATGATGGATTGAGGGTTGTCACAAGGCGCCGCATGGATGTCACGCTTTTGTCCCGAACGGCCATGGACAACGGCCGGCATTCAGAAGCGCTTAACCTGTTCCATATACGATTCATAATTCCGGTGGGTTTCCCCCATGGAGTCGCCGCCAAACTTCTCGAGGAATGCGCGGGCGAGAACGAGGGCCACCATTGCCTCGCCCACCACGCCGGCCGCCGGGACCACGCAAACGTCCGAGCGCTCGTAGGCAGCTTTCACGGTGTCACGTGTTTCAAAGCTTACAGATTCGAGCGGGCGGCGCAGCGTGGAGATGGGTTTCAGCAGGCCGCGCGCAACGATTTCTTCGCCGTTGGTAATGCCGCCTTCGAGTCCGCCGGCCCGGTTGCTCTTGCGGGTGAAGTGAGACCGCTCCCGGTCGTAGCCGATTGCATCCTGCACGCCCGAGCCAAAGTGGGACGCGTTCTCCGCCGCCGTGCCGATCTCAACTCCCTTCACGGCTTGAATGGAGACGACGGCCTGCGCAAGCTGGCCATCCAGCTTCTCGTCCCATTGCGCGCACGAGCCGAGCCCCGGCGGCACGCCGCGGGCTCTCACCTCGAAAATGCCACCGACGGTGTCACGGTTCTCCGTGGCCAAATCCACTTCCTGCTTCATACGCTCTTCGACCGCCGAGTCCACGCAACTGAGGACGATCTCCTCCTTGGCGCGCAGGGCCAGCACCTCCTGAAACGGCACGAGGCCGCCCGGCATGGAGACGCCGCCGACCGCCACCACGTGGCTGGCCACTTCAATCCCGAACGCGGCAAGAAATAGCTTGGCGACCGCTCCCACGCCGGTGCGAGCCGCCGTTTCGCGGGCGCTCGCGCGCTCGAGCACGAATCGGGCGTCGGGAAAATTGAATTTCAAGCAGCCGGCCAGGTCGGCGTGGCCTGGCCTCGGCGCTGAAACCGGTTTATACTTTTCGCGCGACTCGGGACGGTCGTCAACCGCCATGGCGTCTACCCAGTTTTTCCAGTCGTGGTTTTCAATGAGGATCGCGACGGGCGCGCCGATGGTCTGCCCGTGCCGGACGCCGGAGAGGAATTGCGCGGAATCGCGCTCGATTTTCATGCGGCCGCCGCGCCCGTAGCCGCCCATACGGCGTTTGAGGTCGCGGTTGACGAAATCAAAATCGATGCGGAGTCCAGCGGGCAGTCCGGAAATGATGGCGATCAGGCCTTGGCCGTGAGATTCACCCGCAGTCTGAAATTTCAGCATAGGGTTGCGCCGGATGCGCCCCGAGGGCGGACGATAAACCACTTATCTTAATGGAATCCGGCGCTCAGGTCAAAAAAAGGCATATCGCGAAGTCGAGCGGGTTGCTTAAAAACTCCTTTTAGCTGCAACACTGCTCACTTAGGCAGCGTCTTGCCATTGTGCGAAGGAAGTAAGTGCCTGTCATTCTGAGCGGAGCGAAGAATCTGCGCGTAAATCAAACGAGAAAAGCAGATTCTTCGCTCCGCTCAGAATGACAGGCTTCGGGAGTTTTTCAGCAACATGGCTCTACGCAGCGTCATAAGTCAGCGACGGGCATTTGCTGTAGCGGCGCTCTCTGAGCGCCGAAATACCGGCGCCCAGAGGCCGCCGCCACAGAGTCGAACGTCGCCGACGTATGACGTCATGTAGAGGACGGTCGATCTTCATTTCCCCGCCCGTCCAGCGGCCGTTGCGCCACGAACGAGCAGGCTGACCACGTCCCGAAAGGGGTTGAGTCCGCCGCAGAGTGCTATTAGAATGAAACTGACGAACGAGGAGGAGCTTATGGCTTCCAAATGGACCAAGTTAGGCCTGGGTTGGCTTATCGCTCTCGCATTGGCAATGAGTGCCTTGCCGCTCATGGCTCAGACGGGAGGCTTGACCGGGACCGCAAAGGGAGTGGACGGCAAGAAACTGGCGGGGTATCCGATCATCATCGAGCGCCAGGACATCAAGGGCAGCTATAAGACGAAGACCAACAAGCACGGAAATTACGTGTACATCGGCCTTCCCATCGGGAACTATAAGGTGGTCCTTGACAGTCCGAGCGGCCAACAGCTCTATTACATCGAGAAGCATGTGGGGCTCGGCGATCCCACGGAAGTGGATTTCGATCTCGCAAAGGAGAAGGGCGCTCAGGACGCCTTGGCTGCCATTCAGGCGAAGAAGGAGGATGCCGCCCTGCAGGCCGCGTCCGCGCAGGCGACGGCGCTATTCAATCAGCAGAAGTACGCCGATGCGGCAGCGGCTTTCGCCAAAACGGTTCCGCTGGCCACGGGAAAGAATCAGGGGGTTCTCCTCTACGATGAAGGCACCAGCTACTTTAAGATGGGCGACTACCAGAAGGCCGCCGACACCGTCGAGCAGGCGATTGCGAAAGACCCTGACAACAAGCAATACCACGCCGCGCTTGCCGCTTCTGACGTGAAGTTAGGGAAGACACAGGAAGCACAGGAGGAATTCAAGAAGGCGGGCATGTCCGTTGACCTCAAGGCCTTGGCGCAAAATGCACAAGCCGCCAAGGAAGGCGAGGCGTTCAAAAACTTGAAGCAGACCTTTGACGCCGGCAACTCGCTATACACGCAAGGCCAGTATGCGCAGGCGGCGGAGACGTTTGAGAAGGCAATCCCGATGGCCAAGACCAAGAACCTGCCGGTGGTGCTCTCACGCGCCGCGGACAGTTGGGATAAAGCGAAGCAGTATGACAAAGCGGTTGCAGACTATCAAAAGGCCATCGCCGCCGATCCAACCAACGCCGGATACATGAACAACCTCGGGACAATTTATGGCCACATGGGCAAGCCCGATTTGGCTGTGCAGGAATTCCAGAAAGCGGCTCAAACCGACCCCGCGGGCGCCGCGCGATACGAATTCAACATTGGCGCTATCGAGATGAACGCAGGTAAGCTGGATCTAGCCGCCGCTGCCTTCAAACAGGCGGCGCAAAGCGATCCGAAGTCTGCCGACGCGTACTTTTTAGAAGCGCAGGCCCTGATGGGTAAAGCGACTGTGGGTGCAAACGGGAAGGTGGTCGTGGCGCCGGGCACAGTGGAGGCGCTTCAGAGTTATCTCCGGGAAGCTCCGAACGGAAAGTACGCCGCCTCGGCTCAGCAGATGCTCCAAACTTTAACCGGCAAGGTGCAGACGAAATATCAGAAGCATTAGC
>JBOGJT010000030.1:0-9007 GCA_050745065.1 Terriglobia bacterium
CAGAAGGCAGGACCGGTGAGAATTTGAGCTTTTGAAGGTGGTCACAGTTTGTGACTACCTGGGCCTTCTCCTCCGCCGTGAGACGGAACATGAAATCTGAAGGGAAACGGTCGCGGTTGCGCTTGACTGCCTGGTTGAAGGCGTTTGTCTTGACCTCGTAAAGCGCCGCCAGGTCCGCGTCAAGAATCACCCGCTGTTCACGGATGAGCAGAATCATCCGGTCGATCCGTTCCATCGGAAGGGAATGGAAGCGAGGACGGTCTTGGGAGATAGCGGTTTTCATGAGTAGTCCTCAACTAACTGTGGCATTTTGCTGCGCTTGGGCCTTAGCCGTGGCCAACGTGGTGAATGTTTGCGCCTCACCACGGCGGCGGTTCCGTGGAACAGCGTGTCTACGCCCAGCGCGTCGTCGAAGCACGTATTCAGAACCGCGTTCGCGCCGATCTCCTTGGCATTAAGGAGCAATTCGTCCCAGGTTTCCCCCTGGACGATGCCTTTGTAGGCAATGATCGAATAACTCTCAATACGTGTGTGCGTCGAAGTTAGAATCACGGTCTACTCCGTCGTCGCGGGCACGTGCGCCCTATTGCCGGGCGCGGATTGAGCACGTTCAATCCAAGTTTCCCCTCCACTTACTAAGGAGCCTAAAAAAGGCAAAAAGTCCCAAAGGATGCGAAAAAAATTTGCAGGTGCTTTATGTGAGGTCCCTGGGCGGTTTGCTGGGGGCGAGGGTTCCTGTTGAATCCGGAACCCGAGCTCGGCGGAGGTCCGGCCCTCCGGGCGGACGTGCCACGGGGAAGACCCGGTGAGTAGTCTCCGCCGTTCAGGGAAGCCCGGCAGTAGCAGTTATCGGAGCCAGTTGGCTCACCGCAAGCGAGAGTGATACGGGATGTCGATTAGTTGCGATCGGGCAGTTAGCAGTGGTGTGCCACACCCAGAGAGGGTGCTTGGTCGGATGAGCCAACCAGCATATGATAAAGGACGTTGAACTAAGCCGCTTCGCGGCAAGTGCGTAGGCGGGGCGTGCAGCCGTGCTGGGACTTCTTCGATTTCACCGCCGGATCGATCTCTTCTCGCCTTTCCATCCATTTCAAAATTCTGTCGGTAGGTCATAGGTTTAAGAAATCACTGGGCGAATTGTGCTTTAGTGATTCCTAAACCACTCAAGGAGTTTCACCATGACCGAACTACGCCGCAGAATGCATGAAGAATTGCAGCTTCGAAACTATTCGCTGGGCACCATTCGAGCCTACCTCCGTTGCGTGGCCGATTTTGCCAGGCACTTCGGAGTCTCTCCCGACCAGTTGGGCCCCGAACACATTCGAGAGTATCAGCTCTTTCTTGTCCACCGAAAGCGGGTCGCGTGGGCCACGTTCAACCAAACAGTCTGCGCCTTACGTTTCTTTTATCACATCACCCTGCATCGACACTGGATGATCGAGCATATTCCATACCCGCGACACGAACAGAAATTGCCCGTCGTGTTGAGCCCCGCTGAGGTTACAGCCCTTTTTGAAGCCGCAAAGAACGTTAAGCACCGCGCGATTCTCATGACAATCTACGCCACCGGACTTCGAGTTTCAGAGGTCGTCAATCTTCAATTAGCCGATATTGACAGCCAGAGGCAGATCGTCCGGGTGCGCCAAGGGAAGGGCCGCAAGGACCGCCAAGTGATGCTCTCTCCCAAACTGCTCGAAACGCTGCGGACTTACTGGAAATCTTACCGGCCAACTTGGTGGCTCTTCCCCGGCGACAAGCCGGGTAGTCCGATTACGCAGACATCGGTGTGGAGGATCTGCAGGTAAGCGCGTGATGCCGCCCAAATTTCCAAGGAGATATCGCCCCATACGCTCCGCCACTGCTTTGCCACACACCTACTCGAAAACGGAACCGATCTGCGCCGAATCCAGTTACTGCTTGGGCATCGCAACCTGAAGACTACGGCGAAATACCTCCACCTCTCGAACTTGGCGATACGATCCACCGTGAGTCCCCTGGATCGATTGCCGGACCGCAACAAGCGCGGCCCGGCCCGGTGAATGGGGTGGCGCTCGAACTGGCCGACATTTTCCGAAAGCACGGGTCGGCTTTCTTGGAGGCGTTTGGGGACACGCTCTCCCGCGACCAGAAGAAGGCGCTCCGAGACATCACGGTCTGCCGCACTGCAGTCCTGGGCGGGTACGTCGAGCAATGTGATCAATGCGGTCATCGTCAGATTGCTTACCGCTCGTGCCGGAACCGCCACTGCCCGAAATGCCAGGCTGCTACGCGTGCCGTATGGCTGGAACAGCAGGCCTCCGCGCTTCTGCCCGTCGAGTACTTTCACGTGGTTTTCACCCTGCCCCAATCCATCGCTCCGTTGGCCCTTCAGAACCAGCGCGTCGTTTACAGCATTCTGTTCCGGGCAGCGTCCGAGACCCTATTGCAAATTGCCGCCGATCCGAAGCATCTGGGCGCCCGGATAGGTTTTTTGGCGGTCCTTCATACTTGGGGACAGAACCTTCACCATCATCCGCATCTCCATTGTGTTGTGCCCGGCGGAGGCATCTCTCTCGACGGCTCTCGTTGGCTCTCGACGCGTAAGAAATTCTTTCTCCCGGTCAAGGTGCTGAGCCGCCTCTTCCGCGGCAAATTCGTGGCCTACTTGAAACAGGCCTTCCAGCAAGGACGTCTCGGATTCCACGGGAAGATGCAGCCTCTCGGCGAGAGAAAGAGATTTCTCGCTTGGCGTGATGAGCTCGCTCGGAGTGAATGGGTGGTCTACGCGAAACCGCCCTTTGGAGGACCGCGGCAAGCTCTGAAGTACCTGGCGCGTTATACGCACCGCGTGGCCATCTCTAACCAACGCCTGCTCTCGCTTCAAAACGGCCAGGTGACTTTTCAATGGAAAGATTACGCTCGAGGAAACTGCCCCAGAACTATGACATTGGCCGCGACCGAATTCATCCGTCGTTTTCTTTTACACGTTTTGCCCAGCGGCTTCGTGAAGATTCGCCACTATGGCTTTCTGGGGAACCGCTGTCGGCAGCACAAAATCGCTCTCTGTCGAAAACTGATGAGTGATGAGCGGCCGGTGAAATCTCAAGCAGCCGGTGCCTGCCACGATTTGGTGCCTGAGGGACCAAAGACCGAGTCTGTCGATCGCTGCCCGGTATGTCGGCTGGGACGCATGAGCCGAGTCGAGATTGTTCCTCCTCAACTGAACCCTCCGGAACTGGACAGTTCATAAGGCGAGCGAAATCGGTGTTCCAGGTAAATCTCGTAAACGCGGCGAAGAGTTCAGGGGGGTATCCCTGTGCCTGGATGCAAAACAGAGATCGAATGTCGCCGAGGATATCAGTGCTTTTGCGGGATCATTGGCCATCAAACAAATTCCCAGGCCAACTGCTCCTTAGTGCAGACCGAAACACCGTGCGGAAACCCACATTCCCGTCGTCAATTCTAAAGGTGTGGCGATTCAATCCCCATAGCGAAGCGGCTCAGTTCAACAAATTCTATCCGAAATGCTCAGGCTTTCCCCTGCCAGCTTCCAGCCCGCGGAGACTTTTGTTGCCTGAGCACTTCGGATAGAATCCTATTCGTTATCACACTCAATCCGGCCAGACAAGAAAATTCGTTTTCTGCGGGTTCGCACGCTGCTACGGCTTGGAGATAACGAATGTCAACGCGACTGAATCGGGAGGGATCGGCCGTTCCTTTGCCTCTACCGTAAGAGCGATTCCGCGTTGCTTGTAAATGTCCTGTATTGCCTCTTTCGCTCGTCGACCTTTTTCTGATCGTATGGCTGCATCACGCCTAATCCTATCTGTTCCATGCGACGCAAGATTATCGGTTCCGCGACCGTGACGCCTTTATAGTCGATGCTGCGCACGATCGGCTGCCACAGAATCCGAAAGTCGCCAAGGCCCGTGCGGTGTCCGAACCCCGAGTTGCGGATTGTCCCTTGCAATCGCCACTAGACGTAGCGCTGCGCTCTGCGGCCGGCGAGTGCCTTACTCCCAGCTTTGCACGGCCTTTCGGCTGACACACAGAAGCTGGCCGAACACGGCTTGGCTCGCGTGCAGGCTCTCGCGAATGCGCCGAATCTCATCAGGCTTGATGCCCGCGGCGGTCTTCTTAACGGTCGCATCTATCAGAGCTGGCGCCGATCATCGGGCCTCAATCGGGCGGCCGGGGCCGGAAGAGCCGGGTCTTATTCGCTAGCCAGTCGATCTCTTCGGGATCACCTGGTTCTCCGGGGCATCTACCCGATCTGATCGCGCATCGGCTGTTCCTCGCAAATCGTGGCCGGCAGTGGCGAACAGAGTTCGCGTACGACCTGCCGTATAGCTCCGTGGAACCTGGCTGCGAGGAACCGGCCGTCCTCCATTGTTGCTACGGCGCCCGCGCGGAGCCGCGCTAGTAAGGCAGTGTCGGTCAGCAATTGTTCCAATCGGCTGGACAGGGCATTCTCGTCGCCGGGCGGCACCAAAAACCCGTTGCGTCCATTCTGAACGATTTCCGGTATTCCACCCACTGCAGACCCGATCACGGGCACGCCCTCACGCATCGCCTCTAAGGCAACCATAGGCATTCCCTCGCTGGTCACCGTCGGGATCACGAGCACGTCGAAGGCGCGGTAGTAAGGCCCGGGGTTTTCCTGGTAGCCAGGCAGCCAGATGCGTCCTTCAAGCCCGAGCGAACGAGCACTGGACTCGAGCGAGGCCAAATAGGCCCTATCCTCCGCGCTGTGGGGGTCCGGGGTGCCCACTAGGACCAGACGAAAGTTGAGACCTCTTCGCACAAGCCGGGCGGAAGCCCTGAGAGCCACGTGTTGTCCTTTTGCTGCCGTGATCCGGCCCACCACACCGACGATGGGCACGGCCGGACCCTCACCCGAGCCGATCGGCATGCCGTCGGGCCCCGTCAAGCCAGAGAACGGTGGGAAACCGCGAGCCGGGTTGTAGATCACCCGAAGCTTCCCGCCCAGCGACGGATGATTCTGAAGCAAGACGGCAGCGGCTGTGTTGGAGCACGCGACAATTCTTGTGACATACCGGGAACCGACTCCACCTACAAATAGGTCAGTCCGGCGAATCATTGTCATGTGCAAATGGAACAGCGAAGGCCGGCCCGTAAGGCGGGCCGCGAACGCGCCAGCCCAGAGGCACCGCGGCCCGTTGATGTAAACTAGGACCACCCGGCGCCTGCGAATCACCCTTGCCAGCCACAAGGCGCAACGCGCGCTTCGGCAAGGGAACGCCGCGACGTCGGCCAGCGATTTCCGGCCGGCGCGGTACCGCCCCAGCGGAAAGAAGAAGGTCTCGATGCCGCGCGCGCGCAGGGCGTCGGCGAAAGGGCCGTCCTCTGGTAAGGCTACCAGCGGCGTAAACTCCCCAGCGAGCGCGCAAAGCACTTCATCGAGAACGCGCTCGGCGCCTGCCTGAAAACTCTGCTGCCCAAGAAATAAGATGACAGGTTTCATTCTTGCGTTGACCTTGGCCCGCCGTACCGAAGAGACAAGACCGGTTTCCGCTCCCTTACAACGTTAGAATCGTAGTCCCGTTCATGGGATAACCCTCGCGTCATCGCCATGCGAACTGCACAACGTTTACGAGCTTTTGACAACGCACCGACGACCGCGACTTGTCCCGCTTTTAAGATGTGAGTTGCGCGATATCCAGGCCGGGAACGCTTAGCTCTCGAGGATCACGGCATGCGGGAAATACGATCATGAGATGCGTCGGGGCACAGTGTGGACTCACTCATGCTGTTGATTCTGGGTCGCAAAGCCGGCAAACAGCCCTCGAAGATGGAACCTGCGAACAGACCAGACTGATTCTAGCACTGGAAAAGAGTATATTAGCCGATGTGGAGGTGGAATATGAGCAGGAGATTTGAGGTTTTGAGCATTTGCACGGCCGTGGCAATTGCCGTCACGGTGGCAGCTCCAAAGGTAGCGCTTGGAGCAGGGCCGAGCGCAGCTCACGCGGGCAGTGCACCGCTCACAGCGACGGCCCCCGCTGTTCCCTCACCGGCGGACCTCGGAATCGAGTTCGTCACGAATTCACGTACCAGTGTTATCGTCGAGCGCGGTGGGAAACGGTATCTCGTGGATCTCGCGTCACACAGAATCACGGACGTCGACGACCCGCCGCAGACGGGCGCATATCAACGCGTGGCCAAGGCGTCCCGCTCCGCCCTGGTAGCGAACCCAGCCGAGGGTGCAGCCATCTTCAAACAAAAGTGCGCGTCCTGCCACGGTGCCGACGGCAAGGGGGTGAGCTCGATCAAGACCCCGGATTTCACGAATCCGCAGGTACAGGCCGGGATAACGGACCAGCAGATGACCGACATCATCACCCACGGCAAGCCGGGCACGTTGATGCCGGCCTGGGGCGGCAAGCTCACGGTCCAGGAGATCTCGGCGGTGCGCGGCTTCCTGCGGTCCCTCGGTACCGGCGCTCAACCGGCGCCGGCCGTGAAAAGCAGGCGTAAGTTGTACACTCCGGGTGACGACTTCGTGTTCAGCCTGCCGACGGGACGTCCGGTCCCCCGGCACGCTCTCATCGTCAACTTCACGCATCGCTTTCCGTACACTCCGGCATTCACGGGTCGGGCGAATGGCGGCTCCTTACTGGGTCTCGACGACCTTGCTCTTCCCTCCTTCGGTTTTCGCTACGGAGTCACGGACCGCCTGTCCGTCAGCATTCTTCGTTCCCCCACGTTCATCGCCAGACCCATTGAGCTGATGGCAGCGTACAATTTCCTGGACGAGCACAACGGATGGCCGATCAACGCGGCGGTGCGTGTGTCCATGGACGGCGAGAACAATTTCTCACGAAACTTCACCGAGAATCTCGAAGGCGTGTTCTCGCGCAGCATACGCAGCCGGGCTCAACTCTACTTCGTTCCCACGCTGTCTCTGAACGACCACCGGTTGTTTTCGCCCAACGGGTTCCTCTCAAGCGACATTCCCAGCATGCCCGGATACAACTCGGTTTCTCTGGGCGCGGGGGCCGCGGTCGATATCCGGCCGACGGTGGCGTTGGTGGTGGAGGTGATTCCGACGGTTGTGAACGGACGTCAGTTGGGAATTCTCCGTCCCGCATACGCCTTTGGCATCCAGAAGAAGATCTGGCGGCATTCGTTTACGCTCGGATTCACCACCAGCCCTGGCGTCACCGTATCGCAGCGCGCAGGCACCCGCGCGTCCTTCCTCAACGATCCGAGTGCCGACAAGCCGGGGGGCTTGTTTATTGGCTTCGACCTGTCACGGCGATTGTTCTGAAGGCATTGCAGCGTTGCGATCAGCAGGGGGGTGTCATACGGCGCCCCTGTCCGCGGCCCTGTGCGAACCGGGCGGCGTAAATCGTGAAGTCCGGCCTACCCTTCCACTTTTTCTGGCGGCAGATACAGCGAACAGACGCAATTGCGGCAAATCGGATTGGCGGCGACATCCAATTGCTCGCGAAACGCCACAGCTTCCGGCCCATTCAGGATTTCTTTTAGCGGCGTCTCATGGATGTTGCCGAGCGCGCGGTGGAAGAAGCAGGGGCGCACCATACCGTCCGCTTCGATAACCGACGAGACCCAGGGTGCGTTGCAGGAAGGCGCTCGTGCTGGCACCTTGCCCAGGTGGGCCAGGAAATGGCTGGTAATGCGGCGCAGCTTCGCCGGGCTCTCGGCGATGAAGCCGCTACAGATGTCCTCGGGGCAGTCACGAATCAAGGCTTCAATCTCACGATCAAGCTGGACGACTTCACCGATGTCCAGCGCAACAGCACCTTGGCGTTCAGGTTGCCAGAATCCCGGCCGGTTGAACGCCTCTGAGGTGACATCAGCAGCCAGGAACGAGATCGAGCTGAGGTGAATCTCCTTGGCGGCCTGGACGGTGTCTCGCAAACGAGCGAAGTTCAATTTCTGCACCGTGCAGCGGGCGTTAACGCGGATGTCAGGCCGATAGCTGCGGACTGCTTTCAGGCCTCGCGCCAGTCGATCGAAGGCTCCAGGGACTCGGCGGATCTGGTCATGAACTTCCAACGGCCCGTCCAGGGACACCGTGATGTCATCAACTATGTCGGCCACGGAGCGGGCGTTGCGCTCGAGCAATAGGCCCGCCGTGAGCAGCGTCACGCGAATACCTTCGGCGCGCAGCATCCGGCTGAGCGTGGCCAGATCCTTGTTCAATTGCGGCTCGCCGCCGGAAAAGACGACCCAACGGACGCGAAGTTCCCGTATAGATTCGATCTGCGCCTCGAGATCGCGGACCGTGAGTTCGCGTACCTGCTGAATCCGCCAGATATCACACATGACGCACCTGCAGTTGCAGCGGTTGTGAGGAAACAGGATCAGGATGGGCAGCGTGCGTATGCGGTGCGGCGAGGGATCGATCTCTTGCGGGCTCTCCATCATTGGGGAATTGACAGAGTTATTCATTGACCTTGATAACGTTGTGCCGAATCCGGCCGGCTGAAGCGGCTGATGAAGACTGCGGGCCAACCTTTGTACTGATAAAAA
The DNA here is from genome assembly GCA_050745065.1 of Terriglobia bacterium. Taxonomy (GTDB): domain Bacteria; phylum Acidobacteriota; class Terriglobia; order UBA7540; family UBA7540; genus RH2-MAG17b. The sequence continues at coordinate 8,500 of JBOGJT010000030.1, forward strand.
CGGTCGAGTCGGCGTGCCTGTTCGAAAATCGGCTTTTCCGGCTCCCCCAATTCGCCTTCAATGCACTGAGTTAACTCAAGACCTTGCCCGCCGAATGCGTCACGAACGTTTGTCAGGGAATGGTAGAAGGTGGTGATTTCTACAGCCTGGCCGTTCGACCGGAAGCCGGTCCGCCAGCCCTTCCGGTATGCATCTGGGTGCACGTCCGAAACGTAAACCGCCGCCTGCGGACTTGTGACGCGCGCAAGTTCGGCAGCCAGCGCCTCGACTTCCGGGAAGTGCCCAATGGCGAAGGAGCACATCACGAAATCCGCGGCCGCACTTGGCAGGGGAAGTGCCAGGCAGTCCGCCCGGACCAGTCGTCCCTGCAGCAAAGGCTTGCGGCGGGCGGCGGTAATCATCGCCGGCGAACAATCGATCCCTATGCCCAAACGCGCGCCTCGTAGTAGGAGTTTATTCAACCAGCGGCCCGTGCCACAGGCGAGATCGAGGACGCGGCTGCCTTTGA
>JBOGJT010000031.1:0-7606 GCA_050745065.1 Terriglobia bacterium
GGAATGCAACCGAGAATGTGGTGGTCCACGCCGTCCCTGCGGCGCTCAAGTCGTCCACCGGATCGGCGCCGCTTTGGGGCGCTTACTCCATGTCCGTGGCCTACAGCGCCAGCTATCCTAACGGCGGTGAGCTGCGCAGGAGCCTGGGCGTCGATTTATGGACCGGGTCGGTCTCAAGCAACGCGGTTCAGATCACGCTGCGGGCGCCGGGCGCGTCGCCGGCGGGATTTATTTCCGGTACGGTGGTAAACCATGAGGGTTTGGCGGAAGCCGGAACTCTGGTCTCATTGACAGACAACGACGAGCACCTGCTGGAACAGGCCGTCACCGGCTTCGATGGAGGGTTCCGCTTTGACCACCTTCCCATCGGCCGCTATTGGGTGACGGTAAGGCGCCTCGGCGCAGACGATGACACCAGTTTCTTTGAGCACGCAGACCTGAGCAGCGCTCAGCCAAGCGCCCAGATGAAACTGATCATGCTGAATCAGGAAGTCTACGAGGCTAAGCATGTCCTGCACAAGCCGGTGCTCTTCCGAATCACGGATGGCGCAGGGAATCCGGTGGCAGATGCTGAGATCAAACTGCTTTGGTCAAACGGGCCGGTGATCGAGAATGCGAAGATCGAGACGGATGGAAACGGCTTAGCGCTGATTGATCTGATTCCGGGGAGCAACTACGTGACGATCACGAAGCACCATTGCCCAAAGGTCGATCAACTGGCCAACGTCGCGCCTGGCGGCGGAATCGACGGCTTCAGCATCACGTTCAATTGCGGAAAGCGTTAGGCAGGCTACGCCACAAAGACACAAAGGCACAAACGGAAAGCGTTTACATGTTCGTATTTAGTGTCTTCGTGGTGAGTTGTTTCTACCGCAATTCGTCCATCACCTGGTCGAGAACGGCCTGCGGCGGGCGGACGCGCGCCTCGGGTAAAGTTGCCAGAGGCTCTTCCACCAAGTTCAGAAGATCAATAAAATCTCTGCGGCCAGCCTCAACGTAAAGCAAGCCCGTGAGGACTTCTCCCTCACGCTGCGATGCATCGAGCGCGCGCAAAGCCTCCATTTTGTCCGAAGGATCGTAATCCCGGTCAAGCTTCTTCAGTATCAGGTGCGATCCGTCGTGCAGCACCACGTCCTTCGTCGTCCCAGGGTCATAATCCACGGCGATATCTTCAAAAAACGGCACAAAGCTGATATCCGCAATCGCCTCTTCATGCTCCTTGACGTAGGCGTAACTTTTGGTTGACCCTTCATGATCGTTAAAGGTGACGCAGGGCGAAATGACGTCAAGCATCGACGTTCCGCGATGAGCGATGGCGCCCTTGAGCAGCGCCAGCAACTGCTTCTTGTCGCCCGAGAACGAGCGCGCCACGTACGTCGCGCCCAGTTGGATCGCCAGGGCGCAGGTGTCGATGGGCGGGAGGTCGTTGACCACACCGTTCTTAAGCGTCGATCCCAGATCGGCCGTAGCGGAGAACTGGCCCTTGGTCAACCCGTAGCAGCCGTTATCCTCGATGATATAAACCAGCGGCAGGTTGCGGCGCATCAGATGGACAAATTGGCCCACCCCGATCGAGGCCGTGTCGCCGTCGCCGCTGATGCCGATCCCGATCAACGTGCGATTGGCCAGCAGCGCGCCCGTTGCCACCGAGGGCATCCGGCCGTGCACGGCGTTGAATCCGTGGGCGGTGGAGAGAAAATACGCGGGGCTCTTGGACGAGCAGCCAATACCTGAGAGCTTGGCCACGCGATGTGGCTCCACGCCCATTTCATAAAACGCTTCAATGAGCCGCTCAGAAATCGCGTTATGTCCGCATCCCGCGCAGAGGGTGGATTTGTTCCCTCGATAAACGGGGATCTCGAGTCCCAGGCGGTTCACTTTTTTCTGCGGCGCTACCGTTACGGGCGTGCTTGCCATCTCTATGCTTTCGCCTCCTGAGAAATAATCGCATCGGTGACGCTGCGCGCGTCAAGGGGTAGGCCGTTGTAGTGGCGGACGCTGCGCAGCCGCGCCGCGTCTTCAGGCTCAATCTCCATCCGCAGCAGTGAATAGACCTGGGCGTCGCGGTTCTGTTCCACTACGTAGACGCGCGGGTAGCGTTGAATAAAATTGTGAATCTCCGGGTTGAAGGGAAAGGCGCGCACCCTGCAGTAGCCCGCCTTCACACCGTGCTCCTGATCGAGCTGGTCGAGCGCTTCGGCCACGGCCCAGTGCGAGGTTCCATAGGCAAGAATTCCGATCTCCGCGTCCTTCCGCTCCTCGATCACCGGCGCCGGAACCATCTGGCGCGCCGTTTCCAGCTTGCGGCTGAGGCGGTCCATGTTCTCCACGTAAACATCCGGCCTTTCGGTGTAAATGGCCTTTTCGTTGTGACCACTCCCGCGCGTGAAATAAGCGGCCGCGGGGTGGGCTGTCCCTGGAAGCGTGCGGTAGGGGATAGCGTCGCCGTCCACGTCCTTATAGCGGGCGAAACCTCCCAGGCCGCTCAGGTCTTCCGCGCTCAGCACCTTGCCGCGCGCGATGGGCTTTCCCGGATACTTGAACGGGTCTGACATCCAATGGTTCATTCCCAGGTCGAGATCGCTCATCACGAAAACGGGCGTTTGCAATCCCTCCGCGAGATCAAAAGCCTGTATCGCCATGCTGTAACACTCCTCTGCTGACGCCGGGAATAGCAAGGGATGCTTGCAGTCGCCGTGCGAGAGCATTGCGGTAGACAAAATATCTCCCTGCGCGGTACGGGTGGGCAAGCCTGTCGAGGGTCCAACGCGCTGAACGTCAAAAATCACCGCAGGAATTTCGGCATAGTACCCGAGTCCTGTGAACTCTGCCATTAGTGAGATTCCCGGCCCCGAAGTCGAGGTCATGGCGCGTGCGCCGGCCCACGCGGCGCCCAGCGTCATGCCCAACGCCGCCAATTCGTCCTCGGCCTGGATGACGGCAAAGGTTGCCTTCCCCGTTACCTGATCCATGCGGAAGCGCTTCAGATAATTAATGAGCGTTTCGCAAAGCAGCGAAGAAGGCGTGATGGGATACCAGCCCACCACCGTCACGCCGGCGAACAAGCACCCGAGGGCGGCGGCGGCGTTGCCCTCGATCATGATCTTGCCGCGCGTCGCGTCCATCCGTTGAAGGCGGAACCGGTCACGCTTGGCCAGGTTATGCTCGGCGAACGCGTAACCCGCCTCAACGGCCTTCCAGTTGAGGTCCGCCGCCTTGGCCTTTTTCTTGAACTGCTTGCGCAGCGCCTTCTCCACCTCGCCCATTTCGATACCGAGCAGGTAGGCCACGACGCCGTCATAAATCATGTTGCGAACGAGTTTCCGCAGCTTGGCGTCCGGGCAAATCGGGGTCACGAGCTTATCGAACGGAACCGGATAAAAGGAAACGTCATCACGCAAGCTGCTCAGGCTCAGCTTGTCATCGTAGACCACCGCCGAGCCCGGATCGAGCGCGCGCAGGTCATCGGCCGCGGTTTCGGGATTCATCGCCACCAGGAAGTCAGTTTCCTTGCGCCGCGCGATATATCCGTGCCGCGACGCGCGTATGGTGAACCACGTGGGTAGTCCGGCGATGTTCGACGGGAAAAGGTTCTTCCCGGAAACCGGGATACCCATCTGGAAAATTGCGCGCAGCAGCACCAGATTGGCGGATTGGCTACCTGAACCGTTGACGGTCGCAACCTGAATACTCAGGTCGTTGACCGAGCGTTGCTCGCGCTCTGTGATCCGTTGATCCGTTACTGCAATTTCCGAAGTTGCCATCAATGGTCCCTTTATACGGAGCGTCACAACTCAGCGATGGGCATTTGCTGTAGCGGCGGCCTCTGGCCGCCGGTTTTTAGCATCAAAGGCCGACGGCCAGAGGCCGTCGCTCCAGAGTCGAACGTCGCTGACTTTTAACGCCATGCATCGTGTAACGGCGAGCTGAATACGCGTTCGCTACGGTCATTCTCAGAAGCCGCGCTGCGGCATTCGCAAAACATGAAAACGGGGCGCGGAGACTTGCTTGCTTCGCCCCAACAGCGACCCTCATATGCCGTTTTCTTTCAAGATTCCCTTTTCCTATTTTCGCCGCAGTAATGACCGTGGAAACGAGCTTATCAACACCTCGCGAAAGCGAAGGTCCTCAGACTGCCCAATCCAACTCATTATATCAAACAGACCGCGCTAGGAGCGGAATCCGCACGGAATGGTATGTTTTGGACCTCCAACGTAGAAAAGCGCGCTCGGAACATTCTCTGCTGCTGACCGCCGTCCGCACTATGGCAACTCGGGGCATTACGTGCAGGAATTACACGCTTTGGCGGGTGCATGGATTGCCGGCCGAATAGGACCTATCTCCTTTCTCTCCTATACCATTCGCAAAATCGGTGCGAAAAGGTTGCTCGCGTGCAATTGAATTCAAGCATCATGGACGCAGCGCTTGGCAAAATTCTGGTGGTGGAAGATAACGACGCGGAGAGAGAAAGCATCGCCGAGCTGCTCAAGCTGTGGGGTTATGACGTGAAAAGCGCCTGTGACGGTGTCCAGGCGCTCGAAGAGCTTTTCTCGTGCAGCGTTGACCTGGTTCTTACGGATCTGAGAATGCCGCGCATGAGTGGCACGCAGTTATTGAAGGAACTCGGACACCAACTTCGTTCCGCGAGTTGCATCGTTATAAGCGGCGAGGGGAGCTGGCGCGAAGAGGTCGAAGCGATCCGGTTCGGCGCTTATAGCTTCCTTGAAAAGCCGATCGACCCCGAGCGATTGCGCGCGGAGGTAAGGGACTGTCTTGCGGCGAGGCGCAGCAGCGGCTCCTTCGCGCCCGCTCTTCTCAGCGACGCGCAAGCCCACATCTGATATCTCCACTCCTCTAAGATCCCGGCGGCCCTTCCTGTTGCTTCGCTCCAACCGCATAACGTGAAAAGTGCGGGGCAAAGTTCGGCTTGAGCCGCGCCGCACGCCGTCGTCCGCTTAGGCTCTTCGGCCGCCGCTTGTGAGCATCGTGCCACCCTTGGCTCCGCGCGTCATCTACCCACTCGAACTCCGGAGAAAGAACTCAGAATGCCGAAGATTTCGAGCAACCACAAGATGACGCAAATGACGACGACCACGTTAATGATCGTCTTGATCGATCCCGCCATCGGTATAAAATTAATCAGCCAAAGCAGCACCCCGATGATAATCAGCACGATGATCACGTGAATGATCGGCATATGCGATTTTTCCTCTCCCTTTCGCGAAGCTTAAAGTTAATCGTTAACGGTCAATCCTGGCCAAACCGTGTGGAAGACCTTCGGACCGCTCCTATTTTCCTGCGGGTGCGCCCAACTCCGACCCACCGCTCTGGCTGCAGTAAGGCGCGCGCGGGGCAAGCCCCGCTTCCTTCCGAGCCCCTCGGTGTGTGGCTCACCGTTACCCAAGTCCGCGATAGTTTCGCATACTGGCGTCTGAGATTCAATTCTTGGATCGCCTGAGAAAAGACTGATATTTGCCGTACTCGCCGCCCTGTTGTTACGTATGGACTCTGCGGGCGAGCGAGGTACTACGAGATGAAGCGATGGCCGGACGCAATGCATCGGGCGAGCGCATAGGAGCGCCGCGTACGCGGCGCTCTGATGCCCACGCCGCATCAGGCACTCAGCGCGGCAAGCAACGCCGCGACTTCAAACGCCTTAAGTCGTTTTTTTTCACAGCTTTAAGTTGCCGCCCGAGAACCTCCTAAAACGTTTTGTGCACCTTGAGCTCGAGCGAGTATCCGCCGGTCTGGTCACGCACGGCCTGAAGGGACAACCTGCGGCTAAGCTCGTAGTTCAATTGGACAATGTCATCTTGCGTGGTGGTGACGTCGACAGAAAAAGTGAAAAATAGCTTGCGCGTTACCTGCTGCTGAACGGCGACGCGCGCTCCTGCGTTGGTGCCGTAGCCGCCCATCATCGGCTCAATCGTAAGCGAGGAGACACCCACCAATTTCTGCACACGGCTGCTCAACTGGCTGGCGATCCCCTGCGCAAGCAGCGCCTGGGCACCCAAGCCTGTTCCGGGGGCTTCTGCCGGCTGGCCCGTCAGAAGAAGATTGAGAATATCGAGCGGCGGCAGCGGCGGGTCCGAGGTATAGGTGGTTCGTAACCGGTCGAACGGGCCCACAAAGTTCACGCTCAGGTTGTACTGGTTCACCGTCGTTGAAACGTGGAGGTTCACAATGGGTTCCGTCGTCACCGGATTAATGAACTGGATGACGCCGCTCTGAATCTGGTACCGGTGGCTGTTAAAGAAGAGTTGGCCGCCGGTGAGGGTGGCGCGGCCGAGGATGACCGGCTCGGCAAGCGTTCCGCGCACGCGCAGGTCCGCCGAGCCCCGCAAACTGATCTGCGCGCTCTTTAAGGCCAGCTCCTGGCTCGACCGCAGAGCGACGTTCAGCTTCACGCGCCGTGTGAAGCCCGTATTGGGTGATGGTATTGAGATGGCGCCGAAATGGTTGGCGAAGTTGATGAGATCAAACGACTGAGTGAATGATAGCCGGTCAATCACGACTTGGCCGCCGATCAACGCGGAGGAGGCAGACCCTGTCATCTTCAGGTCGCTATCCAGCACCTCCCTCACACCCTCCGGATAGCGCACACGGACGTTATGGGCGGTCAGCCCCAAATTAAACTCGAGTCCGTGACGAAAGCCGACGAATCCTCGTGCCGTGACACTTCCGCCGCCCGCCTGTGCGGTAAGGCTTTCAATCGTGGCCCGTCCCGCAGTCAGGGCCACGATGCCGTTCACCTTCTCAAGACCAAGGGGCGAATCAGGCGGCTCGACCACCGCATTCACAATTCGGAGTTCGCCGCGCCCGTCCGGGTGCGCCCTGCTCCCGCTCACTTGCAGGCTCAACTGGATCTGCCCGGAGCTGTCCCACTGCGGATAAATCAACCGGAGCACGTGAAGATCAACCGTCCCGGTTGCGGCAGCAGAAAGAGGCGCATTAGCTTCCAACGGCGCCGCTGCCTTGAAGTGGAGATCTGTCCCTGTGCCCCTGAGCTCGGTCGGTGCAACCACAACTTCGCCGTTGCGATAATCGGCGGTGATCGGCGCGCTATTGGCAATCTGAACCGATTGGTAACCCAGGCGCAGCACAGGTACGCTCAGGTGCGCCTGAACACTCCTCAGGTCCTTCAGGGGGCCGCGGAGCCAGCCCTCAAGCTGCGTTTGACCGTTAATATCCGCGCTCGCTTCCGGCAAGACATTTGCCAAAAGCGGCCCAACGGGGATAACGCCCGTTGAGAAGGTCAGGTTGGCCTGATAGTCATCCGAAAGGTCTATCGTGCCGTGCGCCTCGACGGGCGCTGTGGATACGTTGGCCGCCAGCGCGACCGTAGCAACGTGATGCGCGACCGAGGCCTTCGCCGCGACGCCCGTAACGGCCTCCTGGCCGATCTTCAGTTGCGGAACCTCCAAGCTCGCCTCGAGCTCGGGGGACTTGAGTGTCCCTCTTCCGTGAGCCGATGCCGTTATAGTGCCGGAGACTCCAAGATGCCGCTGCTGCACAATTTCGAGCTTTTGCAGGCTGATGTCCGTGAGCTCAACTTGGCCTTCATATCCCTGGTTTTGAGGATAGTAGATGAGTTTGGCCTTGGCGC
>JBOGJT010000032.1:0-20655 GCA_050745065.1 Terriglobia bacterium
CCTCTGGCCGCCGGTTTTTAAAAGTAAAGACCGGCGGCCAGAGGCCGCCGCTACAGCCAGCACAACCTTCCGGCGGCGGGGACGCCGCTGCCACAGCAGCGGAAAAGGGGACGTGAGTCCAAAAGGAGAGCGATTATGAAGCGTGACTACGCACAGTCCTGGGGGGTTGGGCCGATTTTGGCCGTGATGGCGCTGTTTGCCGGAATCGTTCTTCTGACACCCCGCATGGCCGTAACTCAAGAAATAACCGGCGGTATCACAGGCGTGGTAACTGATCCTTCGGGCGCAGCCATCCCTAGCGCAAGCGTGACCGCGACCAATGTGGCGCAAGGCGTGGTGTGGCCCACGCAAACTAATTCCGCGGGCCTCTACAATTTTCCGCGGCTGCCGGTTGGGGAATACAAAGTCACCGTCAGCGCGCACGGCTTTGCAACCAGCGTTCATCCTGCCTTCGAGCTTGAGATGAATCAGGTCGTCCGGGTGGACACCCGGTTGAAGGTGGGGGCGATGTCGCAAACGGTCACCGTCACGTCGGCTCCGCCTCTGCTACAGACAAACACGATACAAGTGGGCATGGTGACCAGCGCCAACTTTAACGCCAACCTGCCGCTCGCCACGCGCAATTTCCTTCAGCTCACCTTGCTCGCGCCGGGCGTCACCACACCCGATCCAAGCTCGTTCAAGAATGGGCAGCGCACTGGGGGCGGTGGCCGCCCGTATGTGAACGGCAACCGCGAGGAGGCCAATAGTTACCTTCTGGACGGCGTCAACAACAACCAGATTTCCGACAACCTGACTTCCTACCAGCCTAGCCCGGACGCCATTCAGGAATTCAACATCATCACCAACAATGCTCCCGCTCAGTACGGCCAGTTTCAGGGCGGCGTGATCAACGTAACGATAAAGTCCGGCACCGACGCTTTTCACGGCGACGTATTTGAGTACTTGCGCAACGACGCTCTTAACGCCAACAACTGGGCGCGCGACTGGCTGAATGAAACAAAGCCCGGTCTTCGCTGGAACACCTTTGGCGGCACGTTCGGCGGACCTATTAAGAAGGATAAACTCTTCTTTTTCGCTGATTACGAGGGCGAGCGGCTCGACAATCCGCCCACTACCAGCTTCATCACCGTTATGACGCCAGCGGAGCGTGCCGGAGACTTCTCGCAGGTGCTGACTCAAGAGGGAATTCAGCTCTATAACCCTTGCGCTTCTTTTTCCGGCCCTTGCACTGCGCCTGCAAATCCCGGAGCCGCGCGCCAGCCGTTTATGAATAATCAAATTCCGGCCAGCATGCTCGATCCGGTGGCGCAGAATTTGTTCGCTTCGAAGTTTTATCCTACGCCCATCAATTCTAACTTACAGTACAACTACCTGAATACCGCGCACAGCTTTACTGACAACGACCAGGGCGACATCAAGATCGATTACATGATCAATGAGAAGAATCATCTGTGGGGCAGCTACTCGCAGGGGTTCCAGGAGATTCCGGGGACGAATACGTTTCCGCTTGATGGCCAGAGCTTTAACAACTCTCCATTTCACGGCGGCCTCATCGACTGGACGCATACCATCAGCCCAACCATGGTGGTGGATGCGAAAATAGGCGTGAACCGGATCCTTCTACACAACGGCAGCGTGGTCACCGGCGTCGGCAATCTGGCTGAGCAGCTCGGCATCGCCGACGGCAACGCCCACGGCGCAGGACTTCTGGCGCTTAACATGGCCAGCGGGATCGCCAACAGCCTTGGCTCCTCTGATTCGGAGGAGGTCTTTGCCGATACTACAGTCGAACCATCTCTCGACGTGATTGTCACTCACGGTCGCCACGTGATCCATTTTGGCTTCAACGCCCAGCGACAGGCCATCAACACGTACTATGCCGGCAATAACGGCAAGTTTGGCTTGATGGATTACAGCGGCCAGTATACGGGCGGACCTGACCCCTCCGCCCCCACCTCCAAGGGATTTTCGGAAGCAGATTTCTTCCTTGGACTGCCGAACACAGTCGGGCTGGGTCTCTCAGCGGGAACATGGGGCCAGAGAAGCTGGGTGCTTGGAACGTATGTTCAGGATACGTGGCGCGCCACCAATTCTTTGACGCTGAATCTCGGGCTGCGCTGGGAATATAACCAGCCGTGGTCCGAAGTTTTCAACCGCCAGGCAAACTTTTCTGCCTTCAGCGGCGTTGAAGAATTTGCCAGCGGAGCCAACATGGGGGTTTGCCCGACGCTTATGGCGGCCGGGGACTGCGTGGTCACGAACTCAGGGGCGGTCTACAACCAGTATTATAAGGATTTTGAGCCGCGTATAGGCTTTGCCTGGACGCCGGGAATTCTGGGCAAAAGCACCATCGTGCGCGGCGCTTACACAATATCTTCGTTCCTTGAAGGCACAGGCACCAACCTTCGCCTTCCATTGAACCCGCCGTTCCAGTCTGAATTTGAGAACGACTACACGACGGGCACGCTCAACTTTTTCCCGGGCTCAACGTCAGATCAGGGCCTTTCAGTTCTGACGGCCACGGCAAACCCATACGCCAACACCAACATTCGCCTTTGGGATCCAAACGTGAAGCCGGACATGGTGCAGCAATGGAATTTGAGCATTGAGCATCAGCTTCCTGCCCGGATGCTGCTCTCGGTGGGTTTCGTCGGCCAACACGGCACGCATCTGATGGACCCGATGCCCTATTTCCAGCGGCGCCTTGTCGGCTTCGGTGGCTGCACCTCTTCCAACGCGGGGTTTTATAAAGGTTCCACCACTCTGACCTGCGGCAGCCCCTACCTTGCCGGCAACTCGTTTCTCTATAATACGATTGGCCAGATTTCCGGCACGGAGTCGAACGGCGATCAGGCTTATGACGCTCTGCAGGTGAGTCTGTCCAAGCATTTAACGCAGGGTCTCGAGTTCCAGCTCTCATACGCGTACTCAAAGACTATGACCGACAACACGGGCTATTATGGCGAAGGTGGCCAGACGAGCACCAACAATTATTACTGGCAGAATGTTTACGATTCAGCCGCCGAGTGGGGGCCAGCATATTTTGACAACACGCACAATCTGGTTTTCTCGTACGTTTATCAATTGCCCTATGGCTCAGGCAAGCGGTTCGGGAGCAGTGCAAATAAGATTGCCAAAGCCGTTCTCGGAGACTGGCAGATGAGCGGCATCTTCACCGATCACACTGGCTTCGCGCTGGATATCTCCGGTAGTGACCTTTCCGGGACCAATAGTCGCGGGTTCAGAGCGGACTGCATTGCCCCGGTTACTTATCCTGGTAACGTCGGACCAAACGTTACGTGGTTCAGTACAAGTTCGTTTGCCCAACCTGTCGCGGGAACGTTCGGGAGCTGCTCTACCGGTGCCGTGCGAGGCCCGGGTCTGCGCACTCTGGATTTTGGACTCGCCAAGAACTTTCCGATTTCCGAAGCGAAGCGCTTCCAGTTCAGCGCGCAATTCATCAATCTTACCAACACGCCCATTTTCCAGACGCCCAATACCAACGTCAACAGCACGCAGTTTGGCCAGATTCGGGGCTCGCAGGGCGAACGAAACATTCAGTTCGCGTTGAAGTTCTACTTCTGACCTCAGCTATTAGATTTCAGTGACTCCTGCGAGGCCGGTTGCGTAAACACCGGCCTCGCATTTTTTGCTGTAGCGGCGGCCTCTGGCCGCCGGTTTTTAAAAGTAAGGACCGGCGGCGTCCTTGCCGGTTGTTTTCACTCATGCTGTAGCGGCGGCCTCTGGCCGACGGTTTTTAAAAGTAAGGACCGGCGGCGGGGACGCCGCCGCTACAGCAAGCGCGATCTTCCGGCGGCAGGGACGCCGCCGCTACAGAGTCCTTCGCATCGTTGTATAATCCTCCTCTGTGCACAGAATTCCCCCCAACGGCAATAGAAGCAAAATCCGCATCGTAATTCTCATTCCAATTGTGCTCGCGGCCGTGGCGGTCTGTGTGCTGACGGCCGGAAAGCAGCGGGCATCGGCGGAGTCTGCCGCGCCGAGGCTGCCCAGCGCAAGCGCGGCTGGCGTGGGCGCTCCGCTCACGGCGGGTGAAATTCAAACCCTGCGTAATCTAGGCAAGGCTTATTACGAGCAGTCGAAATATACAGAGGCCGTCGAAGCGTTCAACAAGGTGGTGGCTGCGGGCGACGCTGCGGCACTCGATCACCTGGATCTTGCGCAAGCCCTCATTCAAACCAACCAGCTCAACCAGGCGCTTGAAGAGCTCACGACCGCTGAGCAGATGGCGCCGGGGAATCTTGCGATTCACTACAACCTGGGCATTCTGTATAAGCACGAGCTGCGTTACACGGACGCGGAGCGCGAGTTCCAACTCGTGATCGCGCGTGACCCGAACGACCCGCCAACGTGGTTTAACCTGGGTGACGTTTACTTCGCCGAGCACAAAATGACTCCGGCGCTCGACGCCTTTCGCCGCGTGGTGAATATGGGCTACGCCAGAGCGCAGAACTTTTATGTGGCGGCCACGTTTCATTGCTTCATCATCCTGAACCGCCTGAAGAACCCTGCCGACGCCAAGAAATACCTCGCCATGAACATGGCAACCCGGAACAAAGTGCCGAACGTTTCGCTGCAGTATCCGGCGCTCGAAGCGGGCAAATACGGCGAAGTGAATATCGCGCCGCCGGGAACGATTGCACGGACCGCGCGGGCTGCGCGGACGAAGCTGGAGTTCGAAGATATCAGTTCAAAATTGGTTGCGAAAATTCCGCGAATGCCTGTCTGGCCCGCATCTGGAAATTCAAAGTGGATTACTCGCGCCGAATTTAGGAGGACGGCTTCCGGCCTGCAGATTCCCGCTGGTAACGCCACCGTGTTTTTTGGATATTCGGCGGCGGTCGGCGATTACGCAGGCAAGGGCTTGCAGGACATTTACGTGACGATTCCGTTCGCCGGGGCCGACAATTATTTGCTGCGGAACAATGGCGACGGAACCTTTACGGAGGTTACCAGTCAGGCAGGCGTGGCGGGCCATGGCGGGAGCCTCGCGGCCGAGTTTGTGGATTACAACAACAGCGGCCACCCGAGTCTCGTGGTGGCCGGCCTGGGCGGGCTGACGCTTTACAAGAGTAACGGCCAAGGATCGTTTACCGATGTGACGAAGCAGGCAAGGCTGAAAGGCAACCCTTGCGAACTGGACACTGACTTGAAGGCCGTTGACCTCAGTAACGACGGGCTGCTCGATCTCGTCGTCACCAGCTACGCCGCAAACGCCTGTAGCTTTCGCGCGGGCGGCACCCTCTCGCCCAACACGTTCCCGGCGACCACGCCACATATTTACCGTAATAACGGCGACGGCACGTTCACCGATATCACCGCCTCATCCGGGCTTGGGGTGGCGCGCGGAAGCTTCCGTCAGGTGCTTTTTGGAGATTTCAATAATGACGGTTACATGGATTTGCTCTTTCTGCGCGATGGCGGCCCACCGATGCTTTTCATGAACGAAGGTGGAGACAAGTTCGTGAATCGCACGGCAGAGGCCGGCGCGGCGCTGGCGAATTCGTGCGCCGACGGCGGAGCGGTGAGCGACTTCAATCATGATGGCAATTTCGATCTTGCGCTGTGGGGACCGTGCGGATACCAGGTGCTCCTGAATCGCGGCAACGCGCGCTTTGAAGCGCTATCGCGGCTGCCTAACATCAAGCTCATGGGAGGAACCTTTGCGCGTCGCGGGGTGGTGGCAGACCTCAACGGTGACGGCTTCGACGATCTTCTGCTGAAGGACCAGGGTGGGCAGTGGCACGCACTGTTGAACGATTTCGGGCATTTTGTGGAAGCCCCCCTCAGCCTTCAGCCTCGCTGGCGGCTCCCTGCCGGTTGCGCCGGTTCTCTCGATGTCTGCAACCTGCCCGCGGAGCGAACGTTCCTACCCACGTGGCTCAACCATCCGGGAGACCTGGAACTGCTCACGATCGCGCCGAATGGCCAGCTTCGGGTATTCCAACGCCAAGGTCCCGCGCCGCGTTGGGTCCGCGTTACGCTCCAAGGTTACAAGAGCAACAAGCAGGGCATCGGCGACATCATCGAGCTGAAGAGCGGCAACTTCTACGACAAAGTGCTCGCAACCCACGGATCCACGAGAATATTTACCGGTAATCTTGCCAAGCTCGACGTGGTGCGCGTGACTTGGCCCAATCAAGTGGTGCAGAATTCCGTGAATGTGGCCACGGACACCACCGTGAGCGTGAAGGAATCCGAGCGGCTCGCCAGCTCGTGCCCGTTCCTTTACGTCTGGAATGGCAAGCGCTTCGTCTTTTTCACGGACATTCTCGGCGATGCGCCAATCGGCGAGCTTGCGCCCGACGGGACGTATCTCAAACCCAATCCTCAGGATTTGATCCGCCTCGGAACCGCTCCGAAGGAGAGGAATGGAGATTACGTTTTTCAGCTAACCGACGAAATGCGCGAGGTGGATTATTTCGATCAGCTTCGCCTGCTGGCGGTAGACCATCCGGCGAATGAAGACGTCTACTCCAATGAGATCTACAGCCCCACGCCCGTCGCGCCGGCGTTATACCGTGTGCGTGACAAGCGGTTCCCGGTTTCAGCGGTGGATGACCGCGGGCGCAACGTGCTGCCCCTGATCCGGTACGCCGACGGCCGGTACCCCACCGATTTCCACCGCGACCGCATCCTGGGCCTCGCGTCACCTCACTCGCTGACGCTCGACCTGGGGAAGTTTTCGCAATCGAGCCATGTGGCGCTCTGGCTGCGCGGCTGGGTCTTCTGGACCGATTCAAACGCGTCGCGCGCATTGATGACGAACCACCACTTGACCATGACCGATCCCTACCTTCAGGTTCGAGATAAAGCAGGGAAGTGGGTGACGGCGATTCCGGATATGGGCTTGCCCAGCGGAACCAATCGCACCATGCGTGTGGACCTGACGGGCAAGTTCCTCACGCAGGACCACCACATCCGCATTGCGACGAACCTCTGCGTCTACTGGGATCAGATATTTTTTACCACCGATGAATCGAAGGTCGCGCCGTCGTTCGCGCTGCCGCTCGTTTCGGCCAACCTGCACTACCGCGGGTTTTCAGCGGTAGACAGCGACCCCAATCACCTGCGGCCGGATTATTTTGATTACGCTCGGCTGATGACCCAGGCGCCGTGGAATCCCGCACGCGGACCGTATACACGGTATGGCTCGGTGCGTCCACTGTTGGTGGGTGCGGATAATCAGTTGGTGGCGATGTCTACGGGCGATGAGATGACGGTGAAGTTTAGCGCAGCCGCCCTGCCGGCGCTGAAGCCCGGCTGGAAGCGCGATTTCTTTCTCTACGCCCGAGGCTACGCCAAGGACGGAGAGCCCAACACCGCGTTTGCACGAAGCGTGAACCCGCTGCCCTTTGATTCGATGGCGAATTATCCGCCTGCCCGCGGCCGAGCGCCGCGGAACTCCTCGTATCTGCGTTATTTGCAGACGTATCAGACGCGCTCCGCCTACGAGCTGATCCCCCCGCTTGCGCAACCGTCCGGGTTTTAGCGGTTTCAACTTCACTCCGGTTGAATCCCAAGCTGGTTGTTGATAATATAGAGTGCTACCCCCACTTATAGAAAGCTAGAACCGATAAACCACAATGGCTCTCAGCATCAAGAACGCCGAAACCGAACGCCTCGCCCGAGAGGTCGCCAAGGAAACGGGCGAGTGCCTGACAGAAGCGATTCAGTTGGCCCTTAAAGAGCGCTTGGGGAGACTTCGGCAGCATCGGCGCGGGCGCCTCATGGCGGAAAACCTTGAGGACATCCTGCGGCGGGTGGATGCTCTGCCTACGCTCGACACTCGATCCGAGGATGAGATTCTCGGATACGACAGCCAGGGGATACCTCGCTCATGATCATCGATACTTCCGCCCTGCTCGCGGTGTTCTTAGGGGAGCCCGAGCGGCGTCGATTCTTGGAGGCGATCACCCAAACCGAAGAGCGGCGGATATCCGCGGCCAACGTACTCGAGACGGGTATCGTTCTGGAAGCGAGGCGCGGCGAAGCGGCGGGGCGCGAGTTTGACCTGTTTTTGAACCAAGCCAAGGTGACGATTTCTGCCGTGGATGCCGACCAGATAGAGATCGCGCGCGTGGCTTGGCGCAAATACGGAAAAGGCAGGCATCCAGCGGGTCTGAATTTCGGAGACTGCTTCGCCTACGCCCTCGCAAAGATGTTGGGCGAGCCGCTTCTCGCCAAGGGAAGTGACTTTGCGCAGACTGACATCAAACTCTGTTAGCATCTTCATCTGCAAACGGCAAAACGGCGCAATACTGTTCTCATTCGCGAGGCTCTAGATTTCAGACCTCTGGTTTGATCTCTGTACCCGCGGCTTGGTTTTCAAAAGGCTCGCAGCCGCGTTCGCTCGGACGGAGTTATAATAGAAGTGTAGACGGGATAAATCACTGAAAAGATCGAACGGACGAAGCAATTTCCCCGGCTCGGGATGCCCGCTAGATCCCGCCATAAATTCAAAGGAGGATTTTATGTCATCCAGTCCAAGCGCCAAAGGAGGCATAATGCCATTTACACTTCCCGCGCTGTCCTATAGCGCAGATGCACTCGAACCGTATATCGACAAGACCACCATGGAGATCCATCACGATAAGCATCACGGCGCTTACGTCAACAACCTGAACAAAGCGCTCGAATCAGCGCCGCAGCTCGCGGGCAAAACCGTGGAGGAATTGCTGGCGAATAGCTGCGCGATTGTGCCGGAGAACATCAGGACTGCCGTCCGGAATAACGGCGGCGGCCACGCCAATCACAGCATGTTCTGGCAGATCATGGCCCCCAAAGCTGGCGGCCAACCTTCGGGTAAGCTTGCCGACGCCATCAAGAGCGCGTTCGGCGGGTTCGATGCGTTCAAAGAAAAATTGGGCGCCGCGGCGGCTTCGCGCTTCGGCTCCGGCTGGGCGTGGCTGGTGAAAGGCTCTTCCGGCCTCGAAATCATCTCAACCGCCAATCAGGATAATCCGCTCATGGACGGCAAGTTTCCCGTGATCGGCTTGGATGTCTGGGAGCACGCCTACTACCTGAAATACCAGAACCGCCGGCCGGAGTACGTCGCCGCGTGGTGGAACCTGGTGAACTGGGCTGAGGCCGAGAAGCGCTTCACGGCAGGGCAGTGAGGAAATAGGGTCTTACGGAAGGCTGTTGGTTATCCGTGGTCACGGCTGGGGATTGCCTGTTGGAGTGACAGTTTTCGCTGTAGCGCCGAGCCACCGGCGGCTAGAGGCCGCTGCTGCAACCCTTGGTGTCACTACAACGCGTAATCCTCAGAAGCTCGTTAAAGGCAGATGCGTCGCGACAGCCGCTCGTCTCCACGTCCACGGGCGCCGGGGGTTCGCAGGATTGGACGCAGGTAAGTCAGCGCCAATTCCCACCGGTGGGTGCCCGGCAATCGGCCAGCATGCCGGGTGGCGGCACGGTCCCGGTCCTGATGGCTGCCAAAGCTGTGCCGCGGGCTCACGAAAAGCTCTGGAGACGCCCTCGGCTCTCGCCTGCTGGCAGTGGAGCGAGCGAGATCGCAAAGCCGCGCCCGACCCCGCGCCGTCCGGCTCGGCTTGCTGAGACAGCGGTTACAGCCCGGAAACTTCGGCAAAAGCCCGCTGACAAGGAGGTAAGAAAATGAAGAAGTGGATGCTCCTTAATATTAGCCCGGAAGGGCAATGTCAACGAGTGGTAGCCACGGCGAGCGCTTTCCTCGCCGTGGGCGTTTTACCTGCCGAACCCAGAGGGGTCGTGCAGTACCTGGGAAGAGAAAGCGTTCGTCGAATTCGCTCCCGGCCTCGACCAGCCGTCTTCGGTGTTCCTCCTCGAACGTTGCTTTGCGATGATGCTCCTCTTGACCCTTGATGTATTCGATGAGCTCATCGAGATCGTGTCAGCCGCAGGTAAGCGCCCCGTACCCCTCCTGCCAGTGTGAAAGGCCTTGGAACACCACGTCCCGCTGCCCGTTTCGATCCCTCGGTAAATCCCCAGCGTGCTCAAACACATTTTCGGTTGTTTCTGATGATCGCTCTTGACAGAATCTGCGGGCCATATTATTTATGCCGCTTCCGGGTTTGGAGTGGGTGCGCACCATAGGTTGTGGTCGGGCCTCCTGTTCATGAGGGTGCTTCCACTCGGGGGTAGAGATCGAGGCCGCCGCCACAGCAAATGCGCCATCGCTGACTTAGGACCCTCCGTCGAAATAACGTCTGGCAGCAAGCTATAAACGCAATTGCCCGGCGTGGTTTTATCTCACAAGTAACATTTTGGATTGCGCGATACGCCATTCAAAAAAGGCATTTGACATAATGACCACGAAGTGGTAAACATTTGCGCGTTGCTTATTTCGCCTTCGGATCATTTGCAGGAAGAGGGGTAAGCAGAATAGGCCAGAAGGGTTCATTTCGGATCCCGCTGGGCGCGGCCGGCGCATTTGTTCTCTCCCCGCTCGAAAAACCTTCAATCCAGAAATTCAACCAGCGTCAGGCAACGCTCCTTCGCTCTCTTCGCTCGCGGGGGGGGGGACGTGTAGCGTGGCCGCCCGTCCCGTCCGCTGGCCGCTTTTCCTGATCGCCTGTATCGCAGAGCGTCTCTCCCATCACTCCAAACTTTTTCAATCACCTTTCGACAACACGCCGGCCACCGCTTCACCTCTATTCTCCGCGCCATCTCACAAGCTGCCAGTTCTCATCGAGCAACAGACGCCTCACCACGGTCGGGCAGGGGGAACACATGCGATTTGATCCCGGCGAAAACGTTGCTACAGTTCGGCTAGCAGATGCACGTGTCAGAAAGGCCGTACGATTGATCGACCTGGAGATCAATGACGCGCGGCTCAGCGTTGCGCACGTGGCAGGGGCGCTTGGGTTGTCCGAGCGGCGTCTGCGCGAGATTTTTACGGCGGGGCTGGGCGTAGGACCGAAACAGTACATCTGTGAAAGCAGGCTGAGAGCGGCACGAGCTTTGCTCGAAGCTTCGTCTCTATCGGTCAAGGAAGCGATGGCGGCCTCCGGGTTCAGCGACCCGAGTCACTTCTCCCGGCAGTACAAGAGACTTTTTGGCGCGCCGCCCAGCAAGTCCCGGGACCTTCCCGGTTAGTGAGCCACGATGCAAAGCGTTGCCGATCGCCGAAAGAGCCAACAGATTGCCGTTTTGGCCAACAGATTCGTATTGCAAACCCCGTAAGGCACAACTAATCTCCATTCTGGAGGTGCGCTGTTTCCTGGCGGCTATACGGGGGACGCAACAGCGTCGGGAAGAGTCCGCTGATCCACTGTGGGCTGGGCGAATTGCAACTGTCGCTTTCATTAGAACCAATAAGGTAAGTTCGCTCGTAAAGGGATCCGACGAGCTGAAATCTTTCGAGGTGCAACGATGAGCCTCCCAGGGAAAATGGAAACTGCCGCTAGCGCTGCAACCATCTTCGTTGCTGCGTTGCTCTCCGCCGTTCTGATTAAGGCTTACCTGATTCCAACGCCAGCGCAGGCGCGACTGGCGGTGCCGGTACCCGACGTGACGGCAGGCGTTAGCCTCAAGACCTCGCTCGCCGGCGTAGATTGGAGGAGGAACGGTCGCACGTTGGTGCTCGCCGTTTCGACTCAGTGCCACTTCTGCACGGACAGCGCGCCCTTCTTTCGCACGCTCGTGGCGCGCTCTGGGAAGGGTGTTAAAACTGTCGCTGTGCTGCCACAGTCCGTCGCCGAAGCTCAGAGATACCTCAGCCGGGAAGACGTGTCCGTGAACCAAATAAAGCAGGTTGTGCTCACGAGTATCGGGGTCCGAGGCACGCCGACCGTGCTGCTGGTCAACCGCTTCGGAGTAGTAACAAACGTTTGGGTTGGCGAGCTTCAGCCCTCCGGGCAAAGGCAGGTACTGGCTGTTCTCACGGGCGCCACTGCGGAAGGCCAACCCCCGTCCACTGTCGGCGCGTTGGCGGTGCGGCCGTAAAGCCGGCCGAGATCGAATGCGACGCCCGGTGCGGCGTGGAGAACGAACCATGAGAAAAACATCCGAACTCGGCCTCATCGTTGCTCTCGCAGCGGCGGGTGTTGCGCTCGGGCTACGCGTTGCGAGCGGAAACTGGCCGCTTCCGGGCGGCGCCGCCGTCGCACGGGCGCAAAGTGCCCAGACCACCGGCGCCGGGTACAAGATCTTGATGGTTGAAGCGGGCGACCTGATGTCGCCCACGGCTATAACGAGGGTAACCGTAGGAAGCAAGGAGATGATGCTCGGCGCGCCCTTGTCCCTAAAGCAAGAACAAGCGGAGCCGAACCTGATTGACAACCGAAGGCCCTTTCAGGCAAGCAATGACTGGCTGGGGAAGGTGACTATCTACGTGAAGAACCGCAGCGACAAAACGATCGCGTGGATAAATGTTTTCGTGCAGTTTCCCGACACGGGTACCGGCGCGCCAGGCAGCCCCATTTCGACCCTGACCATTCTCCTTGGCCGGATTCCTGCCGTGGACATCCCCACCGTCAGGACAGCCAGTGGCAAGCCGCCGAACTTTCCTCCAAGCATGAAGCCTCTTAACCTCAAGCCCGGCCAGGAAATCGTCGTCCATGTGGCCGACTACATGGACCGAATCAAGGGCCTGCTGGAGAATACCATTCCTCTCACGATGGTCACAAAACTAGACATCCAGGTAAATAATCTGTACTTCGATGACGGTATGCAATGGGGCGGCTATTATGCGGTCCCGGACCCAGCAAACCCCAGCAACATGAAGAGCCTGCCCGAGGATTATTTCCCCGGCAATCCACGCCACTACTGGCCACCCGGCCCGTAGCCACGCCGGGGCCCATCCTGCCGCTCCAGGGATGGTCGCATGAGACGAACTGCCAAGTTTCTGATTCTGCTGCTTCTCGTGGGGGCATTGCTGGTGCTTCACATAACACCGCCCCCAGCCCGGGCTCAGGCACCCCCTCAGCCGTGCGACAAGACGATAAGCCACTACACGTATTATCCGTGTCCCAACTGCTGCAGCGACTCCTCCGACTCTTCCGAGAATGAGTACGCGGGGATTTCCGATAGCTCCCCTGGCTGCATGAGCGTTGGAGATATCACTGTGAAGTGCGGCTCGGCGCAACCGCCGAACTGCACCGCGGATCAGTGCGGCACCCAGACTTATCCAGATAACGTGGTTGCCGACGATGCAGGCTGTGTCGCTACCAATAATGGTAAGGCGTGCACAACAGACGCGCCCTGCTGTAGGTGTGACCTAACCACGCGGAATTGCACCTCTTTTTGCGTGCCCAACGGCGATACAGCAGTCTCGGAATCAGACTGTTGCAGCGGAAGTTGGGACCCGAACACACACGAGTGCCTCTGTCAATGAAAAGGCCTTTTATCGATGGCCCTTTGGAGAAAATCATGTTTCGTCAGAGATTCTTAAAGGCAGCTCCCCTGGCGAGTCGATGGGCCATCGCTCTAGCAACGTTGATAATCGCGGCCAGTTCGAGTTGTGCGCTGCTTGCCCAGGTGAAGCACCAGCGTGGGCTGGAATTGATCCCTCAAAAAGCAAACAAGGTAACGTACGGGCTTACTCTGGTAACACCCAGCGAGGCAAACTTCGACCGAGTTGTAGAGATCTACTTCCAAGGCCTTCCGGGATTCTCGGATTACCAGGGCGTACGCCCGTATTTGGCGTTGTTGCGCAATGATTCCGCTGTGCCTGCGGTGGGGTATGAAATCCAGTGGAGGGTCCTATACAGGGATGGTCATGCTCAGACCTTCAACAACACCTTTGTCCTAAGGCCACTTACGCGTACCGTCAACGTTACGTTGCTTCCCCAAAGCGTCCGCCTCATCTTTCCCAAGCTCACTTTTACGCCGGCAGAGTATCAGGTCATACCTGACCGCGGTGACCAGTTCGCAGTGTCGCGGCTCATCTCATCCGCGATCAATCTGACTCCGCGTGAATATCAGGACACCTCTAACTTCGCAGAGCAGATCTCGGCCTCTCGGTTCCTGTCGTCCGCAGGCCTTGTCTCAGGAAGCCCCGAGGTAGTTGGCGTCGTCTATCGCGACGGGACGTACGCCGGACCCGAGGGGATACAGGTGTGGAGGCGTTACGTCACCGCGCGGCTCGCCGCACGGGATGAAGCACTTTACGTCCTGGATCTCTTAAATTCCTCAGCTCCTGTGGAGAAGGTGTACACCGCACTAGATCGGCAGACCGAGCGGGAGCTTTTAGACCAGGGCACCGACACCACCGACATGTACGTCCGCAATCGAGGACGAAGCGCGGACTATGTGGAGAGTTTGTTGCAGCGTGACGGCGCCGACGAGACGCTGAAAATCTTGGCGAGAATCGCGGGGCCTTCAAAATCCTTTACGGTCTTTGGTAAGCGCTATTGATTCCGGCCTTCTTTTGCGACTATCCGAACGGCCACCGCGAGGTGAGAAATGGCAAAGGTTCTTAGATGGAAAGAAAAACTGGCGCTTGTGTTTGTGGCTGTGTTCCTTTCGATGGCACGTGCGTGGCCGCTTGGAACATTGAAGACGCCCAACCATGCCCAGGTGGCGCACTCGCGGCTAATGACCGGAACACATCGAAGAACCGCTGTTGGCATCGAGTTGATGGGTCGAAGACCTTATTTGCGGTTAGCTCGCGCCTCGCTCGTTCCCGTGGCGCTTCCGCTGACTGCGGGCGCATATCTCGCCATGGCCGGCGCTCCGGGCGCGATGGCGGGCGCTGCGGCAGGCGCTGCCGCTGCGGATGGCGGGTCCTGTTCCTTTTGTAACACCCTGGACGCTCCATGCTGTAGTCTGACCGATGCAGCATGTTGCGATCAGCACTGCGACGGCAACGGCTGCTGGACGGTCCGCTGCTCGAGCAGCTTCCAGGAGCGCACGGGGGGTTTTACTTGTTTAACGTGCGGCAACGGAACGTGCCCGGCGTGCTTTTAGGCCATTTTGAGGCCGAGGTAATGCGTCGTGGGCATCGTGCCCATGATTGCGCACCGGCCGGACGCCGATGCCACTCCCTAACTCACCCTTACTATGGGAAACCTTGATCTTGACACAGCCCTGGCTTCTTGCAACTACTATCCGGTCCAGATCAACCTCTGCCGGCGGGTGATCTGGTTTGCCGGAATTGAGCGCGAGATGTACGAGCGGGCCGGCTTCCTGGTGCCGAAGCAGGCGCGGATGAGTGAGGAGCGCTACGGATTTAACCTTGATGACGTGCTCTTGCACGATCTGAGCCTTCCCATTGGCGGGGCGCCATCGCATTACATTTTTATTTCTGCTTTCTGTTGTTCAACTCTACTCGCGCGGCTGTTGGATGAAGTGCCGGACTGCCTGGTGCTCAAGGAGCCGAGCGCCCTGGGTCAAATGGCGATGCTGCGGTATCGTCCCCGAAATTCCGGCGATGGCGCATCGCCGCGACAACTCGATTCCGAATGGGAGAGCGAGTGGCAAACCTGGGCGGCGCTGGCCATGCGGCTGCTCACGCGCACCTTCGAGCCGGGGCAGACGGTGATCGTGAAGGCCGCGGACGTTTGCAACACGATGGGCGAAGTAATCCTCGCCAACGACCCGCGCTCGAAGGCGGTGCTGCTGTCCGTGGGGTTGAGAACGTTTATTCTTTCTGTTCTGAAGCTGGAAAACCGTAGAGTATGGACGCGAAAGCGGGCAACCTTCTGGCACAAGACGCTGACGCTCTTTCCCGCGTTGAACGAAGTGAACGTGCCGGACCTGGATGATGCGGAAAAGGCGGCCTACGTTTGGCTGGTCACCGCTGCCCTATGGGTTCGATTCCGAAAGCAAGCTGACCCGAAACGTTTGGTGCTTATGGACGGCGAGGAAGTCTCAGAAAACCCGGGCAACGCTCTGCAAAGCGTGGCCGCGTTTTTTGGCCTTCCACTCGAAGAGAACCGGCTGGAAGCGATTCTGGCTGACACTGTGCTGAGCCGCCACGCGAAGTTCCAAGGCAAAGCCTATGACGCCGCCACGCGGCGCAACGACCTGGCCGATTGGGAGGCGCGTTTCGGCGCGGACGCCGACAGGGGCATGCAATGGGCAGCGTCGATCCAAGAAAGGCTGGAATCAGACGGCGTTGACCTGAGCTCGATGGCGGCGTCTGAACGCAAGGAGGTTGCGCTATGCCGCGAATAAAATATGCAAAGCCCGGGTGCTTATTGCCTGCGGTTCGCCGGAAGAGCGGGTGCCGCGTGCTTCTCTGCAGCGCGCTGGCCGCTCTGACGGTGATGATTGCTCCTGCCGGTCTCTCGGGAGCGCCGCAGCCCGCTTTGCGGACGCCGCCGGCGGGAACGCAATGCAACACGACTGCGGTCCGGAATCCCACTGCTGAGGCTGCCGCCAGACCCTTAACCGCGGCGCAGGGCGCGGCGATCCTCAGAGAGTTGCGCGCAATCCACCTGTTGCTCAAAAACGGCGCGGCCGCAAGAGCCGGCGCGCGCCGAAGTCTTGCTCCCCAGGACGTGAAAATGCGGATCGAGCCTGGCTGGCATGTGCTGGGCAGCGCCCACGCGCCCGTGACGATTGTCGAGTTCGCGGATTTGCAGTGCCCGTTCTGCCGCCGGTTCCAGACCGCCACATTTACAGAGATCAAGAAGGACTATATCGATACCGGGAAGGTTCGCTTCATCGCCCGCGACCTGCCTTTGCCTATGCACGCTTACGCGCTCGGGGCCGCAGAGGCGGCGCGCTGCGCAGGCGACCAGGGCGCGTTCTGGCAGTTTCGCGATGCAGTGCTCGGCGATCAAGCTGCCCCGGCACCCGATATCCTGCTGAAGCACGCGAGCGAGCTCCGGCTTAATTTGCATGAATTCCAAGCGTGCCTGAGCCGTGGAAAATATAAGTCGCTGGTTCAGACCGATCATGAGGACGCCACGGCGCTCGGCATCCATGGCGTGCCGGCGTTCGTGATCGGCCGCGCCAGCGGCGGATGGATCAAAGGCGTCTCGATGGTAGGTGCGCGGTCGTTCCCATACTTCCAGCAGGAGATTGGGATGGCGCTAAACGGATCTCCTTCAAGCACGGCCAAAACACATCGCTTCGAGAGTGCGAATCCAACCCAAGGTCCAGGCCGTATGGGCAAGGCGGGGAGCCGGTGAAAACAAGCAATGGGGTCGAGAGCCGCTTTGTGGAGCCAGAGTTTTTCAAGGATGCTGAGATGATGCGGCAGCAGTTGGAGCAAGCGCTAAGCGCGGACGGCTCCGGACATTTGATTCCAGTTGATTCCGTTGGCGCCTGCCGTTTTTTGCTGGCAACGGCTGATCACATCTTTACGCATGATTTGGTTCTTGCATTTTTGAATGGCTTGCGGCGGTGGGCCAGGGAGAATGTCGAGGCTCAGCACGCGTCAACACCGCAGATTCACGTGTACGTCGAAGGATGCCGGCGCGACTTGGCGCCAGATGCGATTCAGGCTCGGTGGCACTATCTTTATTCACTGACCCGCGGCGAAGCGGCCAGTATTCGTCTTCTGGGAAAGGACAATCTCCGGAAAAAGCGGTTTTGGATTGCTCTGAGCCGCATCAACAACGTTCAATTGCGTTTCAACCAGCTTCTGGTGCATGAAACACGTCAAGCCTACGGCCTGGACTGCCGGAATCATGCAACGAAGCCGCTGGATGGCGCCATTCTGCTGCACGGGTATCTGTGGTGATCGGCAACCGCACATCTGGCTTCACGATTTTTTTCACCGGCCTTTCGGGATCAGGAAAATCAACCATAGCCGAGGTGTTGCAGGGTAGACTTCTTGGGATGGACGGCCATCAAGTCACCTTCCTCGACGGAGATATCGTGCGCAAGCACCTGTCCTCCGAGCTTGGCTTTTCAAAGGAGCACCGCGATATTAACGTCCGCCGCGTTGGGTTCGTGGCTTCGGAGATCACGAAGCACGGAGGGATCGCGATTTGCTCCCTCATTGCGCCTTACGACGCCGCGCGCAAAGCTGTTCGAGCCATGATCCAGCCGCTTGGAGGGTTTGTCCTGGTGTATCTTTCTACCCCTCTCGAAATCTGCGAAGCCAGAGATCACAAGGGGCTTTACGCGAAGGCTCGTGCCGGCTTGGTGCCACAGTTTACCGGAATCAGCGACCCATACGAGCCGCCTGTGGACGCCTCGCTCACGATCGACAGCAGCCATACGCCTCCCGAAGCGGCCGCGCAGCAAATTCTTTTTCACCTCGAACGCGAAGGCTACATCAGCAGGTCGCTGAAAAACTCCTTTTAGCTGTCATTCTGAGCGAAGCGAAGAATCTGCTGTTGTTTTAATTCAATGAGTTGCGAGATTCTTCGTCGCCTTCGACTCCTCAGAATGACGCCCCTTCGGAGTTTTTCAGTAACCTGATAGAACGAATGGCTGAAATCTGAACGCAGCATGATGTGCGAAAAGGCTCCTTGAATTTCCACCTGACTGAATCGGGGTCCTTCAATCCATATCACAGAACTCCCGTTCCGCTGCCCGTTTCGATCCGTCGGTAAATCCCCCCAGCGTGCTCAAACACATTTTCGGTTGTTTCTGATGATCGCTCTTGACAGAATCTGCGGGCCATATTATTTATCTACGATTGCGGTAGCGTGGACGGCGTGGACGGCGCGACCCTGCCGACAGGCGAGTTTTTCGCAAAATACAACATGGAGGTGGGAAGTGGCGAGAGCTCGAGGCACAGTCAAATGGTTTAACAGCGCAAAGGGATACGGTTTCATCGGCCGCGAGGGTGGGCCAGACGTATTCGTTCATTTTTCGGCTATTCAGACGGAAGGGTTCAAGAACCTGCAAGAAGGTGAGAGCGTGGAATTCGAAGTCGTCGAAGGGCAAAAGGGACCGCAGGCCGGTAACGTCACACAAGGTGTCGTGACGGAACTGCCACCGGGCGGCTACGAGGCTTGATGGCGGTCGTCCGGTATGGCGCGCCACGTCCGCCAACGCCTTACCAACTTCTTGATTGGGTTCTCGCGCCCGTTAGGCTATACTAGCAGGGGTAGTGGCTCAGCGCGCGGATTGCTGCCGGGCCAGGAGGTTGTGCGATGGATGGTCTATTCGAACCAACCCATTTGATCTTTATCCTTGTGATCGTGTTGATTATCTTTGGACCTGGCAAGTTGCCTGACTTGGGCCGCGGCTTGGGCAAGGGAATCCGAGAGTTCAAAGACGCCATCAAAGGTGGGCTGGGTGGCGAGAGCGATAAGCCGGTCGAGCAGAAGAAAACCTAGCTTGCCTCGCTTTCCAACCGCGTAGTAGAATCGTGATGCCTGAAGCTTGAAGCTGCGGGTCCAGGAGGAATACTGATGGACGGTTTGTTCCAGCCAACCCATTTGATTTTTATTCTGCTGATTGTGCTTATTATTTTCGGACCCGGCAAATTGCCCGACCTCGGCCGCGGTTTTGGTAAGGGCATTCGCGAATTTAAGGATGCGATTAAGGGTGGGGCCAAGCCCGCAGAAGCCAAGAGTACTGAGCCGAAGGGCACAACCGCGCCCTAGGCGTTTCGCCTGTTTCTCAGCTTTCGCCTTGACAACAAGATTGCCGGCGCTGTGCCTTCCGTGGCGTCACGGTCTCGCAGGCTTTTGCTACCTTCCGACGCGATCATGGAGCTCAGTAATACGTGACGTCATAAGTCCGCGGCGTCCAACTCTGTAGCGGTGCTCTCTGGCCGCCGTCATTCCGGCGCTCCCTTCCTTCGTCAGGGCAGGCTCCGGGCGCCGCATCTGCAGACGCCCATCGCTAGGTTATGACGCTCCGTATGGCGTTCTTTCTGAGCGCAGTTGCCGCGAAGGAACCACTTCTCACGAGCGCTCCTGGAGTTAGGCCTTCAGCGGCTTGCGCCTGCCAAGTTGCCTTTCGCGTGGCATTAAACACTCCCAACGCGTCTCATAAATTCCCGTGCGCCGCATTAGACCTAACTTTATTCCTCGGTAGCTCAATGGTAGAGCATTCGGCTGTTAACCGAAGGGTTGCAGGTTCGAGTCCTGCCCGAGGAGCCATCCTTTTCAATGGCTTGCAGCCGAAACCCAAAACCCGTGAGTACAAGTTAGGTACAAGTTAGTTGCTGCACTTTCCCAGCAGCGCCCTGACCACGCCACTGTTGGCCTCGCGATGCGCCGATGTCACGTTCGGCTCAATGCCGTAGATTTCAAGGGTCGTTCTTAAATTGGAATGGCGCATTAGCTCCTTCTGAATCTCTGTCGGGGCATCAAACCTCTTCAACCACGCTCGGTAACTGTGTCGGAACGTGTGCCAGCCAACTTTGCCGATACCGGCTCTAACCGCCGCCGGCTGAATGTAATCTTTGAGAATCATTCCCTGCCAGCGTGGCTTGCCGGAGTCACCTGCAAACATAAAATCCGCGTCGGCAGTGTAGAAGGCCTGTCTGCGCCAATCTAATAGTGTGGTGGCCAGATCAGGGTCTAGAGGCAGCGGCTTGGCCGAAGCCTCAGTTTTGGTTTCATCAACGCGGCCGGCCACCACGCTGCCGCTCACAAGAACCGTCAGATTATTCCAATCCACGTCTCCCCATTTCAAACCCATTACTTCGCTGGCGCGAAGCCCTAGGAGTCCGTCGGAGAGAAAATGGCCGAGATTTCCACGGTGTCGGCTGTCGACCCTTCAGCGTCGGACCCTTTCAGATCGCGAAGGTCCGTTGAGGTCGAAAAGGCCAGAGGACGCCGGCCCTGA
>JBOGJT010000033.1:0-11884 GCA_050745065.1 Terriglobia bacterium
GCTACGTATCACCTTACGCGCTCGCCATCGTGTGCGCGGGCTTGGGCAACCATTCCCAAAGCCTCGCGTGCCTTCAACAAGGATTCGACGAGCGGGACGTCTGGCTGATTTGGATCCAGACGGACCCTCGTCTGGATTGTCTGAGACGCGAACCAGCGTTTCAAAACCTTCAACGCCAGATGAACCTCACCGCCAGTCAAAACCCTGGAATAGCCAAACCCGCCAGCGGCAATTACTGAAGTGTTCCGTCCAGCCGCGACCATGTACGCGCCCTTCTGACGGCCATCGCTGTTCTGGCGTTTTCACGACTGTGGTCGAGCCGCTGCCGCCGAAGACCGGCTCAGCGGCACACCCCGGCCTCCGATGCGCCCCGCAATACTGATGACAACTTCCTGACAATCTGCTGATTTTTCTCTCGCAGTGCGCCGCATCCTAACTTTTGGAAGTGGAATCACACCGGCAAGGATGGCGGTTGAACACCCAATCCAAGGGCCGGGAAGTTTTTGATTCCCACAAAGGAGACCATATGATTTTACGTGGAGTAAGCAGATTCACGCTGGGAATGATCTTGTGCCTGGCCATCGCGGCCGCGGGATTCGCCCAGTACGGCGGGGGAGTTCCGGGCATGGGCACGACCGGCGGCACGACCGGCGGGGTCTACACGCCCCCCAAAGGCGGGTATAAATCTACCACGGGAATTGCCATCGGCGGGGCTGCCGCCGCCGGCATCGCGGTTGCCTATCTCATGCTGCGCAACCACAAGTCCGTCGTGGGTTGCCTGCAGGAGTCCTCAGCCGGAACAACGCTCGTGAGCGAAAAGAACAAGAAGACGTATGCGGTGGACGCGGGAAACCTGAATCTTAAAGTGGGTGACCGCGTGAAGCTGAGTGGTAAGGCGACAAAGAGTTCAACCGGAGAACCCGCGTTTGCAGCCAGGAAGCTGGTGAAGGATTACGGGTCATGCAGCGCGCAGGCTGACTTGGGGAAATCACCAAGTTCGTAGCAGCATGTTTTGGCCGTCGCAGCACGGTGCTTTTGCAGCGGGTATTGCCGTCATCAGTCCGGCGGCCCGCGGCACGGGCGCCGTGCCGGGGCGATCCCTCGGCAGAGAATGATTTGCCCGGACGGATGAAGAGGCACATCATGGTAACATGGGAGGAACCGCTATGAACCGCCTTAAATTGATCGCGCCATTCTTTATCGTCCTGTTGGCGCTTCCGTCGTGCGTGGCATTTGCCCAGGCCCCTCAGGGCACGGCAGTTCACGAAATCCGGATGACGGCGAAAAAGTATGCCTTCACCCCCAAGATAATCAACGTCAGGAAGGGTGAGCGGGTGCGGCTGATTGTTACCGCGCTCGACCGCGAGCACGGGTTTAAGCTGGCCGCCTTCGGTATCGATCAGAAACTCATGAAAGGCGTTCCCACCACGATCGAATTCACGGCGGACAAAACGGGTACGTTCAGCTTCAGTTGTTCGGTGTTTTGTGGAATCGGCCACCGGCACATGCGCGGGAAACTGGTGGTGGAAAACCACTGAGCGCGAGAAAGGGGCCCAGGGCAGAGAACGCGGCCATGCTGCTATGAAAATAGCCAGACCCGGTGTTGAAAATAAATAGGTTGTGGGGTTCTTCGTAGGGGCGCTGATTGCTGCGCCCTTTAGACGGTGGGCACGTTAAGCAGCGCCCCCACACCCTATTTTCATCCTTTGGGGTGTCGCGAAGCGACATGACAGACTGAGCGTAGCGAAGGATCTGCTATTTGTTGAAAACAAAAGGATGGGATTCCTCACTTTGCTCGGAATGACATCGCCGGCCGATTTTTTCACAGCTTCTGAGCGCCGGAAAACCGGCCGCCGCAACCACATTTGGCGTCACTCCCATGTGTAATCGTAAGCAAATTATTTGCGTATCTACTTTGTGGATACTACTCTAACCTGGATTAATCATGAACAGTCAGGAGGGCACGGTTAAAACCGTGCCCTCCTGACTGTCGAACCGAACTTCATGAATAATCCGGACTAAATCGTCCAAGTCTCCTTGATGCGCTCAACTCCATGTGATAGCTTTAACGGGGTGAAATATCCCGTGCCTACTCCTTCACGCCGCCGGCATGGGATGCGCTCGCGGAAGGAGAAGAACCAATTCGGCGCAACGTACCATTCATTCAAGGCCACTGCACCCCGCGAGAAGTCGCGCAGGCCATTTCCTGGAGCCGGCGGGATTTTCTGCGCACCGTCACCGGAGCCACCGCTGGCGGCGCGCTGATCGGCTTCTCTCCCCTGCGTGCGCTGGCCCAACCTCGCCGGAGCCGCCGGAAAGTTGTGGTGGTCACTTTTGGCGGAGGCGCGCGTGACGAAGAGACGTTCATGGCGGATGGGCAGGAGAACATCCCCCACCTCCTGCACGAGCTCATTCCCCGGTCAACTTTCTACACTCAGGTTATCAACCGGGGCATCCTCGGCCACTATGTGGCCACCGCGAGCCTTGCAACCGGCGTTTACGAGACCTTCGACAACTTCGCCGCTGTTGCGCCCGACCACCCAACTGTCTTTGAGTATTTCCGCAAAGACCTGAAGCGGCCCGCGTATGACGCCTGGGTGGTTGCGCCCAGCAACGGATTCAACCGCATCGGCGGAAGCGACGCCCGCTCCTTCGGGCCGGAGTTTGCTGCCGGTGTGATCCTGCCCAAGCGCTTGCTGGCGCAGGCCCTTGCTTCGGGCTCGGACGCGCAGTACGTGCATCTGCTGCAAGATAACTATGAGACACCATTATTTGCCCCCAAGCTAGAGGGCAACGAAGTGGAGCTCCATCAGTTCGCAGAGCTTCTCAAACTCTCGGTTGCAGACTTCACCGCGCACGCGCGCAGCTTGGCAAGCCCTGACGAGCTTTCCGTCTATGTGGCGCGCCAATTGATGCGCCAGCTTGCGCCCAGCCTGCTCTGGATCACACTTCACGATATGGATGTTGCGCACGCTGGCTGCTACTCGCTCTATATCGATGGCATCCAGCGGACGGACCGCCTCTCTGCCGAAATATGGCGAACAATTCAAAGCGAGCCGGCGTATGCCGGCAAGACGACGATGTTTATCCTTCCGGATTTCGGCCGCGACTCCGACGCTGACTCCGGCGGCAACGGATTCCAGCACCACCGCACGGGTGATGCGCTTTCCCGCACCACATGGATGATGGCGATGGGCCCGGGCATTCGTGAGAACACCGTTGTTGACCGGCCCGTTCAGCCGATCGATCTTCTTCCCACCCTGGGCGCGATCCTCGGCTTTTCGCCGGGTGCGGCGTCCGGCGCGCCGCTGACGGAGGTTTTGTAACCGTCATGCTTCCAAGCCAGCTTAAGGCCACGGATTTCAAGGGCTATACTCCAGAAGCGCGACGACTGGCTGAGGCCCGGCTCGGGTTGCTGCGCGTCCTCCCACTCAGCTTTGTCCCACTTCTGCTGCAGCAGATCAGCGAATACGATTGGAAGTTTCCTGCCGAGCGGACGGATATTAACCGTCAGCTTGATTACCTTGGCTCTCTTTCCGCGGATCAACGCGCGCAGGTCATGGCTGGTTTCGATCAGATACGCCTGAAACCGCAATTCGAGCGCCTCGACTGGGTAAGCGAGCCGGGCCGGTTTTCCGAGCAACTCTCAGCCTTTCTCTGGTCAACACACCAGATTGACGTCTTCCGCAAAGCGGCGGTTGGGTTTATGCGCAAGGTTGAACTAAATCACCCGCAGAAGCCGCCGATGCTGCCGCGACTTGGAGTTATCGTGATCGGACAGGGCGTCACGGAAAACAAATACCGCTTGTTCCGCAAACTTCGATCCCAGGGCGTTTACTTCAACCACGTGAGACCGGAAAATGGGTTCGGTGTCCTCCTGAGCGCGGTGGCAGCACGGGCTGCGGCGCATCCAGCAGTTTACGGACACTGGTACATCGACGGAGGCGCGGAATTGGCGGTCGCGGGCGCCGGTTTAACCCGCGTTTCCTATGAGAAGCTTCAGCCGGTGCGCATCGCCTTGCTCAACAAGATCCATAACGCGATTCAATCCGGCATCGGTGGGCCGGAAGCGCTTCGCAGCATGTTGCACCGGATGAGCCCGGCTGAAATCGGCCTGAGCGACCGTGAGCAAGACACGACGCTGAGCCATTTTCAGACGCGAGTACTGACGGATGGCTCGGGCACTCAGATTTTCAGCACCACCTTTGTGCAGTGGACCGCCCGGGAGGCGCTGCGGCGCGCTCAACCCGTAACGCTGTTTGCGCATTTTACGCCTCGCCAGCGCGAGCGGCCCATGAATGAACTGCTCTCCGGAAAGGACCGGCGGCCGGTCCCTGATCCGGACGCCTCGCTGATCGACGCGGACATGGGAGCATATTTAACCTGGGTCGACCTGCAGCGCCTCCCCGGTGCGCGGCAAGCGGCCTTACTGGTGTGGTTCGAAAACCATGCCGAAGCGATCGCCATCGGACCGGCAATACCCCGCGGCACTACGTCTGATAGCCCAATCGATTTGACGCGGCTGCTTGCGCTGATTGCCTAGCGGAGAGCCTGGCAGGCAACACATTTCAAAACGTCCGATCGTTGTAAAATAGGTGAGTGTTGCGCAATGAGAGCGACGCTCCCGAACCGGGTCCCCTCGTGGTAGCAGACCATGCCGTCTCGCGCCGCCAATTTCTGAGGTGGTGCGGTGCGGTGTCCGCGTTAGCGCGAGGAGGAGGCCTGCTCTCCGCGCCGTCTGACGCGCATTCGACCCGAATAGCCTCACCGAAAAGCGGCCCCTGTCTCGACGCACAGGCGGGATTTCAAGAGGTCATCCTCCAGCCCCATTACCGTTCGCGGCCACCCTTGCATGCCATCCTCGAGAAGGCTGACCCCCGGCTGGACGTGTACCCTACTGAAGTCTCTGCCGCCGGGATCCACCATATCCTGCTTGCATGGCAAGAGGGCTTGATGCAGCCGTCACTGGACCTGCAGCCCATTGCGCGCTCACTCGCCCCGCAATTCCAGGGGTCGCGCTTCGATGCTCGTGAGGTCGAGGCCCGGCGCTCGAACCAAGACCTGAGAATCTGGAACCGGCAATTCAGATCCACCCCGGTTCTTGGTGCTTCAGATTTTCTTCAGGAGCTTGAAAACTATCTTGGGCGTGTGCGGCTTGTGTGGGCGGAATTCAACCTGACGGCGCTTCGACCATCAGGAGCGTCTGTTCGCACCCGAGCCCGTTACGATTTGGTGGACGCGGGCGAGGGCTATTACTTGCAGCAGCGGACAGGGTTAATAGACCTTACGTGGGAGCAGAACCATAGCGCACACTGGCGGCTCACGGAATGGCGGAGTTTGGAGGAGACGCGCAGCCGCAGCGCGGTGCCACTCTTTGAGGAAATTACCCGCCAGACCCTAGGCACGAATGCCTCGTTCAACCAGCAGCTCGCCAAAGGTACGGACCACTGGCGGACCGTACTGGACGGAGCCAGCGGCATCGATATATACGGGAACTTTGGCGTGGCCGCGGGTGACATTGATAACGACGGCTGGGATGATCTTTACATTTGCCAGCCGTCCGGTTTGCCCAACCGGCTCTATCGAAACCGGGGAGACGGAACGTTCGAAGATGTCAGCGCGCAGTCCGGCGTCGACGTGCTGGATAGCTGCCCGTCGGCGCTCTTCGTTGACGTCGACAACGACGGCCGCGAGGACTTGATTGTGGTTCGCGGCACGGGGCCTTTGCTCTTTTTGAATCAGGGCGGTGGAAAGTTTTTGCTGAAGGACGATGCGTTCCGCTTTGGCGCGAAGCCGCAGGGCACATTCACGGGAGCGGCGTGCGCCGACTACGATCGCGATGGCTGGCTGGATGTCTACTTCTGCGTCTACGCTTATTATCAAGGCCTTGAGCGCTATCGCTACCCGGTCCCATACGACAACGCGCAAAACGGACCGCCCAATTTTCTCTTTCGCAACAACCGCGACGGAACTTTCGCGGACTCGACGCGCGACGCGCGTCTCGACGTGGACAATAATCGGTTCAGTTTTGCCTGCGGCTGGTGCGATTACAATCAGGACGGATGGCCGGACCTCTACGTAGCCAACGATTTCGGCCAGAAAAACCTGTATCGCAACAACCGCGATGGCACGTTTACGGACGTCGCCCGGGAAGCCGGCGTGCTCGATACCGGAGCGGGAATGAGCGTCTGCTGGCTTGACTACAACAACGATGGCCGGCAAGACCTCTACGTGGCCGATATGTGGAGCGCTGCCGGACTGCGCATTACAGCGCTCGATGACTTCCTGCCTGACGCGCCCGCCAGCACCCGAGACCTCTATCGCAAGCACTCGATGGGCAATTCCCTGTTCCGCAACAACGGCCTTGGAAGGTTTGATGACGAGACAGCCGAATCCGGCTCGGGCATGGGCCGTTGGGCGTGGTCGAGCGACGCGTGGGACTTCGATCACGATGGTTATCCTGATCTCTATATCACCAACGGAATGATCTCCGGACCCAAGCCGCAGGACCTTTCCAGCTTCTTCTGGCGGCAGGTGGTCGCACGATCTCCGCTTGGTAATATTCCGACTGACGCCTACAAGCAGGGATGGAACGCGATCAACGAATTGATTCGCTCCGATGGCACCTGGAGCGGCCGCGAACGGAACGTGCTCTATGCCAACAACCGCGACGGAACGTTCACGGACGTTTCGGGCGCCGCAGGACTCGACTGCCTCGAAGACAGCCGCTCCTTCGCGCTGGCGGACATTGACCACGACGGACGCCAGGAACTCATCGTGAAGAACCGGTCGGCGCCGCAGATTCGCATCTTTCGCAATATCATTCCGAACCTTGGAAATGGCGTTTCGTTCAGGCTGAAGGGCCGCCAGAGCAATCGTGATGC
Organism: Terriglobia bacterium; assembly: GCA_050745065.1. GTDB lineage: Bacteria > Acidobacteriota > Terriglobia > UBA7540 > UBA7540 > RH2-MAG17b. The sequence continues at coordinate 6,885 of JBOGJT010000033.1, forward strand.
GATCGGCGCGTCCGTCACTGTAAAGAATGAGAACGGCGAACAGGTGCGAATCCTGCAAGCCGGATCGGGTTTTCTTGCTCAGCACAGCAAGGAGGTGTTCTTCGGGCTCGGATCGTCCTCAGGACCGGTTCGCGCCACGGTTCAATGGCCGGGCGGCGAAGCGGAAGTCTTTGACAACCTTCCCGCAAACCACCGGATTGACATCGAGGAAGGCACAACACGCTTTCATGCGGTTCCCTACGCGGCTTCGCGTCCCCGATCCCTCTCAGAGGAGGACACCGGCGCACCGTTCGCTTCGCCCAGTACGACAGATCATAGCCCGCGTTACGAAGCGCGTTACAAATCGCAACCTCAAAGCGGCGCAGCCGAAAGCCAGCGTCGCGGCTGCGAGCAGCTTCCAACCACCTTTGAAACGTGGCTACTTGCGCCCGTTGACCCGCCGGATTTTTCATTGCCCGATCTCGCGGGCCACACGCGCACGCTGCGCGGGCAGCGCGGCAAACCGCTGCTGCTCAACTTCTGGACGCGCTCGGATCACGCGTCGGTCGCAGGGCTGAGAGATTTCCAAAGCCACATTTCCCTTTTCGAGAGCCATGGGGTTGGAGTGTGGGCTTTGAACGTCGACAATCCCCAGGATGAAGGGAAGCTGAAGACTCTGGCGGTGCGTCATGCACTGACCTTTCCGCTTCTTCTGACCACGCCGGAAGTGGCCGCGATTTATAATTTGCTCTATCGCTATGCCTTCGACCGGCGAAGAGATTTGCGCCTTCCGGCCTCCTTGCTGCTTGACGAAAGCGGGATGATCGTCAAAATCTATCAGGGGCCGGTCCGCTCCGGGCGAGTTCTGGACGACGCGCGCAACCTTCCCCGCACCGCGCGCGAGCGCATGGCGAAAGCGCTGCCGTTTCCGGGGACGTATTACGGGGGTGTTTTTGTTCGCAATGACTTTACCTACGGCGTAACATTTGCCCAGCACGGATATCCCGAGGCGGCGGAGGCGGCCTTCCTGCGCGCCATCCGGAACGACCCCGGATCCGCCGACGCCTATTACGACCTCGGTACGCTTTACATGCAGCAGCAGAAATGGGATCAGGCCGGGGCCCAGTTGCGGAAGGCCGTCGAGCTGCAGCCCCAAGACCTCATGGGGTTCAATAATCTGGGTGTGATTGCGGCGCGCCAGGGCCGGGCGCAGGAGGCGGCCAGCTACTTTAACCGGGTCTTGCAGGCTGACGCCGACAACACGCTCGCCATCGGCAACCTCGCGGATCTGGAGCGTTCAGAGGGTCGATACCCGGAAGCGCAGAGCTTGCTCGAAAAGGCCCTGCAACGGCAGCCGGACAATTCCCAGTTGAACTACAAGCTGGGTATGATTCTTGCGGGCGCGGGCAATAATGCCCAAGCGGAGACTTACCTCAAAAAGGCCGTTCAATTGCAGCCGGACAACGCCGAAGCGATCGACAACCTTGGAGTGCTCTACGTCCGGACGGGCCAGATATCGCGCGCGGTGGAGGCGTTCTCCGATTGCATCCGCAAGGCGCCCACGTTCGACCAGAGCTATTTGAACCTGGCACGCGTTGACATCAGGTTGGGCAAGCCTGACGAGGCCGTCGCGGTGCTGCACGAGCTACTGAAGGAGGTTCCGGGCCATCCCTTGGCCCGCGAGTACCTCGAAAGGCTTGGGCGATGAGACTGAGCCTGACGTTCCTACATTGCAGGACCCTGAATTCTCGGTCTAATAACAAGACTTCCGAAATATGTCATGCTGGTCCCGTCGCCTGTCATTCTGAGCCCTTCGGCTGCGCTCAGGGTAAACTCCGCGAAGAATCAGTTTCTTCCGTTGCGTACCGGCAGATGCTTCGCTGTGCTCAGCATGACATTCCGGCTGCTCGGTTGCGGCCAAAAATTTGCCGACGCTACCTGCTGGCTTCGGCTGTCCTGATCGCAATCTTCGCCGTGAATATACAGATCGGGTTTGCCCAGGTCGTGCCGATCTCTATCAGGGGCACGGTCAAGAATGTTGCAGGCGAACCGCTTTCAGGGGCTACGCTGGTTCTCAAAGAAGCGAACGCAACCCTTTCGACACTGAGTGGAAAGAACGGGGGATATCGCATTGCCCCGGCGCATGAGGGCGCCTACACCCTCGAAGTGCGCTGCGCGGGATATTCCGTTGCTGCGCAGCACGGGGTGATAACCGCCAATGACAGGCGCCTTATCTTGAATATCGTTTTGAAGCCGCTTTCAGGCGGCAAGACTCAGACGGCTATGCCTCTCGGTCCGCTGGGCACGGTAGGCTTTTATGAAGGCGGCCTGTTTAAAACCGCGCAGTTGAAGGATCCAACCGCGGGAGGCGGCTACAGCGATTCGGCTTCGGTCGCGGGCGCCGCAATGGTACGGCAATATCTCATACCCGCCCCTTCAATGCCTTCACCGCCGAGCGCCGCCTCGCCGCACTCGTCCACGGCGGCAACCGCCCCCAGCGCCGGAGCGCAGATGCTCGCCCGGCGGGATTTTGTCCACGCCGCCGCGTGGTTCCGCGGCGCATTGGCTCGCGATCCGCGCTCGGCCCGCGCTCAGATGGGACTCGGCATTTCGCTCTATGGCCAGGGTAAGTACGGGGCCGCAATGGAATCCCTCAGGCGCGCCGCGAGCCTGTCGCCGGATGATCCGGCGCCCGAGCTGCTTCTCGCGGAGGCAGCCCAGTTCGCGCCCGAGCGCCAACCCGAAGTCCGCCGCCAGCTTCAACGCTTCGCCGCAGATCATCCGTCGAACGCCGAGGGGCATTACGCGTATGCCATGGATTTATGGGAAATATATCGCCTGCGGCACACCGAACCAACGCTGACGGAAGCCGTTGCTGAAAACGAAAGGGCCGTCGCACTCGCTCCCAGCTTCGCCGCGGCGTACTTTCAGCTCGGAATCCTTAACGATGAACAAGGGACGATAAGCCACGCGATCCAGCAGTACCGCCGCGCCATCCGTTTGAATCCTGATTTGGCGGAGGCTCACTACCGCCTGGCGCAAGACCTGCTGCACTCCGGCGCTCGGAATGAAGCTCGCACCGAGATGGACGCGTATGAAGAATTGCGGGATAAAGGCCAGCAGTGAAGCTTGCGCCGAGGAGCGCAGCGATACTATGGCTGCGAAGGGTTCGATTTCAGGGAGTAAACGAACTTGCGGATTTCGGACCGCTGCTTGTCAGTTTCCGCCAAGTGCTGAACGTAAAGGCGCTGGTGAACCTGAAACTCCTTTTGAGCCAGATCCTTCCGGCCAAGGTGAACGTACGCGCGGCCCAGCCGGTAGAAAGCCGCGGAAAAGTTCGGATCAAGTTTGATGGCCTCCTTATATTCGGGAACGGCCGCGGCAAACCTCCTCTGTTGGGCATAGAGAATTCCGAGCTGGCAATAGGCTTGGCTCAGCGAGGGGTCGAGCGCAATTGCCTTCTTTATGAGGAACTCAACCTGCACAAGAACCGGACCTGAACTCGCAGTTTGGTTTCCCTTCCATACGCTCATTGCATAATAGAACTGAGCTTTGGCGTCGTGGGGCTTGAGCTCCGCAAAGCGGCGAAAACAGTCAATCACCTCGCCGGCCTGGCTGGGCGACCTGTCATAGGCCTTGCTCAAAAAATAGTAAGCGCGAGGGTCAGAGGGTGAGAGATCGGCGGCCGCAAGCAGAGCCGTTACCGCGTCATCATAGTTTCCGCGCCAATACTGGGCAAGACCAAGCCCCACCAAGAGCCGCGATGAATGAGGAAAGCGCTTCACGCTCTGAGAGAACACCGCGATGGCTGGGTCAAGCGTATGGTGGACCAGCAGCTCGGCGCCCCAGTCAAAGAGGTTTGACTCGGTAGGGTCCATTCGGGCAGCCTGCTGAAACTCGTTCGCCGCCGTGACGTAGTCCCCAAGCGTTTCATCGGCTTCCCCAAGCAGGTTGTGCAGCTCAGATGTGTTCTTCGTCGGGAGCAGAGCCTGGATTTCGCGTATAGCGTCCTGCGGACGGCCCGTCTCGGAGTATGCGAGAGCGAGGTTGTAGCCATTCTCGTAAGTGTCATGGATTCGCTGCGCCTTCTCAAGATAGGGAATTGCCTCGGTCAGCTTCCCCGCCTTCAAATAGGTTTGCCCCAGGTCTTTGTTGGCATCGTAATTGCTAGGCTCGATCTGGATCGCGCGCTTGAACTCTGTTTCTGCACGATTGCCTTTCCCGAGCTTCGCTAGATTTACACCCAGGTTAGTCCTCGCCGCGGCCCAGCCCGGATTCAATCGAACAGCCCTTTGCAAGTGAATGTACGCCTCATGATCCTTTGACTCCGCGGAAAGAGCCAAGCCGAGAAGCTCCTGAACATCCGCGTTTGCGGGCGTCCGCCGAGCCAAAATTCCCAGCTCGGAAACCGCCTTTGCGAGCTGGCCAGAATTGTAGTCAGAAACAGCGATCCTAAACTCCCGTTGGATCCCATCGACCTTCTGCGCCCAGGCCGATGTTGCAAGCAAAGCAGAGAACAGGGCAACTCCGATGGATAGGAAAACCTCCGACCGCCTCCGTATATCCCGCGCCATTGCCTGCATCATAGCATCACATGGAGACAGACACCCATGCGCCTGCGGCGTGCCACAAGCCATGAAAACAGCGTAGGGGCACGGCTTCCCGCGCCCAGGGCACGCCAAGGCGTGCCCCTACGCAGAACATCGCAACCCATGGCGTCGGGTCATTTTCATAACAGCCGTGCGAGCCAAAATGTGAATTCTGCTTTGCGCGCCAGACGACGGTGCGAAGAACTGAGGGCGTCATCTCCGAGGAGGGAGGATTCGGCGGGCGCCGTGCATCAAAGGCGCCCGCCGGTGTGAGTTAATGCTTTCGGTGGGCCCGACACATCGTTAGAAGTACAGCTTCAGCGCAAACTGGATCTGCCGCGGATCCTGGAACGGGAAGCGCGTCGAACCAATCTTGCCGAAGTTTGTACTGGTGTAGTTCGTTGATCCGGACACGGCGACAACGCCGTTACC
>JBOGJT010000034.1:0-3790 GCA_050745065.1 Terriglobia bacterium
ATCGTTTGCGTAATTGTGTGCCTGGAAGCTGCAGGCGTTGCGGCGGCTTCGCAGCATCACGGCCAGGTCACGTTCAACGGTTATCCGGTTCCCGGCGCGACGGTCACGGCAATTCAAGGAAGCAAAATGTTCACGACCACCACCGGTCAGCAAGGCCTCTATTCTCTTCCCAACTTGACGGACGGAATCTGGACGATTGAAGTCGAAATGACGGGCTTTTCGACGATGAGGCGCGAAGTAGTGATAGCTCCGGATGCGCCGCAAGGCAAATGGGAACTGAAACTGCTGCCGCTGGTGGAGATGCAAGCCGAGATTCGTCACCCGACCAGCGGAGTTCGGTCTCCGGGTCCGGAGAAAAACCGCAAACCTGCAAAGAGCGCAGGTCTGCGCTACCCGGAGAACGAAATCCCCCGGTCAGCCAAAAAGCGGCTGGCCGGGGCTACCCCTACCACTACGGAAGCAGGAACTTCCGAAAGCGGGCTCAACGAGCTTGCCACCCCGGGCTTCCTGCTCAACGGCAGCGTGAACAACGGGGCTGCTTCGCCTTTCGCGCAAATGCCCGCGTTCGGCAACCATCGCAACGGTGCGAATGGGCTTTATCGCTTCGGGATCGGCGCAATTCTCGACAATTCCGCATTGGATGCTGCACCGTATTCTTTGAGCGGCCAGCGCACGCCCAAGTCCGTTTACAACCGCATCACAGGTATCGCGACGTTCGGCGGTCCGCTCAAAATTCCCCATCTGCTTCAAAACGGCCCCACCGTTTTTGTCGGCTACGAGTGGACGCGAAACCTTACCGATATCACGCAATCCGCCCTTGTGCCGGACGAGGCGCAGCGCGGCGGAGATTTTTCTCAGGCTCTAAGCGCGCTTGGGCAACCCGCCGGAATTTTCGATCCTACCACCGGGCAGCCGTTCGCAGGAGCCGTCATTCCGCCGAGCCTGATCAGCCCGCAAGCGCGAGCTCTCTTGAATTTCTACCCGCTGCCGAACTTCAGCGGCAGCTCGCGCTATAACTACCAGATCCCGATCAATAGCAAGACGCGCCAGAACGCCTTGCAGTCGCGGTTCGAGCAGCGGCTCGGCACCAAAGACCAGGTTTACGGCGGCTTCGCGTTCCACAGCACGAGCACCAGCGCTCCCAACCTCTTCGGCTTTCTCGATACCACAGACTTGCAGGGGATCGACACCCGCCTCAATTGGTTGCACCGCCTCAACCAGCAGTTATTCCTGAATCTTGGATATCAATTTAGCCGCCTCGCCACGCGGACCGCGCCGTATTTTGAAAATCGCGAAAACGTTTCAAGCCAGGCCGGGATCACGGGAAATAATCAAAGCCCGATAAATTGGGGCCCGCCGGGGCTCAACTTTGCCAGTGGCATTGCCGGCCTCTCGGACTCCGAAGCGTCTTTCGACCGCAACCAGACAAGCGCCTGGTCTTATTCGCTGCTATGGAATCGCGGCCTGCACGACATTGCGTTTGGCGGCGACTTCCGTCGGCGGGAATTAAACTATCTCTCCCAGCAAAACCCGCGAGGAACGTTTACCTTCACCGGCGCGGCGACGCAAGGAGCAGCGAGCGGGGGTGGCTCTGATTTCGCCGACTTTCTGCTGGGAATTCCCGATACCAGCTCCATCGCGTTCGGTAACGACGACAAATACTTTCGAGAATCCGCCTACGACGCCTACATCGATGACGACTATAGGATTCGTCCGGACTTTACCCTCAACGCGGGGGTTCGATGGGAATACGGCGCGCCGATTACGGAGTTGTATGACCGCCTCGTAAACCTTGATATTGCTTCGGGTTTTATGGCGGTTGCGCCGGTCGTAGCCACGGATCCGGTAGGCTCACTCACCGGCCTGCGTTATCCGGCCTCGCTCATCCGTCCGGACAGGAAGGCCTTCGAGCCGCGCGTGGGAATCGCGTGGCGCCCGATCGTCGGCTCGTCGATGGTGGTCCGCGCGGGATACGGCGTCTATTACGATACTTCGGTTTATCAAACGACGGCGCTTGCCATGGCGCAGCAAGCCCCGCTCTCGAAGAGTTTGAGCGTCGCCAACTCCCCGGCTTGCCCGCTCACTTTGGCCAACGGATTTAACACCTGCCCGTCGATCACGCCTGACACATTCGCCGCCGATCCGAATTTCCGCGTGGGCTACGCACAGAATTGGGACCTCGCGATACAACGCGACCTGCCCGCCTCGATGCAGCTCACGGCGACGTACCTCGGCACGAAAGGGACGCGCGGGATGCAGGAATTTCTGCCCAATACTTACCCCGCCGGAGCTGCGAATCCTTGCCCGGCGTGTCCTGCCGGGTTCACCTATATCACGTCGAACGGCAATTCAACCCGCGAGGCAGCCCAAATTCAGGTGCGGCGCAGATTAGAGAGCGGCTTGACGGCGACGCTGGAATACACTTACTCGAAGGCCATCGATGACGATTCCGTGCTCGGGGGCCAGGGCCCGGTGACGGCGCCGAAAAGCGCGACGTCCCTGAACGGATTTAGTCCGGGCGCCGCGGCATCAATTGGAGCAGCGGCGCCACAGGGCGCTCCGACGATCGCACAGGACTGGCGCGATCTCGCCGCCGAGCGCAGTCTTTCGGCGTTCGATCAGCGCCACCTCGTGAACTTCGCTCTGCAATACACCACAGGGATGGGACTCGGCGGCGGAACATTGCTCGGCGGCTGGCGGGGAACGCTTTTCAAGGAATGGACGTTCTTGACGCAGATTACCGTGGGCAGTGGTCTGCCCGAAACGCCGATTTATCTCGCGGCCGTGCCGGGCACGGGAATTACCGGAAGCATTCGGCCGGATTACACCGGCGCTCCTCTGTACACTGCTCCCGGCGCGCTCGGTCTCAACCCGGCGGCGTATACTCCGCCGCTCCCGGGCCAATGGGGAAATGCGGGCCGATATTCGATCACCGGCCCTGCGGAGTTCAGCTTGGACGCTTCGGTCGGGCGCACGTTTCGCTTGCACGGCAAGTACAACCTCGATTTGCGGATCGATTCGGTTAACGCGCTCAATCACGTGACGTTCACGAGTTGGAATACGACCATTAACAGCGCGCAATTCGGATTGCCCGTGGCGGCGAATCCTATGAGGAGCCTGCAAACGACGCTTCGGTTGAGGTTTTGACTTATGCGCAGGTTGATTGCGATGCTCATGCTGTTAGCCGCGCTACCTGCGGCTGCGCAGCAGACCGGCCGGAACGCGCCGCTCGAAATCCATCCGCAACCCACGCTCAAAGTCACCACGCAGCTCGTTGTGGAAACGGTTTCCGTGAGAGATCGGAAGGGGAGTCCCGTTCCGGGGCTAACGGCCAAAGATTTTACGGTCACCGAAGACGGCGTTCCCCAAACCATTCGATTCTTCAGATTTGAGGAGCTGCCGCAAGGCTCCGTTGCCGCGCCCGTGACTCGGTCTGCGCCCGAAAACGTCAACGTCTATTATCAGCTTGCCCAAACGCAAATCTCGCCCGAACAGCCCGGAAAGACTCGGTACAAAGACAGCCGCCTTCTGGCGCTTTACTTTGACATGACCGCCATGCCGCCCGCAGATCAGATTCGCGCCCTCACGGCCGCGCAGAAGTTTATCAAGACCCAGATGGGACCGGACGATCTTATCGCCATCTTGCGCTATCAAGGCAGCGGTGTTGATGTCCTGTCCGATTTCACGGATGACCGCGACCGGCTGCTGAGCATCCTTGAAACGATGATTGTGGGAGAAGGCCAGGAATTCGCCACTCAATACACGGACGACGCCAGCGCTTCCGACACGG
>JBOGJT010000035.1:0-8731 GCA_050745065.1 Terriglobia bacterium
CAGGCGGTCCTGCTCGATAACGGCCAGGTGTATTATGGCAAGCTCTCGGGAGTGGGCAGCCGCTACCCTGAAATGACGGACGTGTATTACATCGTCCGCACGGAAGACGCCACAACCAAGCAGGTGAAGAACGTACTGGTGAAGCGTGGCAAGGAACTGCACGCGCCCCCGGTGACGTTTTTCGATGCGCAGCACATCGTGATGATCGAACCGGTAGGCACCAGCTCCGAAGTGGCGAAGCTGATTCAGCAGTCCGAGTCCCAGCCACAAAAGTAGGCGTCGAGGACGGCGATTTTGCCTACGCCAGGACCAAATCGGGATGATAGATGTTGCCGGAGACGTGACGTGCAATAGCGATGAGGCGGCGGTCGCTGTTCATGATCTTGAGGACAGACATGACCGCGGCGTGGCCGGGACGCTGGCCGCGATCCGGGCGCAAAGACTGGGCCAGCTCGAAGGCGTGTCCGTGGCGAACGCTAATCTCTTCGCGGCCCCGCACCACAAGTTGCGGACAATCCGGCAGCAAAGCCTCGAGGGGAACCGTTGCGGCTGCAACGCTCCCTGCCGCAGCAAGCTCCTGCAGTCTGGCCAACGTGACCGCCCCCTCTTCGCGGAACTCCGCAACGGCGGTGCGCCGAAGGCTGGCAAGATGCGCAGGGCACCCAAGCCGCGCCCCAATGTCGTGCGCGAGCGACCGGACGTACGTTCCACCGCTGCACTCCACCGAAAACGCCGCCTCGCCGCTGTCCGCCGAGAAGCGTAGCAGCTCAAGCGCATAGATTTCCACTTCCACTGGGTCGAGCACCACTTCCTGCCGCTGGCGCGCCAACTGGTACGCGCGGACCCCGCCCACGCGCTTGGCGGAAAACGCCGGCGGCGTCTGCTGAATGCGTCCGTTAAACTCCCGCATGATTGCCTCGAGGCAGGCCCGGTCCGGGCGAACATCAACGGGGTCTGATGAGGGGACGCCTGTCGCGTCATAGGTATCGGTGGAGAAGCCAAACCGTATGATCCCCGAGTATGACTTGCGCGATTTCAGGTAGAATTGGGCGAACCGGGTGGCCTTGCCGACGGAAAGAGGCAAGACGCCGGTGGCGAAGGGGTCGAGCGTGCCGAAATGGCCGATTTGGCGGAGATTGAGGATCTTCCGCGCCTTGGCCACGACGTCGTGGGACGTGAAGTCTGCGGGCTTGTCGACGATCAATACACCGGAGATTTCAGGTTCCATCGTGTTGAACGCGACACCGGCGAAAATCACGCCTCGGTGAAAGATACCCTCCAAGCTTTGAAGGGGTAGGGGTGGAAGAGCGAGACGACAACGGCATCTTTCGATCACCCCCGTCCCTCTTCACCCAGGAGGGGAACCGCGAAGATCGTTTTTATGTTTCGCGGCTGCCGCCAAGCGGCATGACCGGCTGGCAGTGATCACGCGCACCGCTCATAGATCGATCTGAAATTCGAAATCTGAAATCTGAAATGACTGCGACCGGCGTTAGTCGAAGTAATCGAGCGAATAACTCGCGACGTCCTGGCCCAGAATTTTCTCGGATTCCTCGAGTATGCGCCGAAGCGAAGATTCCACAGCCGGCTGGCTGCTCGATACGGTGACGACGGCCACGGTCGAGCGCTGCCACACGTCCTGGTGGTCAAGCTCGGCTGCGGCGGCGTTGAAGCGCGCCCGCAGGCGGTTCATGAGCTTCTGCAAGACAGCTCGTTTTTCCTTGAGGGAGTGGGCGTAGGGAAGTTGAATTTCGAGCGTTAACAGACCGACCGGCATGGCTTATCGCTCCCGACGCGGGAATCGGCCCTAGGCGATGGCTTCCTCGGTGACCCGTTCAGTGGCGTAGGCCTCGATGACGTCGCCGGTTTTCACATCGTTATAGTTTTCGAGCGCGATGCCGCACTCCATGCCGGAGCGCACCTCGGGCACGTCCTCTTTGAAACGGCGCAGCGAGCGAATGCGCCCTTCGTGCACGACAACGCTATCGCGCAGCAGCCGAACTTTGGCGTCGCGGGTGAGCTTGCCATCTTGCACGTAGCCGCCGGCGATGGTGCCCACTTTGCTGATGCGGAACGTGTCGCGGACCTCCACGCGCCCGAGTGAAGTCTCCTTGTACCGGATCGCCAGCAGGCCCACCTTTGCCTTGCGGATTTCATCCACCAATTCGTAGATGACGGTGTGCAGGCGGATATCGACGCGCTCAAGCGCGGCGAGCTCAGCAGCCTTGCGCTCCGGACGTACATTAAAACCAACAATGACGGCGTTGGAGGCGGTAGCGAGCAGTACGTTGGTTTCCGTGATCGCGCCCACGCCGGCATCGATCACCTTCACCTTGACGCGGTCGTCGCTCAGCTTCGAAAGCGTGTCGGAGAGCACTTCGACGGAGCCTTGCACGTCCGCCTTAAGAATCAGTTGCAACTCCTTGACGTCGCCCGCGGCCAACTGTTGCGAAAGCTGATCGAGCGTCAGGCGCGCGGACTTGGCCAAGGCGGCCTCGCGGGCTTTGGCTTGGCGATGAACGGCGATTTGCCTCGCCTTGGCGGTGTCTTCGATCACTTGCAGCTTGTCGCCCGCCTGGGGGACGTCTTCAAGTCCGAGCACCTCAACTGGAGTGGACGGCGGCGCCTCGACCGAAGGCTGGCCGAGATCGTTGAGCATGGCGCGGACCTTACCGTAAATCGATCCCACGATGAAGGTATCACCGGCGTGAAGCGTGCCGTTTTGAACCAGCACCGTCGCCACCGGGCCGCGTCCGCGATCGAGCTTGGCTTCGAGCACGGTACCTGATCCGGGCCGATTGGGGTTGGCTTTGATCGCCTGCATGTCGGCCACAAGCAGGATCATTTCGAGGAGTAGATCTAGATTCTTCTTCTGCTTCGCGGAGACTTCCACGGTGACGGTATTGCCGCCCCACTCTTCCGGCATGAGGTCAAGGTCCGCCAGTTGCTTCTTCACGCGCTCGGGCATCGCCTCGGGTTTGTCGATCTTGTTGATAGCCACGAGGATAGGCACTTTGGCGGCGCGGGCGTGGTTGATGGCCTCAACGGTCTGCGGCATTACGCCGTCATCCGCCGCGACGACCAGGATCACCACGTCCGTGACGCGTGCGCCGCGTGCACGCATTAACGTGAACGCTTCGTGGCCGGGAGTATCCAGAAAAACCACCTTGCGCCCGTTCACATCGACGTGATAGGCGCCGATGTGCTGGGTAATGCCGCCTGCTTCGCGCGCAGCGACGGTGGTCTCGCGAATGGCGTCAAGCAGCGACGTTTTGCCGTGATCGACGTGGCCCATCACCGTAACCACCGGCGGGCGCGGCCGCAAATCTTCGGGGTTGTCCGCCTCTTCGACCTCCTGGGTTACTTCCTCTTCAAACGTAATGACCGTGGTCTCAGCGCCAAAACCGCGAGCGACTTGCTGGGCGGTTTTACTGTCAAGCGTTTGGTTGATCGTCGAAAAAATGCCCTTGTCGAGCAGCCGCTTAATCACGTCCTTGGCGCGGACTTCCAGTTTCTCGGAGAGCTCCTTGATACTGATGCCTTCGGTTAGTGTAATTTGCCGGGTGATCGGAACTTCTTCCGGAACCAGAGGTTTGGGCGCCGGTGGATATTGCGCCCTACCGGGCATCGAGCGGCCGGGGCCGCCCGTCCCGCGGTAAGGCGCGGTACGTGCGGCAGCGCCATCGCCCGGACGCGCGCCAGGCGCCGATGCAGGATGAGCGGCGGTAGGGTGCATGGGACGGTGATCGCCCGGGCGCCGCGCGGGCATGGGACGCGAGGTGGGCGATTTGGGTCGCGCCGCGTTGGGGTAGATCGGTTGATCCGAAGCCGGCAATTTCTTTCCGGTTGAGCGCGCGGGCTTGACGGCCAACTGGGCTGCGGCGGTCTTTCCCTGCGCCGCGTACTCGGTCGCCCTGGCTGCCGCGGGCTGTGCTATGGGCCGGGGGCCACCGGGCGGGTTCACAATCCGCCCTAGCGCGGCGAGGCGCGGTTTACTTGGAGGCGCGACCACCGGCGCCGCTACCGCAGGAGTCGGCGCAGAGGCGGGCGAGGCGGCCGTGCGATGCACAGGTCTGCCCGGCGCAGCGGCCGCGGGCGCCATTCGCGCCGGAATTGCGACCAAGGGGGCGTTCCTCGCAGACGCGGGCGCCGGTGGCGCCGCGGCCGCGGGCTTTACGACCCGTTCGGTTGATGGCGCGGCAGAGCGAGCGGGTGCGGCAGGGTGTACCGCAACAAGACGCCTAGCTTCAGCCTTGATTTGTTCGATGGTCCGCCCTCCGGCCGTGATAGAGCCTTGCTCGGGTGAAGCCGGCGTCCTGGGTGGCGCCGCCGGTGCTGCGGCTTGTGGTTTCTGAGTCGCGACGGTGGGCTGCTCCGGCTGTGCCGGCCGCGTGACCTGCTGAAAATGCTTTCGGACCTGATCCACGACCTCGCCTTCGATGGCGCTCGAGTGAGATTTCTTGTCCGTATGTCCCAATTCGTGTAAATAGTCGAGGACGGACCTGCTCTTCACTTCGAGCTCTCTCGCCAGATCGTTGATGCGAATCTTGTCACTCACTTATTGGGGTCTCCAGAAATACGCACGCCTTGGGTTGGGCCGTCGAACGCGGCCGGCTGCCGGGAGCGGTTAGCTCCTCCTCGATGCCGCCGTAGATGCTTGAGAACACTTGGACTCCAGCGATGTAAACTCGCCGCTACACGCTTCCTGCTGGGTTCCGCGATGATCGGCTAGGAGCCGCCCTCGCGTCCTTCGGCGTCCTTGGCCGTTGCGTCGGGGGGGGCTTCGTCGCCGTTCTCAGGCGGTGCCGCATTCTCACAGGGAGCGGTAGCATCGACGGGCACATCAACCTCAGCGGTGGTTCCAGGTTCTCCGGCGGCTTCGCCGGGCGCGGCCGCGGCTGCCTCCACCGTTTCGCCGGAAGCCTCTTCATTATTACTTCCAGTGTCTACCGTTTCTGATCCGGATGGCTCAGAAACGGCTGCGCCCTCCACCGCTTCGGACGCAGGCTCAGGTAGTCCGGCACTTTCCACGGCGCTCGCTGCAACCTCTTCAGGCTGGCCTTGCTCGGCCGCACCCTGCTCGCCCTGCTCGAAGTATTCGGTCACAACGACGCGAATCTTCTCCACGGTTTTCTCGCCAATGCCCGGTATCTCGGTCAGTTCGGCCGGCGTCATTTGCGCCAACTGCTCCACCGTCTCAATGCCGTGGTCTTTGAGTTTCTGCAGGGTTTTTTCTCCAAGACCGGAGAGCTCGCCCACCGCCGCACCGCGGCGGGCCATGGCAGCCATTTGAGTTTCAATTTCCTGGCGCTTTTCTTCCTCGCTCTTGATGTCAATGTGCCAGCCCAGAAGCTTGGCGGCGAGGCGTACGTTCTGGCCCTTTTTGCCGATAGCGAGAGAAAGCTGTGTGTCTTCAACGATTACTTCCAGGTTCTTTTCTTCCGAATCGACGATGGAAACGTGGTTGATCTTCGCCGGGCTGAGCGAGTTTGCCGCGAACGTGACCGGGTCATCGCTGTACTCGATGATGTCAATTTTCTCTCCGCGCAGCTCGCGAATGATGGACTGCACGCGCATGCCTTTCATGCCGACACAGGCGCCCACGCAATCCACGTCCGGATCCTTCGAATAGACGGCGACTTTTGTGCGCTCACCCGCCTCGCGCGCCATGGCCTTGATCACCACCGTGCCATCGTAAATTTCGGGCACTTCCATTTCAAAGAGGCGCTGCACGAGCATCGCGTCTGCGCGCGATACCACCACCTGCGGCCCCCGCGCGGCTCGGTCAACCGCGGTAATCACGGCGCGCACCCGGTCGCCCACCTGGCACGTTTCGAGGCGCGATTGCTCGCGGCGCGGCATGCGCCCTTCTGTGCGGCCGAGATCCACGATCACGTCCGGTCCTTCCAGGTGCTTCACGGTGCAATTGACCAGCTCGCCGATGCGCTGGTTGTACTCAGCAAAAACCGTCTCACGCTCCGCCTCGCGCACCTTCTGGAAAATCACCTGCTTGGCCGTCTGCGCTGCAATCCGCCCCAGCCCGCCGGTGGATTTTGGAATCCGGATTTCCGCCTCCACGCTTGCCGTGGGATCGAGGCGGAGGGCGTCCGCAATCGAAAGCTCGTGGTCCGCGTCCGCAACTTGTTCCACCACCTTCTTGACCGCGCAAACCTCGATCGCGCCGGTCTCCGTGTTGAAATGCGATTCGAGATCCTCCGAGGTCTTGTAATATTTCCGCGTGGCCACCAGGATGGCGTCTTCCACCGCAGAGATAATCACCTGCGGATCGATGCCTTTCTCGCGGCTCAGTTGGTCAATCGTTTGGTAAAGCAAACTGGTTGTCACAGACTTAACCTCGGGGTACCGGTGCCACGTAAAGCGCCGCTAACGCGCGTTTCTTGCGGGTTTGCGGCGCTTTGGCCGGATGGCGCGGAGACGGCTGAAACGCCAGCGCCCGCGCGAGCCTCCTGGCATCATTTGTCTCTCGCCTCTTCTACCACTAATCTCGCCTTGGCAATACTCGCAAGGTCTAGCTCGCGCACCGAATTGCCGCCCAAGTCGACTCGGACGCGCCCCGCGTTCAACCCCAGCAAGCGCCCTTCGAGCACCTTATTGCCGTCTTCCAGCGGCTCGCGCAGCACCAGACGCGCCTTGCGGCCTGCAAAGTGTTCGTAATCGCTGGCCCTTAAGAGCTTACGGTCGAGTCCCGGCGAAGATACCTCCAGGGTGTAAGCCCCCGGAAACATATCCTGCACGTCGAGCAAAGCACTCATCTGCTCGCTGACCACCTGGCAATCCGCGTGCGATACGCCTTGTGGCTTATCGATGTAGATTCTCAGAAGCTGATTCGTGCGGCCGCCCTTCAGCTCAACATCGATCAACGTGAGATTTTCCGAGGCCGTCACACGCTCGGCCATCCTCCTTATTTCGTCGACGTCGACCATCATGTAATTTCCAACCGGGTCGGCGATTGGCGCGAGCACCCCCGACGGACACACGACCAGCGCCAACAAAAAAGTGGGCTTTCGCCCACTCAACTCCCTCGTGTTTGAGTATAGTCCCGCCACCTCCTAAAAAGCAAGGTTACGTGATCGCGCGCTCTAAAATCTTGCACGCGATGGACACGGGTAACGCGATGAGTCCATCTTCGAGAAAAGCGTATGGGCAAAGGATTTATCCTCGCTACCGGCGGGCCAGCCGGGCGGAGATGCGGCAGGGAAGGCAGTACAGTGCAAGGGTTGAAGGCGTAGGTGGCGTTGGAAGCGGTAATCGGACAGCGGGCGGTGCAACAGGCCGCCTCTCATCGGTTGGCCCCGGATCAGAGTGGGGTACATTGTCCGAATACAACGGTTACATCGCCTGCCCTATTGTTACCGCCTACGGCCGGATGTTGTTGTGCGAGCTCGACTACACCGGCCGACCCGCGCCGGCGATCCCGATGATTGACACCGTCCGTAAGAGATACGACATGTGGTTGCTGAAGAAGTACGGATTGCCGTGGCTCTATTGGAATGTCTTACTTCGCGGACGGCGCCTACCCCTTGGAATGAAGCCAACGCTTGCGCCAGAAACTCAATATGAAAAGCCTCACGGGCGCCGCGATGAAGCAAGCTCACTACGGGTGGACTGAAAGGAGCGCGGCTTCTTAGAGGGGCGAAGGCATGAACATCTCGGCGTGAAAGCGACGCGTCTGGTGTCGATTGTGCTGACTTGCCTGTGGTTTCGCGCCTCTTTCGTCACCTCGCCCGGACTTTAGTCATAGCGTTCGCGCAAAAGAACGCCGAGGATGGTCTGTGAGGGCGTTACTCACATAAGATAAGCAGCAGACAGACCACGCAACGGGCCACGCGATGAAGAGGCGCGTTGCGCGCGGCCAGCCCTGAACGTTCGATGGTAAGGGTTGTGTTACTTTAAGGAGAAATGCAAGCTCGCTCGGTATCACGTGTTTGCTTTTTGCTTCTGCTGCTGGGAGCATCAGGTGTAGCCGGTTCTGGCCCTGGGCACTTTGAAATTGTCACAGGAGAGTTGCTCAATAAATCGATCCCACGCGATGTTTATCTGGAAGGCAGTGCGATTCCGGTGGAAAAGCGTAATGCAGTGCTGATCAAAACTCCCGCAGGTGCCAGGGCCCTGTTTGCATTGATTGTGACTGCGGGGTTCGCCTCGCAGCTCCAACAGAAATACTCAGGGATGCTGATTTCAGAAGGCCGCCTTTCCATCTGCGGCAAGGATGCCGGTATTGGCAGCTATGGATTCGGTATTCGCCGTACACGCACATCGGGGAGGCAACAAGCGCAGCTCTGTCTTTACAACCAGGCAGGCGATCAGGTTATCGCGTGCGACATGAAGAAGGATTTGCGCATGCGCGAGCCGAGGCCTTTGCAGGTCATGATCGAGTCTTCCGATTCGGCGAGACTTTATATAGGGCGTTATTGGGTGGATCTCGGTCCATGATGAGCAGAGGAGAAGCGCAGTCCGCCCCCGTGTAGTGATCGTTTCGCGCCGGGGTCAAGACAACGGACTGCGGCTTCAGCCTGGAAGGAGAAAGCAACATGCAGATTGATAGAACAAAGCCGTTGAAGGAAATCGTCCTCGGGATGCCAGCTTCGGCGAAAGTATTCGAGCAACTGGGAATCGATTACTGTTGCGGAGGGGATCAGCACCTCGAAGACGCTTGCCAGGCCGCCGGCCTGAGCGTAGGGGACGTGGTGCGATCCCTTGAGGCGGCCGG
>JBOGJT010000036.1:0-16809 GCA_050745065.1 Terriglobia bacterium
TGGCAGATTCTTTCTGCCTTCGTTCTTGGTTTGTATGCCGGGTTCGGATAAAAATCAAAAGCGAGCACCTTCCGCCCACGCAGCTTCACCCATCGCGGATTCGTGAAACGGCTGGTGCGCAAGAAGACCGCGATCCCAACCTGGCGACCATCCGAGCGGTCCTTTTTCGCCGCCGTCCGCTCGTATTTTTCCATCAGCTTCGCCACGCGCCCATCCTCTTTTTTTTGCGCGGACACGCTCAGCGGTTTGCCGTTCTTCTTTACCAACCTCCGGATCAGGTACCCGTGTAAGAAAAACACGTCGTACTGCTTCTCCGCGATCTTCTTCACCGCGCCGCTGCGCCCCACGTCGTCCTGCTCTTCAACGTCGGTGAAAGTGTATTTTTCGCGGTCCATCTCCACACGCGCCTGGTTCTTCTGAACTTGCTTCAGCAGCGCGGTGACGTCGGGCAGCGAGGGGCCGGCGCGAAGCGGGGCGGCCACCGCGCAAAGCAACGCCAGAAGCAGCGCCCTGGACGCGAATTTATTCTGCATGACTAACCGGAGAGGAGGGAACCACATCGTTCGCGGCATAACGGCGAAGTAGTTGGGGAAGTTGCGCGGCGAAGGCGGAGCGGGCCATCACCACATCGCAGCCCGCGTCCCGAGCCGCCACCGCAAGATCCGCCTGGACGTGGGAGAGGAAGCCGATCACCGGAATGCGTTGCAGCACGGGAATCTGTTTTATCTCACGGACCGCCTCGAGCGCCAATCCCGCGCGGTAGTTAAGATCGCAAATCACCGCGGTAACAGGCCCGGCGGTGAGTCTTTCTCTCAGTTGCGCGGGGCGAGTGTCCTCAAGAGTAATATCGATGAGTTTCGCGGTTTGGCGGATTTTCGAGAGGAAGATAAGGTCTTCCACAACAACCAGAATCGGCATTTCTCCCCCGCCGGGCGATCGCGCTGGTTGAAGCGGCGGCATTCCCACCGCCTCTTCGACCCGTTACGCTTTCTTCGGCCGGTACAAGTCCGTGCTGGTTCCGAAGTAGACTTCCGCGGCCTGCATGACCGTCTCGGAAAGCGTCGGATGCGGGTGAATTGTGAGCGCAACGTCCGAGGCCAGCGCGGCCATCTCGATGGCCAATACACCCTCGGCGATCAGGTCGCCCGCCCCCGTCCCGCAAATACCCACGCCGAGCACGCGCTCCGTGGCCGGATCAATCACCATTTTGGTCACACCATCGGTGCGCCCGAGCGTCAGCGCGCGCCCGGAAGCAGCCCACGGAAACCGCGCAATCTTGACGGGCCGGTTCTCCTGTTGCGCCTGAGTCTCGGTCAGGCCGCACCAGGCAATCTCAGGGTCGGTAAAGATCACAGCCGGAATCGCGCGTGGCTCAAAAGCGACTTTGTGGCCGGCAATCGCTTCGACCGCGGCGCGGCCTTCGTGCGAAGCTTTATGGGCGAGCAGCGGCTCGCCGGCCACATCGCCGATGGCGTAGATATTGGGATCTGATGTCTGCCGCTGGGGATTTACCGGAATAAATCCTCCCGGCCCCACGGCGACCTTGGTGCTGTCGAGACCTGGGATGGCAGAATTTGGTTTTCGTCCCACGGAGATCAGCACTTTGTCATACGTTTCGCTGCCGCTTCCTGCCGCCTCGCCCTCGAGTGTTACACGGATTCCCTTCTCGGCCGCCTTCATCTCCACCACTTTGGTTTTGAGCCTGATGGATTGGAAATCCTTCTCCAAACGCTTCGCAAGGATATTCACCAAGTCGCGGTCTGCGCCCGGCATAAGGCCGTCGGCCATTTCCACCACGGTGACTTTTGTCCCCAGCGCGGCGTACACCGTTCCTAGCTCCAGTCCAATGTAGCCTCCGCCTACCACGAGCAGCGTCTTGGGTGTATCCTCCAGGTCGAGCGCCGAAGTCGAGTCAAGCACGCGCGCGCTCTTCTCAGGGACGCCTGGGATCGTGGCGGGGCGCGATCCCGTGGCGATGATCGCGCGTGTGAACGAAAGTGTTTCTTCGCCGCCCGTACGCAGTTTGATCTTCAGCGTTTGGGAATCTGTGAATCCCGCCGTTCCCTGGATGTATCGGACCGAGCGCTGCTTCGCCAGCAGCCCCAGGCCGCCGGTGAGCTTCATCACCACCGATTCCTTCCAGCCGCGCAACTTCGGTAAGTCGATCTTCGGTTCCTGATACTCAATGCCCCACTCGCCTGCGTGGCGGGATTCGCTGAGCAGCTTCGCAACGTGAAGCAGCGCCTTGGAAGGAATGCAGCCGCGGTAGAGGCAAACGCCGCCCGGATTCATTTCTGGATCGATCAGGGCCACCTTCATACCGAGGTCGGCGGCCAGGAATGCTGCGGCGTACCCTCCCGGGCCGCCTCCAATCACAGCCAGTTGGGTTGTGTTCGTTTTGTCGCTCATATGGGCACTCGTCTGACTCGCAGTTGGGATTTGGAATTGGGGATGTGCGGATCATCCTTGCAGCGGCAGCAGAAACGGCTGCTCAAGCGCTTCGGCCACCCAGCGTAGGAAACGGGCGGCATCGGCGCCGTCGATCAGCCGATGATCGTAGGAAAGAGAGAGCGGCAGCATCCGGCGAGGTTCAAATTGTCCGTTGATGTAGACCGGCTCGGTTTCCGCGCGCGAAAGGCCCAGAATAGCCACCTCAGGATAATTCACGATGGGTGAGAAGCCTGTTCCGCCGATCCCGCCGAGGTTGGTGATCGTGAAAACCCCGCCCTCCATTTCTTCCAGGCTCAGTTTCCTGGCGCGGGCCCGTTCTGCAGACCGGGCGAGTTCTGCCGCGAGTTGAATGATGTTTTTTCTGTCCACGTCCCGGATCACGGGCACGAGCAGCCCCCGATCCGTATCCACCGCTACGCCGATGTGGCAATAACGTTTGTAGACGATCTCGCCGCGCGCCACGTCGATGCTTGCGGCAAACTGCGGAAAGACTTTGAGGGCGGAGGCGACCACCTTGAGAGCGATCGCGGTCACGGTCAGCTTGCCTCCCGCTTTTTCGGCCCGGCTGGCAAACTGCTTGCGGATATCTTCGAGACGCGTGGTGTCGGCCTTGTCGTATTGCGTAACCTGCGGAACGTTGGCCCAAGCCAGCGCCATGTGCTCGGCCGTCTTGCGCCGGACCGCGCTCATCGCCTTGGATTCAATCTCACCCCACTTGCGGAAATCCGGCAGGGCCGCCGCCACGGCGCCGCCCGCCGCGCCGCCGCGCCGGATGATATCGCGCGCGTAGTGCATCACGTCTTCGGCGCTAATGCGGCCTCCGGGGCCCGTGCCATGCACGTCGCTGATGTTCACTCCGGTTTCCCGAGCCACGCGGCGAACGGACGGAGCGGCGGGTGCGAAGATGTGTGATGAGCCATCGTCTCCTGCCTCAGCCCGCGCAACGGGTTGCGAAACAGGCGCGGAAGGCCGCGCCGCGGCAGGGGCCTCCGCCGGACCGGTCTTGGGCGCAACTGGCGCCGGCGCGGATTTGGGCAAAGTGGGCGCCGCGGCCGCGGTGCTCGTCCGCGGTCCCGGTTCGCCGGCTCGCGCGAGGGGCACCGCATCCACCTTCTCTGCGTCCGAACCAGCGCCATCCACGGTAAAAATGAGCTGCCCGATCTGAAGCTTGTCCCCGTCCTTCACAAAAACTTCTTTGACGGTGCCGCTCACCGAAGCCGGAACTTCAATCGTAGCTTTATCGGTTTCAAGCTCCAGCACCGCTTGATCCAGCTTCACTTGGTCGCCCGGCGATACCAGGAGCCGCACCAAGTCGCCGGACTTGATGTTCTCCCCAAGCTCGGGGAGTTTGAATTCATTCGCCATAATGTATCTCTTTTTTGTTAACAGAAAACCGGGTGGAGCACACCTCAGGTCCTAAGCGCGGTGCACGGAATCCTGTCCCGAACGCGTGGTCAGCAGCCACCTTACGAAAGCACCGGATCGGTCTTTTCCGGATCGATCTCCATCTCCTTCATCGCCTTTTCGACTAGGCCGGGCTTGATTTTCTTTTCCCGCGCCAGGGCGGCAAGCGTGTGAACGGTGATGAAGCGTGCGTCAACTTCGAAAAAGTCGCGCAGAGCCTTGCGGCCCTCGCTTCTCCCAAACCCGTCAGTCCCGAGCGAAACGAAGGGTTGCGGCAAGGCGCGCGCGATGGAGTCCGGCAGCGCCTTAACGTAGTCCGACGCCGCTACAATCACGCCCGGCGCCTGCGCCAGGCACTGCGCGGCGTAAGGGACGCGGGGAGCGGCTGCGGGGTGGAACGTATTCCAACGCTCCGTCGCGTGCAAGTCGCGGTAAAGCTCCTTGTAGCTCGTCACACTCCAGACGTCGGCCGCCACACCATAGCTCTCTGCCAGTATCTTCTGCGCCTTCACCACCTCGTTCAAGATCGTGCCGCTGCCGAGGAGCTGGGCCTGAAGCTTGGCGCCGGTTAACTCGGCAGCTTTCAGGCGATACAGGCCCCTAAGAATACCCGCTTTGGCGCCCTCGGGCATTGCCGGCATTGTATAGTTTTCATTCATCACCGTCAGGTAATAGAAGACGCTCTCCTGATCGACGTACATTCGCCGGATACCATCCTGGAGAATCGCGGCGATTTCGTAGGCATAGGCAGGATCGTAGGCTCTGAGATTCGGTACGGTGTAGGCGAGCAAGTGGCTGTTGCCATCCTGGTGCTGCAAGCCTTCGCCGGCAAGCGTGGTGCGTCCGGCGGTCCCGCCCACCATAAACCCACGGCAACGGCTGTCCCCTGCCGCCCATACCAGGTCACCCACGCGCTGCATGCCAAACATGGAGTAATAAATAAAAAACGGGATCGCGTTGATCCCGTGGGTTGCATACGAAGTTCCGGCAGCGATGAACGAGGCCATGGACCCGGCCTCCGTAATGCCTTCTTCGAGAATCTGCCCGTCCTTGGCTTCCTTATAGTACAGCAGGGTGTCGCGGTCAACGGGCTCGTAGAGCTGGCCTTGGCGCGAATAGATGCCGACCTGCCGGAACAGGGCTTCCATGCCGAACGTCCGTGCTTCGTCGGGAACGATGGGCACAATCAGCTTGCCCATTTCTTTGTCGCGCAGCATCTTGGCGAGCATCCGCACGATCGCCATGGTGGTCGAGACGGCGTGTTCCCCCGTTCCCGCGTAAAACTCCTCGAATAAAGCTTCCGCTGGAGGCTTCAACGCCGGCACGGTGACGCTGCGCGAGGGCACGTAGCCTCCCAGTTCCTTTCGACGGGCGTGAAGATACTGCATTTCCGGAGTGTCGTCCGCAGGCCTGTAGAAGCCAAGGTGCGCGATTTCGTCGTCGGGAATGGGAATGCCGAAGCGAGAGCGAAATTGCCGCACCTCATCTTCGTTGAGCTTCTTCTGCTGATGGGTGATGTTTTTTCCTTCGCCGCTCTCGCCGAGGCCGTATCCCTTGATGGTCCTGGCCAGGATCACCGTTGGCGAGCCCGTGTGCTCGACGGCCGACTTATACGCCGCGTAAACCTTTTTCGGATCGTGGCCGCCTAAACGCATCTTGCGCAGCGCGTCGTCAGGAATATCCTTCACCAGATCGAGCAGGCGTGGATCAACGCCGAAGAAGTGCTCGCGAAAATACTTTCCCGACTCCACCGAATACTTCTGTCGTTCGCCGTCGACGACTTCGCCCATCCGCTTGACAAGCACTCCGTCACGATCCATCGCCAGCAACGGGTCCCAATCGCCGCCCCACGCCACCTTAATCACGTTCCAGCCGGCGCCGAGGAAGATAGCCTCAAGCTCCTGGATGATGTTGCCGTTGCCGCGCACCGGGCCGTCGAGCCGCTGCAGGTTGCAGTTGACCACAAAAATCAAATTGTCCAGTATAACGCGCGAAGCGAGAGAGATAGCCCCGAGTGTTTCGGGCTCGTCCACTTCGCCGTCGCCAAGAAAAGCCCATACTTTTTGGCCCGCGGTCTGCTTCAGTCCGCGGTCTTCGAGATAGTGCAGGAAGCGCGCCTGATAGATGGCCATGATGGGCCCGAGGCCCATGGAAACGGTGGGATATTGCCAGAATTCCGGCATCAGCCAGGGGTGGGGATACGAAGAGAGACCGCCTCCCGCCTTAAGCTCACGGCGGAAATTCTCCAGTTGTTGAACCGAGAGACGCCCCTCGAGAAATGCGCGGGCGTACATACCGGGTGAAGCGTGCCCCTGGAAGAAAACCACATCCGCGTCGTGCTGTTCGTTCTTGCCGCGGAAAAAATGGTTGTAGCCGATCTCGTAAAGCGTCGCCGCTGAAGCGTAAGTGGAAATGTGGCCGCCAATACCGTCTTCGGCCTTGTTGGCGCGCACCACCATCGCCATGGCGTTCCACCGCACGAGGCTCTTGATGCGCCGCTCGATCTCCACGTCGCCGGGAAAAGCCGGCTGCTCCTCCACGGCAATGGTGTTGATGAACGGAGTGTTCACCGCCGGCCGGATTTTGACCCGCGCCAGCCGCGCGCGCGCCTGCAGGCTGCTGAGAAGGTTTTCGACGCGCCGTGGATCCCCTTGCTCCATGACGTAATCCAGGGACTCCAACCACTCCCGCGTTTCTATCGCTTCGAGTTCAGTAAATTCGTTTTCTGCCGCTTCAATCATGGATTACCGCTTCCCTTTCCCCTGCAACACCTTGCACCCCTTGTGCGTACTCGCCCACACGCGCCCCTATTTCATATTACGTCAATTCAAGCTGCGAGGGCTACGGGACTCGCCCTGGTGCCGGGCAATTTGGCGCAAACCCTCGCCGTCCATGACTACGACCCATCAGGGGACATTATTCGCGCGGGGTGTTGCGGCGGCCGGAACCCGCGCTTGCGCCGGAAAAGACCGATGGTTGAGCGCTTATCGGGCGCCGCAACAGCTCGCATCCAACTGTATAAATTACCGAGCGCGGGAGCCTCCTGTCAAAGAGTTCCCGGCAGTTTAACCGAAATCTGGCGTGTCCCGCGCGCCGATACGGCGCACGGCGGCCTGAAGCTGTTCGCCAATCGCGCTTTGCAGATTACTAGCAATTTGTTAGTCTAAATCATCGGGGCCGTAATCGCGCGGTGGCGAAACCTGATGGCGCGCGAAGCACCCCTTGTAGGCTAAAAATGAGCGGCAATTGGCGTGATTTTCAGGGTGTTAACGCGGCCTATGTGGCGGAGCTTTACGAAAAGTTCCAGCATGACCCGAATTCCGTCGATGCGGAAACTCGAGCCTTTTTCGGCAGCGCGGGGCCGCCGGTCCTGCCCTTGCAACCCGCGTCTCAAGCGGCGGCCGGTCCGGCCCGGACGACCGGAGCCATTGACGCCGCTCCCATCCACAAAGTCGTTGCCGCGGTTAATCTGGCACAATCCATCCGCAAGTTCGGCAACTTGGCGGCACACCTCGACCCACTCGGGAGCGAGCCGCCGGGCGACCCCTCCCTTCTCCCGGCAACCCACGGCATTACCGAAAACGATCTACAACAGCTTCCCGCCAGTATTATCGAGGGCCCGGTCGCGGAAGGCGCCGCCAACGCCCTCGAGGTAATTGAGAGTCTGCGGCGCATTTACTGTACGCACAGTGGCTACGACTACGCTCACCTGCGCAACCCCGAAGAGCGCGCGTGGCTGGAGAATGCAACCGAGTCCGGCCTGTTCAGGCCCCCCAAAGATCCCATCCACGAGCTCGTGATCCTCGAGCGTCTCACGCAGGAAGGCGCATTTGAGTTGTTCCTGCATCGCACTTTCCCTGGCAAAACGCGCTTTTCTATCGAAGGGCTGGGCATGTTGATCCCGATTCTCGACGAAGTGATCAGCTCCGCCGGCGAAGCGCGCGTGCAGGAAATCTTGATTGGGATGGGCCATCGCGGGCGCTTGAACGTGCTCGCGCACGTGCTTAACAAGCCCTATCCGGAGATCTTGGCGGAGTTTAAGGATCCCGTAAAGACCAGTAAGTACCGCGGTGACCTCGGATGGACAGGCGACGTGAAGTACCACTCGGGCGCCCGCCGGTCCATGACCGCGACCTCAACGGCCGCCCTGGGTGGCGCGAAAACAACTTCGCGCTCCGAGGAACGAAGCCCGACCATGATTATCTCCCTGGCGCCAAACCCCAGCCATCTCGAGGCCGTGGACCCGGTGGTGCTCGGCATGGCGCGAGCGGGGGAGACGCGCGTGGACCAGCCGGGCGCGCCGAAATTCGATTTCATGCGCACCCTTCCCCTCCTGATCCACGGTGACGCCGCCTTTCCAGGCCAAGGCGTCGTTGCGGAAACCCTGAACCTGTTCCGGCTCCCGGGCTATCAGGCGGGCGGGACCCTCCACATCATCGCCAACAACCAACTCGGCTTTACCACGCCGCCGTCCGAGGGCCGCAGCACCATTTTTGCCAGCGACCTTGCGCGCGGCTTCCGCATTCCTATCGTGCACGTGAACGCGGATGACCCTGAGGCTTCGATCGAAGCTGCGCGGCTTGCATTTGCCTACCGCACGCGCTTTCACCGGGATTTTCTGATTGACCTCATCGGCTACCGGCGCTACGGCCACAACGAGGGTGACGAACCCAGCTTCACCCAGCCCTTGATGTATCAGAAAATCACCGCGCATCCCACCGTGCGGCAGCTTTGGGTGAAAACGCTCCTCGCGCGCGGAATCATCGCGGAAGGTCTCGCCGAAGAACTGGTGCGCAAACATATGGACCGCATCCAGTCGGCGTTCAGCGCGCTGGTACCGGAGCAGCACCTGGTCGAGCCGGTTCCCAAACCGCCGCAGCCTGGCGCGGCGCGCCACGTGAAGACGGCGGTGCCCCTGGACGAGTTACGTGCGCTCAATAAGTCGCTTCGCCAGCTTCCGCAGGGTTTCGCCGTCAATCGCAAGCTCGAGCGCGCCATTGAACGGAAGCTCTCGCTGCTCGACAACCCCGGCGAAAAGAGCGTTGACTGGGCCCTGGCGGAGGAGCTGGCGTGGGCGTCGATCCTCACGGACGGCGCCGCCATCCGTGTGACCGGCCAGGATGTTGAGCGCGGAACCTTCAGCCAGCGCCACGCGGTGTTCCACGACGTGAAGACGGGAAACGAGCACATTCCTCTGCAGGCGCTGCCGCAGGCGAAGGCGGCTTTTGAGATACGCAATAGCCCGCTCTCCGAAAACGCGGCGCTGGCTTTTGAGTATGGTTACAATGTGAACGGCCCCGGCCGGCTGGTGATCTGGGAGGCGCAATACGGCGACTTCATTAACGGGGCGCAAGTGGTGATTGACGAATTCATCGCTTCGGCGCGGTCAAAATGGGGACTCACGCCCTCGCTTGTGCTTCTGCTGCCGCATGGGCAGGAGGGCGCGGGGCCAGACCACTCGAGCGCGCGCCCGGAACGGTTCCTGCAACTGGCGGCCGCCATCAACATGCGCATTGCCACGTGCACCACTGCGGCACAGTATTTCCATCTTCTGCGGCGGCAGGCGCTGCTCCTACGAAAGGACCCGCTGCCGTTGATCGTCCTCACGCCGAAGAGCCTGCTGCGCCATCCATTCGTCGCCTCCACTCCGCGCGACCTCGCGGAGGGCTGCTGGCAGCGCGTGATCGACGACGCGGAAGCGCGCCAGAGGCCAGCGCATGTGCACCGGTTGATCTTTTGCAGCGGAAAAATCTACGTCGACCTGGCCAACGCCGCCGAACGGTCCGAAAAATCTCCGCTCGCCATCTGCCGCGTCGAGCAGCTTTACCCATTTCCGGACGATGACATCAAGAACACCCTTGACGGTTACCTCTCGCTCCGGGAGGTCGTCTGGCTCCAGGAAGAGCCGCGTAATATGGGCGCGTGGGAGTTCGTGCGGTTGCAGCTCGCTCGCCTGATCAACGGGCGGTGCCCGCTGCACTACATCGGGCGCCCGCGCAGCTCGAGCCCCGCCGAAGGCTCGCCCGCGTGGCACGCGCGCAACCAGGAAAAGCTGATTGCGCAGGCCTACGACGTGAAGGAAATGCGGACGGAAGAAACGGTACTCTTGAAGAAGGTGTAGGGCGGTGACGAGCGACAAGAGACGAGTGACAAGCAAAAAGCTGTCAGCCTTCAGCGAGCGGCTTTCAGCGGGCAGCACTCCGGCCCTGCCGGAACTGAGGAGCCTTCGTCACCGACTCCTTCTCGATGAGGAACGGAGCGCCGGGGTGCGCGGTGATTGCTGAATGCTGAGGGCTGATAGCCTTCGAGGTGATGAATATGCCCGCTAAAATTGTTGTGCCCGAGCTGGGCGAATCGGTTCTCGAGGCCACTGTGGGCCGATGGCGGAAGAAGGAGGGCGACAAGGTAAGCCCTGGTGAGGTGGTGGTTGAGCTTGAAACCGACAAGGTGGATCTCGAGGTCGGCGCCGAACGGGCGGGAACCCTCGCACGGATCGAGCGCAAGGAAGGCGAAGACGTGCGCATCGGCGACGTGCTCGGACTGATCGAGGAGGCATCCGCGGGCGCCCGCGATGGCACGGCTCCCGCGCCCGCGGCAAACACTCGACCGGCCGCCCCCGCCGCTAGCGAAGGCGCGGAGTCTGCGGGCAAAACGGCAGTCAACAAGGAAATCCTCGCGGACGCGTCAGCCACAGCGCCACCACCCGAAGCTTCTCCGCTCACGGCCGGGGAAATGTCCACTCCGTCGGCACGCCGTCTTGCGCGCGAGCAGGGATTGAATTTGTCGACGGTTCCGCTAGCCAACGCGACACGCGTCACCCGCCAGGCCGTTGAAAGCCTGGCAACCTCGCCTGCCAGCGCGCCTCCCCGGTCAACCCCCGCTCCGCCACCCGCTCGAAATGGCGGCGCCACTGCGGTCGATAGCGCTCCGCGGCCTCGCGAGGAGCGCCAGCGCATGTCACGCCGCCGCCAGACCATCGCTCAACGCTTGGTCGAAGCGCAGCACACCGCGGCTATTCTCACGACATTTAATGAAGTTGATATGGGCGCTGTCATGGACCTTCGCCGGCGGCGAAAGGAAGCGTTCAAGGAGCGCTATGGAGTGAGCCTGGGCCTCACCGCATTCTTCGTGAAGGCGTCCGTCACCGCGCTGCAGGCGTTCCCGCGCCTCAACGCCGAAATTCAGGGCGATGAAATCATTCTGAAGCACTATTTTGATATTGGCGTGGCCGTAGGCGCGAGTGAAGGTCTGGTGGTGCCGGTGCTGCGCAACGCGGATCAAATGTCTTTCGGCGCAATTGAAGTCTCGGTGAAGGATTACGCTCGCAAGGCGCGCGAAGGGTTGCTGACCTTAGCGGACCTGCGCGGCGGCACGTTTAGCGTAACCAATGGCGGCGTGTTCGGCTCGATGCTTTCGACGCCGATTCTAAACCCCCCGCAGGTGGGC
Source organism: Terriglobia bacterium (assembly GCA_050745065.1). Lineage (GTDB taxonomy): Bacteria > Acidobacteriota > Terriglobia > UBA7540 > UBA7540 > RH2-MAG17b. The sequence continues at coordinate 11,302 of JBOGJT010000036.1, forward strand.
ATCCTCGGATTGCATAAGGTAGAAGACCGGCCGGTGGTGGCGCAGGGCGAGATAAAAATCCGTCCCATGATGTACGTTGCACTCAGTTACGACCATCGTCTGGTTGACGGTCTCGAAGCGGTGCAGTTCTTGGTGCGGGTCAAAGAGCTGGTGGAAGATCCTGGCACACTCCTGATCGAAAGCTGAGCGCGGCGAATCGGTTCCCTGGCCGCTGGTCAATGATTTTATTCGGGCGGGTGACGGGCCCAGACAAAGGCGCCGAAACTCCGAAAAGTCTGGAATCCAAGGCGTTCGTAGAAGCGGACCGCGTCCGCATTCGCATCCGTAACCGTCAGCGTGACTTCGTGGAATCCGAGTTTTTGGGCAGCACGGAACGCCGCCTCCATCAGCGCCACGCCAACACCCCGGTTCTGAAACTCGGTATCGACGGCTACCTGTGGTATGTGCGCCGTGGCGGCGCGCACGGCGGTAAGCGCCAGGATCCCGGATACTCTTCGCGTCGAGCGATGCACAGCAACAAACGAAGCGCGCGGAAGGCTCTCGCCGCACCCCTTGAGATGGATGATGTTCTCCAGAAGGCGAGTCGTGCCTCCGATCGAGCAGTATTGGTCATTGATGGCGGCATCAATATGCGATCGGTAGGTACGATAGAGGAGCCGTGCAGCCTCATCGTCGTGCTTACGCTGCCACAGCTCCAGCACGAACTCGCGATCAAACGCCGGTGGCGCCTCGCCTGCCGCGCGGCCGTTGAGGTTCAACGCCATGAAACGGCGGAGGTAGGCTGCAAAGTGGTGCCGCCGGAAACCGGCCTCGACCTCATCCAAAGCAAAATGTGGCAACTGCGCCTCCACGCGCTCGACGCCCGGGGTCGCCTTAAGCGTTTCGATTACGTGATTCAGCAGAACCAGCGCGTTGCGCCCCGTCTCGCCGTCCGGCAGAACGAAAAGGTCCCCAATCAGGCCCTTTTCTCCCTCGTAAAGAAAGAAGCTGTAACCACGGATTTGTCCGCCCGAGAAAAGCGCATAGCCAGACAGGCGCTTATCCGCCAGACACGCGGCGATCAGCCGCACCGAAGGCGTATAATCCCAACGCAAGGCTGAGAGCCACGCCCGGGATTCCGCCTCAAGCAGCGGAGTAAAGTCTTGCGCCGTAAAGTGCCGGATATCGATGATCTCAGGTGCCAAAGTGGATTCCCGGATGAGCAGCGCAAGGGGGCCCGCAACTCAGTGAAGTGTCATGCTGAGCCCTTCGCAGCCGTCGTGCTGTCCTGAAAATGGGCAAGGCAACTTTGCAAACAAATGGCTTGCGACGTTCACCGTGGGGGCGCTGCTTGCCGCGCCCTTTGAACGGTGGGCGCGTCAAGCGGCACCCCTACACCTTATTTTCATCCTTCGGGGTGTCGCAAAGCGACATGACAGCCTGAGCGAAGCGGAGGGTCTCAGTATTTCCGCTCTGGGTAAACTCCGCGAAGCATCTGCCCGTAAGGCAGGAGAAGGGCAGATTCTCCGCTGGGCTCAGAATGACACTTGAAAGCGGCTTTCCGCCACGGGCTAAAGGTCCGCGCCGAACAGAGTATAACGCAATTTATCTCCCGTGCATGGTAAGCGGGTACACTTTTGCAGGTTGGTGAAAGACTCCTATGATCTGTCATCCTGCCCCGAGGAGTTGCCGGCCGTCGCCCCTGCGAAGGCAGGGGCTATGTGGATTCCCGTTTTCCAGGGAATCACGGTAGCGGAGCTTGTAATGCTTCTGAGCGTCCCGACGAGCCGGAGGCTGACAGACTGAGCGAAGCCAGGAATCGCCGGACGTGTTGAACCGCCGGCTCTCGATATTCTTCCTTTGCTTCACTCAGGGCGGCCGCACCAGCCTGAGTTTCCACACAAATGAGTTCTCAGCCGCTCGGCACCATCCCGAATTCAGAACCTGAAAGATCCGGCGTTGTTGAACGCCCAAACCTACGCCATTCGATGGAGTACTGGGCAGCGCGAGGACTGCTGGCATTTCTGGGCGTGATGCCCCATCGCGCCGCGCGAGGCTTGTGCGCCGTGCTCGGAGCCCTCAGCTACTGGCTCTGGCCCCGTCTGCGGAGCACGGGACTTTGGAACCTTCGCATGGCGTATCCGGCGTGGACCAGCCGCGAGCGCCGCCGCGTCTTATTTGCGAGCTTCCAGAACCTCGGGCGGATGCTCGCGGATTTCGCGCATTTTCCCCACTGGAATCACTCCAACATCGAAAAGATTGTCGTCTATGACGGCTTTGAGCACTTTGAGCGCGCGAGGACTCTGGGAAAGGGCATGCTGTTCCTTACGGCCCACTTTGGAAACTGGGAGCTTGGCTCGTTTGCCCACGGCGCCTACGGCCACCCCGTTAATTTTGTTGCGCGCCGTCTGGACAACCCGCTCATCGACTCGCTGATTAACCGTTACCGATGCTTGAGCGGCGGACGACCCATTGAGAAGAGCGGGTTCGCGCGCCAGGCCCTGCGCGCTCTCAATCGCGATGAATCCGTGGGAATTCTTATCGACCAGAATATGTTAGCCTCGGAGGGCGTATTTGTTGATTTTTTTGGCCTTCCGGCGTCGACCACAACCAGCCCGGCGCGCGTGGCGCAAAAAACGGGCGCGCCGCTCGTACTTGGACTGCTGATCTGGGACCCGGCGTCGAGAAAATACCGGCTGCGGTTCGAGAGTGTCGGCTGGATTGAGAGGCCGGATCCGGAGGAGGAGATCCGCGCTAACACGCAGAACTTCACCGCGCTGCTCGAACGGTATATCCGGGAGTATCCATCACAATGGTTATGGGTCCATCGCCGCTGGAAGACGCGCCCGCCGGGCGAGCCGCCGCTGTATCCCTAGCAGCTTGCTGATACACTCGTTGCGGCTGCGCCGCTCTGCGCTATGATTCCTTATGGAGAACGCCAATGACCGTCGATGAAATCGCGCGCGTTGTGGGCGGGATCGTGCGCGGAGACGGACGCGCCCGCATCCAAACCGTCGCACAGCTTGAGTCCGCTTCGTCCGGCGAACTGGCCTACGCGGAGGGCAGCCGGGCCCTCGAAAGCGCCGCCCGGTCGCGGGCCGGCTGCATTTTCGTCCGGGATTCTGCTTCCCTGCCCCAGCGGACTACCATCGAAGTCCGGCAGCCGAAGCTGGCCTTCATTCAAGCGGCGGGGGCGTTACAGCCCGCGGTTCTCCCGCTCTCCGGCGTTCATCCGAGCGCGGTGATTTCACCTACAGCGACGATTGGAGAGGGCGTATATGCGGGCCCTCACGTGGTCATTGATGACGGGGCTCAGGCGGGTGACGGTACGATCCTGATGGCCGGAGTTTGCCTGGGCAAGGGAGCGCGGGTGGGCGCAGGGTGCGTCTTTCACCCTGGCGTTGTCCTGTATCCGGGTGCTCGCGTAGGAAACCGCGTCATTCTTCACGCCGGCGTTGTGATTGGCGCCGACGGCTTCGGCTACGTCCGGGCGGAAAGCGGATACGTGAAGTTCCCGCAGATCGGCGCCGTAGTGATTGAAGACGACGTGGAGATTGGACCGAACACGACGGTGGATCGCGGATCTCTTGGCACGACCGTCGTCGGCGCGGGCACGAAAATTGATAATCTGGTGCAGGTTGCTCATAATGTACATATCGGGCGCCATTGCGCGATTGCGGCGCAGACTGGAATTTCCGGGAGCGTTGAAATCGGTGATGATGTGCTGATCGGCGGACAGGTGGGCATCGGCGACCACGCCCGGATCGAGAAGCGCGCTACGGTGGGGTCGGGCGCGGGAATCCTCACCGGGAAGGTTATTCGTGAGGGGTGCATTGTGTGGGGTACTCCGGCACGACCGCTCGCCGAAATCAAGAAACTCTATGCCACATTCGCACGCCTACCGGAGCTCGCGCGTCAAGTAAAGGAATTCTCCCGCAAAACTGGTGGACGCGAGGATTAGCCGGCGTTGTTTGCGAAGTTTGATTTGACCGCCCGGAGGGCACTGTTTTAACCGTGCCGGTTGAAGGCGAAGCGAATAGAACGACGCAAGCTTTCGGCGGAGTTAAGACCTCGGCCCCTTTCCATCCAACGAATAATCCACGCTGGCCAGGACGGAGGGTTTCTGAATGACCTCTCAGGCGTTTGGGCACGCCGTGCCACGTTGCCGCTTGTTGCTTCGCATGGGCGCTGCCTGCCGCGGCGTCCGTTGCCTTCGGGTGCTGCAAGCAGCACCCGTACAACGTCATCCAATGGGGCCTCCAAGGACGGGAACCTCATGAATCGGCGAGAATTCCTGTCGGGCGCCGCGGGCATGGCCGGCTTGGCTGCGCGGCGGAACGCACATCGCACCGCCCCCGATGCACAAGTCCCGCAGTACTATGACACGGCGCGGCTGCTGCACGCCGGGATTTCCTCCTCCAGCTTCAATAACTTTTTTGCTCGTACACGGGCGGCGGCATCTCGGCTGCCGGGCCCGATGATGACCCTCCTTGATTTTCCGGGGATCATTTCAGACCGCTACCAGGTCCACCACCTCGAATTTAATTCGCTCCATTTCGCCACGACAGAGCCGGAATATCTGGCGCAACTCCGGCGGGAAATTCAGCGCGCGCGCTCCCGCCTGGTGAACATCGATGCGCACGCGCCCGATGGGGGCGGAGGGCTTTCGGATCGCGACCCGGCCGCTCGCAACGCCGCCGTCGCCGCCGTCAAACAATGGATCGACGTGGCTCGTGCGACCGGGGCGGCGTCCGTCTCGACCAGCCCCGGCAGTGTCAATACCGCAGACCTCAGCCCCACCCTCGACTCCTACCGCGTGCTGGCGGATTACGGGCGGCGGCGCCGCGTGAACGTGTTGATCGAAAACCGTGAAGACACCGCGCCCGGAGAAATAATCGACGTCCTCCGCCAAGTGGGTGAGCGTACGCTTGCAGCGCTGCCCGATTTCTCAAGGTTTGCCAGCCCGTCCGCCAGAATTGCGGGCCTCGAGCTGCTCTTCTCCCGCGTACTCACCTTGTGCCACGCGAATGGGGTGTCGTTCGACAATCAAGGCAATGAGACGACCTTCAATTTTCAGCAGTGCATCGAAATTGCGAAGCGCTATCGCTTTAGCGGTATTTATTCGGTTGAATTTGACGGGGCGGGCGATCCGTACCAAGGCGCGCAGAACGTCATTAACGAGCTCATGCGCTTTCTATGACCGGCGATTTGTTTTCAGCGGCCAAGCGTGGGCCCGGTTGGCTCCGGTTTCGGCGGGGAACAGCCTGCGGCGAGCAATAGACCATTCCTCTCATGAGGAATACGTATTATCGTGACACCAAACGCTGCAGCGGCCGCCTCAGGCCTCCGGTTGTTCGGCGCTCAGAAAACGCGGCTAAAGCGAAAGCCGTCAGCATAACGTGTAACCCTCAGTAACGGCCTTTCTGAATCTCGCGCAAAATGCGCCGCGCGCGCACCTGGGCCAAGTGCATGTAGCTCGGATTATCAACGATGGATTCGAGCGTTCCGGTCAATAATTGCGGGTCAAGC
>JBOGJT010000037.1:0-9405 GCA_050745065.1 Terriglobia bacterium
ATTTTTTGCGGATGCTCTGCGGCCACCACCTCGATCTCGACGCCGCCTTCGGTGGAAGCCATCAGCACGGGGCGCCCTGTCGAGCGATCCATCACCAGGCCGAGGTAAAGCTCGCGCGCGATCTCCAAGCCTTCTTCGATGAGCACGCGCCGCACGATTCGGCCGCCCGGCCCGGTCTGATGCGTCACCAGCTTCATGCCAAGCATCTTTTCCGCGATGGATGCCGCCTCCTGGGGGCTGTGCGCGAGTTTGACGCCGCCACCCTTGCCGCGCCCGCCCGCGTGGATCTGGGCCTTCACCACCACGACGCCGCCTAGCTTCTCTGCCGCGGCGGATGCCTGTTCCGGCTGGTCGATCACCTCGCCGCGCGGTACGGCAACTCCGTAGCGCGCGAGGATTTCCTTGGCTTGATATTCGTGAATTTTCACTTCGTTACCCGGTTTTTCGCGGCGCTAATCCGCCGGTTCATTCTGATGAGCCAAGTCCATCGGCAAAATCTGCCGCCGTCGTGCTGACGCGTGTCAAAAGAGAAGCGCGGAATTCACGTTACAATGGATAATTCCAGGCTGGCCCGATGTCTCAGTATAGGAAAAGCCGTAGGAATTAGCAATCAACGCGATCTCGATTAAATGCGAATCAAAGAAGCGCTCGAAAAAATCGCCTTGCAGCAGAGCTTGCGTCGTGACGAGGCGCGAGACGTGATGCAAGAACTCCTCTCCGGCGCCGTGCGTGACGAGCAGATTGCTGAACTCCTCGCCGCCCTTCGCGATAAGGGCGAGACGGTGGAAGAACTCGTGGGCTTCGCAGAGGTGATGCGCGCGCGGGCGGCTCAGATGCTGGAGGACGCGGGCGTCGATGCCAGCCGTCTCGCGGCGGATGGCCCGCTGCTCGATACGTGCGGCACGGGCGGCGACGGGAAGGGTACCTTTAACGTCTCCACTGCAACCGCGATCATCGCGGCCGCATGCGGCGCGCGCGTTGCCAAGCATGGCAACCGGTCGATTTCCAGCCGGTGCGGCAGCGCCGACGTCCTCGAGGCGCTGGGCGTCACGGTCGCGCTCCCCTTGCCCCTGATTCCGGCGTGTTTGGAGACGGCAGGAATCGTCTTTCTCTATGCTCCGCACCTCCACCTCGCCATGAAGCACGTCATGGCGGCGCGAAGGAGCCTCAAAACGAAGACGGTGTTTAACCTTCTTGGCCCGCTTACCAATCCCCTGAACGCCGCCTTGCAACTCGCAGGAGTTTACGATCTCGAACGCACCGAACTCATGGCGCGGGCGCTAGCCACCGTGGGGACGCGGCGTGCCTTCGTGGTAACCAGCGAGGACGGAATGGACGAGATTTCCATCTCGGGCGGCACAAAGCTTTGCGAGGCTCTCGATGGTTCCGTCCAAACGCGCTGTCTGGTACCTGAAGACTTCGGCCTGAAGCGCTCCGCGTCCGAGCACATTGCCGGCGGCGACGCGCCAACCAACGCCCGTATTATTATGCGAGTGCTCGAGGGCGAACCGGGTCCGCATCGCGATATTGCGTTGGCGAATGCGTCGGCCGCCCTGGTGGTGGCAGGGATTGCGCCGAACCTTCTCGAAGGCGTCGAGGCGGCCGCCACGGCGATTGCCTCCGGCGCTGCGTTGAACACATTAGCGTCACTCCAGGACTTCACCCGTCGCGCCGCCCGTTGACTCACCCTGCGCAACTCTCCCGCCACATGCGTCGTTAGACCGGTCAAATATTACTTGCTATTAGATTACGTATTATATAATATATTATGAGTAAATATAACATAAGGCAGGTGTCGCTAATATGAGCGGATTTCCTGAGTTGCATCACGCTGAAGGCGCAGGGACTTTTGGGCGCGAGCCGGCGCGGCCGCCGCGCGTGCTGGTGGTCGAGGATGATGAGTCTGTGGGCGGTCTTCTGAAGCAGCGATTGGAGTCTGACGGCTATCAGGTGGAGCGTGCCGCAGACGGAGCTTCTGCCGGCAACGCGATGTGGTCCTCACTGTACGATGTGGTGATCCTTGACTTAGGTCTGCCCTCCGTCGACGGGGTGGAATTGCTTAAGCAGGCTCGCACGCGCGACCATTCGCTGCCGATCCTCGTCTTGACGGGCCGCGCTCAGCTGGAAGACCGCGTGGAGGCCCTGAATCTTGGGGCGGACGATTACCTCGTGAAGCCGTTCGAGTACGGCGAGTTGGTGGCGCGCGTGCGTGCGCTCCTGCGGCGCGCGAGGCCCGACGGAGTCATGTGGCGGTTTGAGGACATTGAAATGAACCGCATGAACCGCACCGTGAGGCGTTCCGGCCAAGCCATTGACCTAACGGCCAAGGAGTTTGCCCTTCTGGAATACCTTATGCTCAATGCCGGACGCGGGCTGAGCCGCTCGACGATTATGGAAAACGTGTGGAAAACCCCGTTCAACCCGGCCACGAACGTCGTCGACGTCTACATCAATTACCTCCGCAACAAGATCGATCGCGGCTTTGAACACAAAGTCATCCGCACCGTGCGCGGGGTGGGCTACCGGCTGGGAAACGCCGCGCCGCACGAGACCTCAGAAGTTAGAAATTAGCGCTTGAAACTATTCTCACCCCCATTCTCTAACCACCTCTCCCATCAGGATGGCGGTTGGGAATTACCTCCCCTGATATCACCGGCTCAGTGAAGTTGCGTCCCTCATCTAAAATAGGACGCCGTGTGAAAACCCGCCGGCGCGCCGCGGCGCCCAATGGCCGGCCCTGTGCTCGTCCAGAATGATCGTTGACACTCTTGGTAAAGTGTCAGGATGCACATCAAGTCCGTGAGATGGTCCCGCTCCAGGTACCTGGAGCCGAGGGCGCGGCCGAGTTGAGCCGGGAGGCTCGGAAGCGGCTGCAATGGTTCGATCATTACCGGGCTCACGGGGCTCGTTGGGTTGTTCGAATCACGAGCGGACGGCGGCGTTTTTTGCTTTGCGACTTCGTGCGGCCGGTCGCACCACTACGGGTAGGCCGTTACAGGTCAAAATGCCTTGCGCTGCCCGAATTTTTTCTCAAGGGAGACGGTCACGCCCGCCTCTACATTTTGAACCAGTACGCTGTTTTCTTTGCCCAGCTCGAATTAGGGTACCGGCTGTGAAGCAGGTCAAAAGCCGCCTTTGAGAGTTTCCCGGTTCCCCGGTCAGCGCAACCAAATCGTGTGGATCTCACGGCCAGCGCCAACGCCTCCGGAACACGAGGATCGGAAGGATACGCCTCGGCCCAGGCAATCACCCCTGAGGCCAGATAATCAGGGGCCGGGCCGAGACCAATCAGACGCTGCCACTCACGGGCGCCTTCGATCCGCTCTTTCGTGGTGAGAAATTGGGGTGGTCGGATCCGACCTCCGGAATAAATGCGCTTTACTATTGAACCGACTTGAGGCCACTGCGGAGCCGCAGGGTAACCAGGTTTACCGGTATAAGGGTTCGGCGGGGCGCAAACCGGTCCCAATGTTCCCCACCAGTTGTTCCGGTAGTCGCCGATTTCGCGAAGCGGGGTTGTGCGATCCGGCGTTGTGATGATGAAGGGGCTGAGACCAGGAAATCTGAGCGCGGCAAGCACTAGCGCAAAATGCCGCCCCGCCGGAGTGGTTGCCTTGTTGTAGCCCTTAACGCTTGGGATCAATTCCGGCTCAAACGTCTCCACCGATGGTGCAAGCGCACGCGCCACTGAGGGCATTCCCAGCAGTGCGGCGCGAGTCCATGCGGCGACCGCAATTTGATGGCGAAGGTTTTCTGGCAATTCCGAGCTCCGAACAGCTTTCGCGAGCATGGTTACAGGCAGGAAGCGATTGAACACTATCAGCGCATCACCGTCGAAGCGCGCTTTGGTAAAGCTGATCCCTGCGAATGGCGGGTAGGGAATCGCGGGTATGTCTCCGTTCTCGCTCGAATCGGCTATCATAGCGGGAACGCGCGGGGCGTTGGCGAAGAGCTCGTCGAGATTCTGAGCAAGCTCGAAGCGCAAGGCTAGAAACAGATTCACGGCTGAGCGCGGCGTGCGGCCGAATCCCGACACGAGTAGACGCTGGAAGTCCAGCCGCGCCAGGCGCTCCCGCACCGCATTCCGATGACCCTGAAGCACCATGAGCCGAAGACTCTGAAAGGTCACGGAATCGTATGCGGGATCGCCCGGCGGAATGTGGCGGGCCCAGGCCAGCAACTCGGACAGGTTCGCGCTATCAGGAGCGGCCTTCGTGAGCGCCGCGACAAGCCAAGTCTGAGAATGCGTGCTTTCCCACTTTTCAAGTGAATGCGTGTACGCTTCCGGGCCGCCAAGCCGCATTGTAAACATCCAATCCAGCAAATCGCTTTTCGCCCACACGTCCCCAAGGTCTGTATACAGCTCGTTGCTGATGGGTGGAGGGGTGCGGTAAGCAGGCCTTTGTTCCACCTGGGGAAACAACAGCCTGAAATCGGTCGCGTCCTGCGCCAGGTTCGGGTCGCCGGATGGCCTGGTCAGATGATTGGCAAGCTCGACCAAGCGCTGGCGCGGGTGCAGTCGGAAATCGATGAATCCCCGCAACTGCTCGGCAGCGTGATGGTATCGGGAAAGCCGCGGATTCGAAAGAACGGAGTCAACCTGGGCGTCGGCCTGAGCCAGCGCGGCGAGGTTCACCCCCGGGGTTTCCACCATAGTGGCCTTGCGGACAAGGGACCTCGCGACAAGATAGGGTGCGATGGTGCGCCAAGGGGACGACGTGTCGTGGGCGATGGCGTGGAACTGCGCCGCAGCCTGGTCGTAATCGCCAGAGTAGAAATGAGCCGCCGCAATTTGATAAGCGCGCGCTTCATGGGCGATGGCCGGAGCACTGGAAGGTAACGGGCTAGGAATTCCATTGCCTCCACTGCAATCTCCAAAAACCGCCTCCTGAGCCTGGACCCATTCTTTAACAACGGGACTGGTTTTGCCAAACTGCAGGCTCAGCCCCTGGAGCGTGGCAATCGCGTAGTGAAATGCGCCCTGCGGGCAGTTGAGATATTGGCTGTAGTACAATCCCCACGAGGCGTGGAGGGCTGCTTTGTTGTAAATGCCCGCCCATGGCTGATAATTGAAACCGTTAAGAGAAATACGTCCGTACGAGATGGGGACGCTTTCCAACGATTGGCCGGTGGCGGCTTCCCACTTCTGCAGCCAGTCCGTACGTGCATCCGCCTGTTCAGCCTGCTGTTTCTGGATCAATTCTGCCGGCCAAATCCCTTCTCCAGTGAGCAACCTCGGATCGTGATCCCATAAGGCAGTCTCGTCAGCCGGCGCGAAGTGCAAGCCGACTAGGTTATGGTAGGCCACATAGAGATAAATACTTGAGTAAGTGGGCTCGACGACTCCCAGTTCTCCCATGGTAAAAGGCCAGATGGGCAAATCACGGTGAAGGGTGTTGGTGAAAATGATCTTCGGGAAAAAGGGGCCGCAGGCGCGAGAGAGCCGCGCGCATAAGATGACAATGGAGAGGACGGCGGTTGCGAGAAGGACGAGCTTGAAACCGGTTTTCATTTTCCTCCAAAGCCCGTGGGGATCCGCCTTGAGGAACGGGCGGCACTTTCATTTTTTTACCCGCGCCATCGCACTCTCAAATGCAGCCTTCGTCCAGCCGTTAGGATCGAAAATATAGAGGCGCCGGCCGGGAGGCAGGCGGGGCGCAAATTCATCCGTGCTGATGCCAACGCTTTTGCGGCAAAGCGGCTCGTCGAAATCACCCATGGCCTGGAATCGCAGTAGAATAGAGGGGCCTCCGGAGCCCATCTGGAAAAGCATCGGCACCGCCTCGGTTACTGGAAGGTTCGAGATCCACTCATCTTCTTCACACCAGGAAGCGAGTGCCGTCATCGAAAGCGGCATTGAGCGTGGCAAACTACGCCGCAACTGCTCGAGGACTTTGCGATAGAAGCCTCGCTGGGACACCGTGGCGTCAAAGTCAACCTGCACCGCCTTGGCGTTCGGAAACTTTGCGAGTGATGCAAGCAGGGAGACCAGCTCACTCACTTCCTTTGTCGAGGCACTCGGAAGGAAGGTCCCTCCACCCTCTATGTGGGCGCATGCCATGATCCAGGTACCCTCCGGAACCCGGAATCCGTTCAAGTTCCGCTGCACGGTAAGCATGTTCTCGTCAACACGAATCGTCTTCACAAGGTAAGACACGCCGACGCGCCGGGGGTTGATGAAGCTTAGGTCTTCCGGGCGCTCCCACGCCCAGAGAATCACAGGCGGCCAGGCGTTGACGTTCCGAGCCGTTTCATGGCGGTCCTGAAAAGGAGCTGTGCCGCCCGCTGTCGGCGCAGATTGACAACCATTCACGAACAGTAAACAGGTCATGAATACGGCGATCGATGCAAGCCTCATTCGGCAAAAGACTATGCGCTCAGGGACCGCATGTCAAGCGTGGCCGACCTTGCAAGGTCGACTTGGGCACTCCTGGTTCGATGCCGATGCGGTCGTTTACTGCTCCGTGAAGGCGCTGCCTGCTGCCCAGATACTTTTCCGCCGCCTGCACTGAGACGCGGCACAGCAAAAATTGAATCGGCTCCATCTCTCCGCCAGCGGCGTGGCATTAGCCGGCGCACGACCTCCTTACCAGAGTTCCTCGCCCAAAACCTATCCCCACCGAAAGGAACCTGTATGTCAGCATTTTACTGGACGAGTTCGTGCAACACGGACTTGCGCCGGATGCGAGCGGCGATGTATAAATTGTAAGAGTATTGGCGCTCGGCAGCGCGGCGATCTGTATCGCAGCGCGGCTCACTGCCGCGACGAGGGGAGCCGTAACGCTACGCTCCTGCAACACCGTGCCGGTAGCGCATCACATCAATGAGAAAGACAACCTCATGCGACTTTTGATCTTGGGCGGTGACGGCTACCTGGGTTGGCCCACTGCCATGTACCTATCCCGGCGAGGCCATGATATCGCCGTCGTGGACAACTTTGCCAAGCGCCGCTGGGAAGGGGAATTGGGCGTCCGGCCGCTCGCTCCAATCCTGCCTCTGTCCGAGCGGGTAGAACTATGGCGCGAGGCGTCAGGGTCGAGAATCCTCGCCATCGAAGCGGATCTCTGCGACTACGAGCAAGTCCTTCGGATCGTGCAGGACTTCGCGCCAGACGTCATCGTCCATTACGGCGAGCAGCCCTCCGCGCCGTTTTCCATGATCGACCGCGAGCACACGGTGCTCACACAAACGAATAACATCACCGGCACGCTTAACGTGCTGTGGGCGCTGCGCGAACACGCGCCGGCGTGCCATCTGATCAAGCTCGGCACGATGGGCGAGTACGGCACACCGAACATCGACATCGAAGAGGGTTTCATCGAGATCGAGCACAACGGACGGCGCGACTTGCTTCCCTTCCCCAAGCAGCCGGGATCCTTCTATCACCTCTCGAAGGTGCACGATAGCCACAATATCCTGTTTGCGTGCCGGGCATGGAGGCTGCGCGCAACGGATTTAAACCAAGGAGTAGTCTACGGGATCGAAACGGACGAAACCATGCTTCATCCCGGCCTGGCCACAAGCTTCCATTACGATGAAATTTTCGGTACGGCTCTCAACCGTTTTTGCGTTCAGGCCGTCGCGGGTATTCCTCTTACACTTTACGGGCAAGGCAAACAACGGCGCGGGTTTCTCAACATCCGAGACACGCTTCGCTGCGTGGAATTGGCCGTTCTGAATCCGCCGGAAGCGGGCGAATTCCGCGTGTTCAATCAGTTCACGGAAATCTTCAGCATTCTCGATCTCGCGCGCCTCGTGAAAGAGCAAGGGGCAAGGCTTGGACTACGGGTGGAGATACAACACCTGGAAAATCCGCGCGTCGAAGCGGCGGAGCATTACTACAACGCGCGCCACCAGAAACTGCTCGATTTGGGCCTGGCGCCGCATCGGCTCTCCGATGTGCTGATTGACAGCGTCTTGGGCCGCGTGCAGGAGAACGCAGCGCGCATCCAGCGCGAGTCGATCTTGCCTCGCGTGCGCTGGGATCGTCCGGCCGGCGCGTCCTCCCGCCCCAACGCGGCGAACGGCGCGCCCGCCGCGTTGGCGACGACAGCGCCCCGGTAGGCAAACGGGCGCGTTTCCCGTTACAATTCCACGCGATGGTGAAGCCGCTCGCTCGCCGCATTCGCATCATCGGGATTGACCCTGGGCTGAACATCACCGGTTACGGGTTGATTGATTTCAGCGCGGGCGAAGCCCGTCTTGCCGAAGCGGGCATCATCCGGCTGCCGAGAAGCGCGGGCGGCAATCTACCCAAGCGGCTCGAGATGCTTTTCATGGAGCTGCAGGGGCTGCTCGAGGAGTTCGCGCCGCAGATGATGTGCCTCGAGGAAGTGTATAGCCACGCCTTTTATCCCAAAACCTCCATCCTGATGAGCCACGCGCGCGGCGTGATCTGCCTTGCGGCCCAACTGGCCCGGGTACCCATCACGCACCTGCCCGCCAAGCGCATCAAGCAATCCCTCACCGGCAGCGGCAACGCCAGCAAGGAGCAGGTGCAGAGGGCCGTGCGGCATCTTTTCTCGCTTGATCGTCCTCCGCATCCGCCGGACGTGGCCGACGCGCTCGCCGCCGCGCTCTGCTACGCCAATTCGCTGCGCCACCCAGGAATCTTATGATCACGGAAATGACCGGCGAAGTGCTCTACGATCGCATTCAGCGCACCGCGCTCCTGTTGAAAGTGGATGCGCTCTGCTACGAGATTTTCGTGCCGTCCGGGATTGCCTCGCGCCTGCGGCACACTCCGGAAGCTGAGCGGCGAAACCCGCTGACGATTTATACCATTTATTACATCGAGGGAGGGATTGGCGGCGGCCATCTGACGCCTCGTTTAATCGGATTTCTCGATCCGCTTGACCGCGAATTTTTTGAAGTTTTTACTTCGGTGCCCCGCGTCGGCTTCATGCGCGCCCTCAAGTGCCTGGTGAGGCCGGTGAACGAAATCGCCCAGGCCATTGAGCGCGGCGACGCGCTGTTCCTGAAGGAGCTTCCCTTCATCGGCGCGAAAACGGCCGAGTTGATCGTGACCGAGCTACGCGGAAAAATGGCCAAGTTCGCGCTGGCGCCGCCCGAAGAGCCGCTCTCGATCGAGAAGGCGCCCGCCCACGAATGGAAATCCGAGGCGCTGCAAGCCCTCGAGCAGTTAGGGTACTCGCGCGCGGAGGCGCAACGCATGGTGGAAATGATCAGCGCGCAAGACAAGAGCTTGAAAAGCGTGGAGGACTTTCTGCGCAAGGTCTTCGAGCAGTCCCAGAGTCCGCGCGCCTAATCCGGATTATTCATGAACTTCGGTTCGACCGTCAGGAGGGCGCGGCCGGTTTTTAAGATTCGGCCGTGCCGTTAAAAGGCGCTTTAGTTTTCGTTGTCTTGCCGGATGAGCGGCTCGTCATAACGAGCCGCTCATCC
>JBOGJT010000038.1:0-53134 GCA_050745065.1 Terriglobia bacterium
AGGCTTTTCGGCAAGGAGTCACTCCTCGCTCAGACGGCCGAACGCCTGAGCGGAATCATCCCGCCGGAGCGCACCTACGTCTTCACGAACACGCTCATCCGCGAGGCGGTGCGGCGCGAGCTTCCGCGCGTACCCCGCACTCAGGTGGTCGCCGAGCCGGTAAGCCGCAACACTGCGCCAGCGATCGGCCTCGCCGCCCATGAGATCCTGCGCCGTGACCCGGAGGGCGTGATGGTGGTGCTGCCTTCGGACCATATCATTGCCCGGCCGTCTGTGTTCCGGCAGGCGCTCGCCGCTGCCTGTGATACGGCATCCAGCGAAGGCCGCTCCGTGGTGATCGGGCTGAAGCCGGCGGGCGCGGAGACGGGTTTCGGTTATATCCACCTGGGCAAGCAGGATCGTTGCGGAGGTGGACCGGCGATCTTCGGCGTACTTCAATTTACAGAGAAGCCGTCTCTCGAAACCGCCCGGCGCTACGTTCAATCCGGAAAATATCTTTGGAACGGCGGCATGTTTATCTGGAAAGCGTCGACGCTGATCACCAACCTCAAGCGCTTCCAACCACGAATGGCCGCAGCTTTGCTGACCATTGCCGCCGCCGGAGGAATCCGTTCGGAAAAGACATTGAAGCGCCTCTATCCCCGTCTCGAAAACATTTCAATCGATTACGCGCTGATGGAAAAGGTTGACAACGTCCACGTCGTTATGGCGGACATGGGCTGGAGCGACGTGGGAAGCTGGGCGGCGGCGTATGAATTGAGCCCGAAGAACGAAGAGGAAAACGTCTGCCCTCCTTCTGGATTTACGCTCGATTCACGCCGCAATCTGATCCTGTCGCCCAGGAAATTTGTGGCGGCGGTCGGCGTGGAAGACCTCGTAATTGTCGAGACGGACGACGCGCTGCTCGTCTGCTCGCGAGACCACTCGCAGGACGTTGGAAGGATCGTCAAAGAGCTGGCGCGCTTGGAACATCGGAAGCTGCTGTGACCGCCAAACCAGACCTTCATGAATTCTCCAGAACTGCCGCGAGAACACTCGCTCATCGATGATTTGCATGGCAGACACGATTAAATTCGGCACCGACGGCTGGCGGGCGCTCATCGGAGAGGATTTCAGCTTCGCTAATGTGCGGCGCGTCGCGGCCGCGATGTCGCGCTACATTCTGGGACAAGGCCAGGCCGCGCAAGGACTCGTCGTCGGCTACGACGCCCGCTTCCTCTCGCCGGAAAGCGCTCGCACCGCGGCTGACGTCGCTTCTGGTTTTGGCATTCCCGTAGTTCTTGCCGAAGGCATTACGCCCACGCCAGCCGTGAGTTATGCGGTCTTACGGCGCAAGGCTGCGGGCGGCGTCATGATCACGGCCAGCCATAATCCCCACCGATGGAATGGAATCAAATTCAAGGCGGCTTACGGCGGCTCCGCCGCGCCCGCGATCGTCGAAGCGATTGAAAAGTGTCTCGAGCTGCCCGACGGAGATGTGACGCGCGGCAGCGGCCGTCCGCTTCGCCCCGGAGACACCGCAGACCTTGTTGGCCCTTATCTTGACCGCATCAAGAGCATGGTGAATCTGGAGCGCATCCGCTCGTCGGGGCTGACGTTCGTGATTGACCCGATGTACGGCGCCGCGCGCGGGCTGATCGCCCGGCTCTTTGACGGCGCCGGCATTCCATTCCGGGAAATCCACGGCGAGCACAATCCTCTTTTTCCCGGTTTAAATCCCGAGCCGATTGATCCCCACCTGGAAGGCCTGCGCCGAGCGGTCAAGGACGGTCCTTATATCGCCGGACTCGCCACGGACGGAGACGCGGACCGTATCGGTGCGATGGACCGCAGCGGGACGTTCATCGACTCGCACAAAATCTTCTGCATCCTGCTCCGCCATCTGACAGAAGACCTGGGGAAGCGCGGTGAAGTGGTCCGTACGTTTTCCACCACCACCATGGTGGATAAAATCGCGCGCAAACACGGTCTGCCCTTGCACGTCACCCCCATCGGTTTCAAGTATGTTTGCGAGCTCATGCTCGCGCGCGACGTGCTGATCGGCGGCGAGGAAAGCGGTGGCATCGGAATCCAGGGGCACTTGCCCGAGCGCGACGGCATTCTGAACTCCCTGCTGCTCGCGGAAGTGATGGCAGAAAAGGGCCGGACGTTGGGCGAGATGGTGGAGGATCTCAACCGCGAATTCGGTCCGCACCATTATGGACGAGTGGACCTCGAGGTGAAGCGGTCCGCCATCGATCGCACGCTGAGGCTGGTGCGAGAGGGAAACATCAATAGCGTTGCCGGGCGCCCCGTCCACCGCGTGGACGATCTCGACGGCGTGAAAATGATTTTTGACGACTCCGTATGGCTTTTGGTGCGCGCCTCGGGCACCGAAAATATGCTCCGCCTCTACGCCGAAGCGCCGTCGCCGGAAGAAGTGAAGAAGATGCTGGATGAAATCACCGCGCTCGCCCAGGGGAACGGCTAACCCGCCGGCGCGGCCTTTCGCACACCGTCCAGCACGCCGTTGATGAAGTCCACCGAGTCCACGCTGGAGAAGCGGCGGCCAAGCTCAATCGCTTCGTTAATCACGACCGCCGGAGGGTTTTCCGGAACGTGCAGGAGCTCGTAGAGCGCAAGACGGAGGATATTGCGGTCGACGGCCGCGATCCTTTCCAGGCGCCAATGTTGGGCGTGGGTGCGCACCAGCTCATCGAGCGCGGCCGCCTCATGCGCCGTCCCCTCGAAGAGGCTGCGGGCGAACGATTCGGTAGCGGCGTCCAACTTGCGCGGCTTGAGGAACGTCGCGATCACCTCCGGCGGCGGATGCTTGCCGAGGTCCCATTGGAAGAGCATTTGCAGCGCGAGTTCGCGGGCTTTTCTTCGTGACGGCATAAAAACGAAGCTTTGAGCTTTTAGCGATCAGCCTTCAGCTCCTCGTCGGATCGAATGCGCAATTGAGGAGCGCTTCGCTGCCCTCAGCACGATCACAATTTCCTTTGCTGAGGGTTGAAAGCTTTTAGCTCAGAGCTACTTTCCCAAAAACCGTGGCCGGCGCTTTTCCAGGAATGCCTGTGTGCCTTCCTTCATGTCCTCGGTGCCACAGCAAAGCCCAAAAAGCGCGGCCTCCAAACTCTCGCCTCCCCGTCGCGTCAGCTCCATGCCGTGATGAACCGCTTCGAGTGCGAGCTTCACAGCAATCGGCGCCTGCGAGATGATCTTCCGCGCCAGCGCATCAGCCGTTGCCATGAGATCCGCGTCGGGCACAACGCGGTTGACCAACCCCATGCGATAAGCCTCTTGCGCCGATACCGGCTCGCCGGTGAGGATCATTTCGAGCGCCCGGCCCTTCCCCACCAGCCTTGGCAGTCGCTGCGAGCCACCGTATCCGGGGATCAGGCCGAGCTTAACCTCGGGCTGACCGAAGCTAGCGCTTTCCGCGGCGACACGCAGCGTGCAAGCCATGGCCAACTCGCATCCACCCCCCAGGGCGTAGCCCCGGATTGCCGCAATCACGGGCTTTCCCATGTTCTCAATCAGCTCGAACACACGCTGCCCGCGCCGCGCCGCCTCCTTTCCGGTGTTCGCGTCCAATACCGTCAGCTCTTTCACGTCCGCGCCCGCGACAAAAGCGCGATCACCCGCTCCGGTAATAATCACGGCCCGTATGGAGGCATCGCTCTCAATCGTCTCGAAATAAACGCGCAAATCACCCAAGACGGTCTGGTTAAGCGCGTTACGCTTCTCCGGGCGGTTGATCGTGACCGTCGCGACCCCTTCGTTGGTTTCGTAGAGCAGGGTTTCGTAAGTCATTTTAGGTCTCGTGAACCCAACGAGGATACATATTATGGTGACGCCAAATACTGTGGCATCGGCCTCCGGGCCGCTGGTTTTCCGGCACGCAGAGAGCGTCGCAGCAAAAACCGTGACTATACGATGCAATCGCCAGTCGTTCGTTAAGGAATCGATAGCAGCGCAACTCCGGGACAACCGCTCATCGCAGGACCGGTTTCGTTGCTTCGATTCGCAGCCTACGGCAATCAAGATACCACGTCCCATCGCGGAATAGCACGGGCCGCAGCAAGTTTTCTGTATTTTCGATAAAATCGTCCTCTCTTCCCGGAGTGACGGCGGAATAAAAGCTGCCGGCGAACATCCGGATCCAGACACGCAGGCCGCTTTCACCATCTTCCAGGGGCGTCGGCCGGTCAATCAAAGCGGCACGCGTCACTTCGAGGCCGCACTTCTCAATCAGCGCACTATATTCCGCGATTCCCGGAAAATACCATGGATTGGGGTCCTCGTGAGAATGCGCCCCAACGGCATTCAGCGACGCGCCAAACGCCTCCACGAGCTTTCGCACGTTGCCCTTACCCCCGAATTCGGCCACAAAGCGTCCGCCGGGCTTCAGCGCGTTCGAGACGCACTCCGCCACTCTCTCGGGTTGCTTAATCCAGTGCAGCGCCGCATTTGAGAACAGCGCGTCAAACGGCTTATCAAACGTGAAGTTGCGGGCGTCCATCACTTCGAACTCAAGGCGAGGAAAATTCTTCCTCGCTGCTTCAATCATGGCGGCGGAGCTGTCAATGCCCAGCGCATGAGCTCCAGCGGCGTCAATTTGCGCAGTCAGATGCCCCGTGCCGCAACCGACGTCGAGAATTCGCTCGCCGGGCATCGGCTTGAGCATCTCAAGCACGCCCGCGCCCATCCGCCAAACGAAGGTGTGCTTCGAATCGTACAATCCGGCATTCCAGTTGGTTGCCACGCTGTCCACTCCAATCGGCCGCCGCGGCAATCGGCCAGCTGTGATGTTCGGAGGTTTGGGATCGCCGCAATGCGGCGAGTTTGACAGGATAGTCCGGTTTTGTTAGATTTTCAAAGGCTCAGGAAATACGGGCTAGGCGCGGCCTGGCGGGTTTTGCGGCGAGTTTATCGCGCCCCACGGCGGCGTCGGGCCGCCCCAGCATCAACGCATAGCGCCGCCGCGAACGCGGTGATGCTTAACTCTCCTCTGCCGGCTGGCCGCCGCCCCGCCGCACGTCTACCCGGCTGATTGCGCGCAACCACACCGCGTGCTTGTTTTCCCCTGAACGCATGATGAACCAAAAACCTAATGCCTGATCCCCGCTTTATACGCAACTTTTGCATCGTGGCCCATATCGACCACGGGAAGTCGACTCTGGCCGACCGTTTGCTTGAGCTCACCGGAGCGCTCTCCCAACGCGAAATGTCCGCACAGGTTCTTGATACCATGGACCTCGAGCGCGAGCGTGGCATAACGATTAAAGCCCACGCCGTTCGCCTGCATTACACGGCCAAAGATGGAAACGTCTATCAACTCAACCTGATTGACACGCCGGGGCACGTGGATTTCTCCTACGAGGTTTCCCGCAGCCTCTCGGCGTGCGAGGGGGCGCTGCTGGTGGTGGACGCCTCGCAAGGGGTGGAGGCTCAAACGCTTGCCAACGCCCAGCTTGCTCTGCATAACAACCTCGAGATTATCCCCGTCATCAACAAGATTGACCTGCCCGGCGCGGACGCTGGCATGGCGAAAGAGCAGATCGAAAACGCACTGGCGCTGGATTCGAGCACCGCCTTGCTGATCAGCGCCAAGCAAGGCACGGGAGTACCGGAGGTGCTCGAAGCGATCGTCCATCGTGTTCCACCTCCCAAGGGAACCGCTGACGCCCCGCTGCGCGCATTGATTTTTGATTCCTGGTACGACACTTATCGCGGTGTCATCGTGCTGGTGCGCGTGATCGAGGGGCGTCTGGCTGCCGGCATGAACATCCAATTGATGTCCAATGGACATTTCTATACCGTCGAGGAGCTGGGCGTGCTCACTCCCAAGGCTGTTCCGGTGGACCAGCTCGAAGCGGGCGAAGCGGGCTACCTCGCTGCCAACATCAAACGCATCGCGGATACGCGCATCGGCGATACCATTACCGAACAGGCCCGCCCTGCCTCGTCTCCTTTGCCCGGCTTTGAAGAAATCAAGCCCATGGTCTTTGCCGGTCTTTACCCGGTTGAGGCCACAGAATACGAGTTGCTTCGCGACGCCCTCGAAAAACTGCGCTTGAATGATTCATCTTTTCTCTATGAACCGGAGAGTTCTGTAGCCCTCGGCTTCGGGTTCCGCTGCGGCTTTCTCGGCCTGCTCCACATGGAAATCATCCAGGAGCGTCTCGAGCGCGAGTTCAACATCAACTTGATCACCACGGCCCCAAGCGTCCGCTATCGCGTTACGACCAAAGCGGGAGCGGTGATCGAAGTGGATACGCCGAGTAAGTTCCCGGCCGGCGGCGACGTCGCCAAAATCGAGGAGCCGGTGATGACCGCGATGATTCTTACGCAGGATGAGTACCTGGGCGGCATCCTTCCGTTGCTCGAAGAAAAGCGCGGCGTGCAAAAGGCGTTCGAGTACGTTTCCGGCAAGCGCGTGATGCTAACTTACGAGCTGCCGCTCAACGAAATCGTGCTGGATTTTTACGACCGCCTGAAGACCGTGTCGCGCGGCTACGCCTCCTTGGATTACCGGCTTTCCGGCTTCTGGGAATCCGACCTGACCAAGGTTGACCTGCTGGTCGCGGGCGAGCCTGTCGACGCGCTTTCGTTTATCTGTCATCGCGAAAACGCGTTCGCGCGCGGCCGCGCTTTGTGCGAAAAGATGCGCAAGCTAATCCCGCGGCAGCTCTTTGAAGTGGCGATCCAGGCAAGCATCGGCGCCAAGATTATCGCTCGCGAGACGGTCCCGGCTATTCGCAAAAACGTACTCGCCAAGTGCTACGGCGGTGACATCACGCGCAAACGGAAGCTGCTCGAGAAACAGAAGGAAGGGAAAAAGCGCATGAAGCGCGTGGGGCGTGTTGATATCCCGCAGGAGGCGTTTCTGGCCGTCCTCAAGGTTTCGGACTGAGGACGCAGTCTGCCCGCGGGCTGTGGGGATCTGGCCACGAACTTCCGCCTTCATTGGACAAGGCAATCTCTCTTTTTTTTAGCAAACATTCTTGATGCCCGCGGCGGCCGCCATCGGCGCCCCTTCGCAGAAGCGGCGTCCATCAGTTAACGCGATTCCCGCTTTCGTGGGAATGACTGAAAATGGCCGCTGGTTGCGGCCGAAGGCCGCGCTGCGCGACTCCTCGGCTTGCCGCCTCGCGCGGGTTGCGCACCGGTCTCAATTCGTAAGAAAATGGTGTTGTAACCCTTGTGGAGGAGAACATGGTGACCACCGGGACAACAGGCCAAAACTCGAAGACGTCGTCCACTCAGCCTCCGGCGGCCGCGCCGGCTCAGCACGGATCAATCTCTGTATCAACAAGCCGGCAGGAAGACGCGATCTACCAAAAGAATCGCGTTGTGGCCAGCGTGCTTGACCCGCAGATTGACCTGGAGGCCGGAGTCATTCAGTTCGGCGAGATCCATAACAGCGATGATCTGCTGCTCCCCGACGAATGCGAGTTCCGGCAGCACCGCATTATGGTCCGGAAAATAGGCTACGCCACGAAGGTTGAAAGGCATTCACTGGAAAAGGGACGCATCCTGCAGAATGTGAAAGCGGAAATTCTGGGCGATCGCCAGCAATAGACTTCCATCACCAAGAGTGGGGGGCAAGCGGGGGAAGCACGGCAGGAGGAGGGAACCGCATCGCCTCCCCCGCTTTTTGGGGGAACTCAGATTAGTTAACGCCAAGCGCGGGCATTGCCGATTCACCCTGAAGCATGGTGAGCGCGTCCGTGATATCGTCAAGCAAGGCCCGGACACTTTCGACTCCGGCTTCCGCCGCCCTGATCAGGCCGCGGGCGCACTTCAAGCAGAGGCAGAACCCGTGGCTGTCTGCCACGTCATCGGGACGGCAGCAGGCACAAGGCCAATCTTTCCGAGAGTGCACCATTAAACCGCCAGAAGACATTGCGTAATCCATGGTAAACCTCCCGTCACATTGAACTGGTGCAATCGAGAGTCCACTTCATTTGGCGACCGCAGTCTGTGTGGTTGTGGCCGGCAAAACTCTATACCTTCCCTGCGTTCCGATTCGTCTTGCGCCGCGGAACATTTCTAAGCCGGTGAAGAGCAAGGAATTGGAAGCGCGGTATCACCGGGCAGCCATTTCCGTTGTTGTAAACATAAACACATATGTATTAATCCAATAGTTACCAACTTGTCAAGAGAAAAATGATGTCTCCAGCGACTTTTTTTGTAAGAGGTACACCAGATCGTGTAATTTTCCCCAATTGAGAGGTCGTTGTGCCACCTGGCGATCCGTGCATTTTGGGAAGCTAACATTCCCCGGGCACCGCGGTTGGTTATCAAGCTACTGAAAAAAAGACAGTTATGGCATAGATTGGAAATTCGCCCAACCGCAGACTGGCAAGATCAGCGCCGACGACCCAATCGAGTGGTGCGTATCGTGCGCTCCGTCTTGTGATGCCTCAGAGACCGTGAAAAATCATCCGCCGAGCAAAAGCCCACGAACAAATGGCACTTTGCAAATTAACTGGCGTAGGAACTTGCGCATTATTTGGCGTACGCGTTGGCCGATGGATCGCTTCGTCCTCTACCGCTTCCGTCGTGCAAAGGGATGGTGGCAAGGCATATACCAGAAGGTTGTGCGGACGACAGGCGTCTGTTCGGCAAAATCCAAGGATCTTCACCATTCGCCAGTGCCTTTGTCTTGTCATCGCACACATGCCCAACTGCGGCATTTATGCGCCACCCGCGAAAATGCATCCGTTCACGCTGGAACACTCGATGGAGAGTTGGCCAGTTCGACCCGGTAGCCGAGGCTTCGGAGTTCACGCATCATTCTGGCGGCGCGCGCTGGCTTGGATTTTTTGCTGACCGCCCGGGCCCGTTCCTGGTAGCGAGTAGCGCGGAGTTGTTTTGTAACTCCGCGGCTTTTAGTCGTGCCATGCGAAGATAAAAGCCGCAGAGTTTCAAAATGCGAAACTCTGCGCTACCCGCTACCCGCTTCGCAAGAACATGTCCTGCGGCCATCCTGTTAGGACGTTCTGATCTTATAAAGAGGGTAGGTCTGGACAACAACTCGCTTTCGAAAGCGCGCATTGACGCACAAGAAGTTACGTCGGCACGGGGAACGAATCGCACTCAAAGAAGTTCCCAACTGCGAAAGTTGGGCTAGCCGTATTTCCGGGTTGGATCCTGGCCGTTTGGCGGATGTGCGGGACCTGAGGACGGCGTAGATTGACTGCAGTGGGCGCTGTGGCTCACGTTCGTTGAACAAAATCCGGAGGAATTCGATGGAAAGCACAAACGTATTGCGAGATTTATCAAACGCGGCGGCGGCGGCGGTGGAACGTGCGAGCTTGGCTGTCGTCGCCCTCAACTCCCGCCGCCAGATGCTTGCGAGCGGAGTTCATTGGCGCGACGGGCTAATCGTCACAGCCCATCACGCGGTGAGACACGAAGGGGATATCCCGGCCTTATTACCCGGCGGCGGGAGCGTATCGGCGGTATTAGTTGGCCGCGATCCAAGCACCGATCTTGCCCTGCTGCGCGTCCCAACAAAGGACATTGGGGTTCCGGCGATGGGCGACCCATCGACGTTGAGGGTAGGCGAGATCGTGTTGGCTGTGGGGCGGGTCGAGACGGGCCCCCGCGCGAGTCTGGGAGCGATTGGCGTGGCTGGGAGCGCGTGGAGGACCTGGCAGGGCGGCCAGATCGATCGGATGATTCGCCTGGGTTTTGAAATTCACCCCACGTTATCGGGTGGAATGCTGGTTGATGCGGAGGGCCGCTGCCTCGGCATCAACACCACCGGGCTATCGCGCACCTTAGCGGTTACGATTCCGCTGGCGACGGTCAACCGGGTGGTAGATGTTCTGCTCCAAAAAGGGCGAATTCCGCGCGGATATCTCGGCGTGGGGCTTTGGGCGGTGGACCTACCGCCGGCGCTTCAATCGCGCCTTGGGCTTCCAGAAACACGAGGGTTGATCGTTCAGCACGTCGAAGCCGGTGGTAGCGCGGAAAAGGCGGGTATGCTTATGGGGGACATCCTTGTGCGCCTTAATTCCACGCCAGTGGCGGGAATCCGGGCGCTGCAGTCATTGCTTTCGGCTGAAATGGTGGGGACGAATGCCAGAGCCGTCGTGATCCGCGCCGGAGCCCTCGCGGAATTGAATATTCCCGTCGCCGAACGTCTAAGTTGAGGCGCCGGGCCGGCCCGCAGGATGCGCGTCTGCATCTCGCTTGGGTAGGGCGTTCAATGATCAGAGTCCTCATCGCTGCTGAATCTGAGATGGTGCGCAGAGGCTTGGAATCCATTCTCATCGACGCGCCTTCGATAGAGGTCGTCGCCTCGGTGAACCATGTTGCCGGCCTCCGCCGTGAAGTCCAAAACGCCGTCCCGGACGTTGTTGTGGCCGCGGGGCAATCGAGCGCGGACCCATGGCTCAGGGAATTGTCGCTGAGCGTGGATGAGACAGCGGCATCGCCGGGCGTTGTTATTCTCACTTCCGACCCTGCCGCGGGTTCCCTCCGCGACCAGAATCGGTTTGCCGTGACCGCACTTCTGCCGCTTGACGCGACCTCAGAGCAAGTTCGCGCATCTGTTAACGCAGTGGCTGAGGGACTCACGGTGGTGCATCCAGCGATGATGGCGCCCGAGGCGGACGGCTTGGCCCTACGCCATCGCGACGGCCCCGCTCCGCAATTGACGGCGCGTGAGCGCGAAGTGCTCGCGATGCTCGCCGACGGGCTCGGCAATAAGGAAATTGCGTGGCGCTTAAAGATCTCCGAGCACACGGTAAAGTTTCACGTGAGTTCCGTCTTTACCAAGCTCGACGTTTCTTCGCGCGCCGAAGCCGTCACGCTGGGCTTTCGCCTTGGTTTGATTCTGATTTAGCGGGTTGCTGAAAAACTCCGAAAGAATGTCATTCTGAGGAGCCGACGGTGGTCCTGAGTGAAGCGAAGGAAGAATCTCGCAAGTCGTTGGTTCGAAAAAAACAGCGGATTCTTCGCTTCGCTCAGAATGACATGTCGCTTCGCGACACCCCGAAGGATGAAAATGGGGCGTAGGGGCGCGGCTTGCCGTGCCCACCGCGTAAGGGCGCAGCAAGCCGCGCCCCTACGGCAGCCTGTCAGCGGGCGAATTGCAGCCGCCGCTTGGGAAGGAGAGATGATGAATTTCATTCTGCAAAATCTTACATACTCGGGTCCAACGATTCCGCCCGCGGCAAGCGCGGATCCCAGCGTGGACGGCGGCCTGCTCGACGCCTACTCGCAAGCCGTGATTCACGCTGCCGAACGCGTGAGTCCGTCCGTGGTGAATATCCACGTTACGTATCAGCCGAAAGGAAGAAGGCCGGACCGCGACCCGCAAGGCAGCGGCTCCGGCTTTATTTTCACCCCGGATGGTTTTATTCTCACGAACAGCCACGTCGCTCACGGGGCGGATAAGATAGAAGTAGCGCTAGCGGGCGGCGGCAATCACAGGGCAGAGCTCGTGGGCGACGACCCTCACACGGATTTAGCCGTGCTTCGCATCAGCGCGCCGAACCTCGTTCCGGCGCCTTTGGGCAACTCTCAGCCGTTACGCGCGGGGCAGCTTGTGATCGCCATCGGGAATCCCTACGGCTTTGAGTGCACGGTCACCGCGGGAGTGGTGAGCGGGCTGGGGCGGAGCCTGCGGGCTCGCTCCGGCCGCTTGATTGATAACATCATCCAGACGGATGCGGCTCTTAACCCGGGCAACTCCGGCGGGCCGCTGGTAAACTCCCGCGGCGAGGTGATTGGCGTCAACACCGCGATCATTCGTCCCGCGCAAGGCATCTGCTTTGCCATCGCTATCAACACGGCAACGTTTATCGCGGGACGGCTCATCAAAGACGGCAGAATCAAACGCAGCTATATCGGCGTGGCCGGCCAGGACGTCCCTTTGCAGCGCCGCCTCGTCCGCTTGCACGATCTGCCGGTGGAGAGCGGCGTGCTCGTGACCTCGCTTGAACCCGCCAGCGCTGCCGCGCGCGCGGGGCTGCGGGAAGGCGACATTATTGTCGGCTACGCGGCGCAGCCCATCAGGGGGATCGACGATCTGCACCGCCTGCTCACGGACAGCAGGGTGGGCGTTAGCGCGCCATTGACCATTTTGCGCAACCAGGCGAAGCAGACGATCGGTATTGTTCCCGCCGAAGCGCCAGCCTAGGCCATCAATCCTCTGATTTGTATTGACAAAACGGCGTTGAACGGGCAGAATAGCGAAGATGGCTCGCACGCACAGCGCGATGATGCAAGGCCGGGGCTGTTGTTGTACCCGCTGCACATCCCTGGCTGTGGGCTGACACGAGACGGACATTCGTGATCGAGTAGTTAGAACCCATTGCCGGGGCGATTGAACCCTGGGAATGGGTTTTTTGTTGTTCGGAGGCTTAGTGGAACCGGGGAAAGCTGTTCCTGCCAAGGAAACCAAAGCGCAGCGCGCGGAGCGCCTGAAGGCGGCGAAGAATCCCTGGGAGAGTTTTGCCGAAATCGAGGAATTCGCCCGAAGGGGATATGAGTCAATTTCATCTGACTGGTTAAAGACTTATTTCCGTTGGTGGGGCGTCTACACGCAAGGGGACGGCGCGGGCGTGCTGGGCGGCAAGGGCGGCGAGGGCAATGCTACTCCGTATTTTATGCTGCGCATCCGCATCCCGAACGGGTTCCTCCGCAGCCATCAGCTCCGCGTGGTCGCGGGCATCGCCGAAAAGTATACGCGCGGGTTTGCCGACCTCACCGTGCGCCAAAATATCCAGCTTCACTGGATCACCATCGAGACGCTTCCGGAAATTCTCAGGATGCTCAACGAGTGCGGCTTGATGACCAAAGCCGCATGCGGCGACGACGCACGCAACATCACGGGCTGCCCCATCGCGGGAATTGACGGTGCGGAGCTTCTGGACGCATCGCCCGTAGTCTTTGACGCGCAGAAGATGCTCGTAGGGCCGCGTGAATTCTATAACCTGCCGCGCAAATTCAAGGTGTGCGCCACCGGCTGCCCCGTGTGGTGCTCGTATCCGGAAATTAATGACGTGGGCCTTACAGCCACCCGGCGGCTGGTGAACGGACGCCGCGAGACGGGCTTTTCTGTACGCGTGGGGGGCGGCCTTTCGTCACAGCCGCACTTCGCCGTGCGTCTGCCCGCGTTCGTGCGCTGGGACCAGGCGCTGCCCGTGATCAAAGGCGTGGCGGAAATCTTCCGCGACTCGGATTGCCTGCGTGAGAGCCGCGAGCGCGCGCGTTTGAAATACCTATTCATGCGCCACGGGTGGACGGCGGAATCGTTCCTCACAGCCTTGGAGGAGCGCATCGGCTTCCGGCTGGATCCGCCCGAGGACGACAACGCGCCCAGCGACGCTTTCCGCGACCACGTGGGTCTTTTCCCGCAGAAGCAGCCGGGCCGCTACTACGCGGGAGTGTCGGTGCTGCGCGGGCGCATCACCGCAGCGCAATTGGCCGCGGCGGCGGACCTTGCCGAACAGCACGCCAGCGCCGAGCTGCGCATTACCGGGATGCAGAACCTCATCGTGGTGAACGTGCCGAAGCAAAACGTCGACCCTTTGATCGCCGGGCTTGAGCGCGCCGGCCTCCCACTCTCAGCTTCCACTTTCCGGCGCGGCGCCGTTACTTGCACGGGCACGGAGTTCTGCAAGCTGGCCATCACCGAGACTAAAAACTTCACCGGCTGGCTGGTTGATGAGCTCGACCGGCGGCTGCCGGCTTTCAATCAACATCTGAAGATTGACGTGAATGGCTGCCCCAACGGCTGCGGACAGCACTGGATTGCCGATATCGGACTTGAAGGCAAGCGCATTAAAGTCGAGGGAAAAATGGTTGAGGCGTATTACTTTGGCCTCGGCGGCGCGGTCGGCAAGCATCAGGGATTCTCAAGACAGGTCGGCTACCGCTGCCCGGCGAGCGAGGTCCCAGCGGCCATCGAGCGCCTGCTCTACGCCTATCTCGGAGAGCGAGAGGAGGGCGAAAACTTTCGCGCCTTCTCCGCCCGTATGACGGACGAAGACCTGCGCGCCCTTCTGTCCGGAGCCCCCCTACCTTCTTTCGATGCCGACGCCACGGCCCCCGCCTTCGCAGGCGCGGATGGGTGCTGATCGTTACCACTCGTCCGTGAGCGGCTCCATCAACCCCCCGAAACCGTAAACCAAAGGCCATTGCTGGAGCGGGCTCCCCGTCCGCGATCATAACAGCGCTCTGCACGATGTCTCGCCTTATTACGCCCACGAGGCCGCGCCGCATTTCCAACCGCGCCTGACGCGTTCGTCTCCTTCGTCATCGTCCAGCGGACTATCCCGGGATATACTGAAACTCGCCGCGCGCTCCCGGTTTTTAACGACCGGCAGAACATTGGCAGTGCGCTGGTATATGAGAGGATCGAATGGCCACGATTACCACGATTTTTTCCGATGTAGGAGGAGTCCTCGGTACAAATGGCTGGGACCGTCCCGCGCGGCAGCGCGCCGCGGAAGCCTTCAAGGTGGACTGGCTCGATTTTGAGGACAGGCACGAACTCGTCGTCAACGCCTTTGAAACGGGGCGCCTCAGCCTCGACGGCTACCTCAACCGGACGCTGTTCTACCGGCCGCGCGATTTTTCCAAGCAGCGATTTCAGCAATATATGTTCGACCAATCAAAACCATTTCCGGAATCGCTGGACTTTTATCGCCGTCTGGCGGAATCGGGGCGGTTTCTCATGGCGGCGCTGAACAACGAATCGCTCGAGATGAACCTCTGGCGCATCGAGCAATTTGGGCTGCGTAAATACTTCTCCGTATTTTTCAGCTCGTGCTTCCTCGGCATCAAGAAGCCGCACGAGGATATTTACAACATGGCGTTGAAGCTGACGCAGCGGAAGGCCGAAGAGTGCCTGTTCGTTGACGACCGGCTGGTAAACGTTGAGGGCGCCCGCGAGTGCCACATGCAGGCGATCCACTCCCAGGATCCCAGGCAATTGGAAAGCCAGATGCAAGGGATAGGCGTGCGCACTTAGGCTGGCGTGGAATTGAAGGCGTTCTCCGCGCCGCCGCTGAAGATCACATAATATTCAGGCGCAGAATGCGCTCCACGATATCCGCCGGATCCGACCCGCCGGTTGCGACGCGAAAATCGGCAAGCTGATAGTACGGCACGCGCTGGTGAAAGAGTTGAGCGAAGCTTTCCGGGCTGCGAAAGAGGGGCCGGTTGCCAATCCCTTCGCACCTCCGCCTCAGCTCCTCCAGGCTGCAGTCAAGCCAGACCGTTGTGCCGCCCACGCTGCGGATGAAGTCGATATTGGGCTGCTGAACCCACGTGCCGCCGCCCAGCGCAATCACCGCCGGCTCCGTTTTTGAAGCCTCGGTGAGCGCCGCGCGTTCAATTTGCCGGAAGAATGGCTCGCCGTCGCGCTCGAAAATCTCGCGGATGGTGACGCCCTGGCCAGCTTCGATAGTGGCATCAAGGTCGATGAACGGCCACGCGGCTTCGCGCGCGAGCAACTTCCCCACCGTGGACTTGCCGCAGCCCATAAACCCCAGGAGATAAACCAGTCTTCTGCGATGGCGCGTCATCGTCTCCTCGCTGCTTGGGGGCTTGGGTTTAGCCCGGATATTTCACCACTCGGGGCGGCCTCACTGGTGAGAAGTTCCGGTTAGATTATAGGAAGCCCTGCGGAAGTTGACAACCCTTGAAAGGGGATGCGGCGCTCCACGCGCCAAACGGGGCGGGAAAAAACTGGGGCCAGCGGTTCAAGGCAGCCCGTTACAGCGAGTGGGGACCTGTCTATTGCTGGGGCTGAGGGGTGATCCGAATGGTGCCCCTGAACGAGGTGAGCTCCAGTGTTGCGGTGCCCTGGTTATGCATGCCGAACAACGCCGTTCCGTACGACGAAACGGAAGGGTGATGATTTCTTCTGACCAGCTTTAGCTGGTTGTCGAGCTTGCCGTGAACCGAGCGGGCGTTGAGCTCAAATGACGAAGACGGAGGGCAGACAAAATCGATGTCGCCATTATAGGTGGACATCACGTAGTCGCCCGCCGGTACCAGTTTGCCCTGATACGAAATCTGCCCGGAGGTGGTGCTGGCGTGGATTTGCGAGCTGGTCGGAGAAACGAACTTGAGGTTGCCGGTAACCGAAGACGCTTCAATATAGCCTGACGCGCGGTCGATTTCAATCTGGCCGCCGAGGGAGTGGGCGATGATCTGGCCGCTCGCGTCCGAGATATAAATGTTCCCGCCGACGGACTGCACCCAGGTGTCACCGCTCAAACTATCGATTCGGACGCTCCCCTGTGGGTTGCGGATTTCGAGGCTCGATCCCATGGGCACGTCAAGCGTGTAATCCACCTTGGCATTGGCGCCCTGAAGGCTGCGGTCCAGCAGGTGTGTGGCGAGTTGTATCTTCTCGGCCTCTCCCTGCGAGGGCACTTGCTCCGTGTCGATCTCGATATGCGGAGAAGCAATCCCGTAAATGGCGTCAACTTGAGGGCGGTCCCAACCCCGTATGATGACGGTTCCCGTGAGATTGGTCACGCTGATGCGAGGCGCACGGGTGGTATAAAAAGTGGCCGTGCGCTGAAATGGCCCCGAGGCCAGGGCCGCAGCCGGCGCGACTGCCACCAGAAGGATGAGGCATAAGCTGCCTTTGCTGGATAAGTGTGCTTTGATCATGATAGGGTTGTCCGAGTCCTGGTTATCGCAGATTGTATTCAAGCGCGGTCTGAAGCACCCGAGCCTTCTGAACATACGCGTCCGAAAGATAATCCTGCGTTAATCCATCTTCTGGCTGTTGCTTCATTGCAGCGCGGCACTCTTGAATTTCGCCGTTTAACGAGTCAAGGCTTTTCTGGTACGTTTCCCGCATCGAAGGCTCAAGCGACGCCTGATTCGCACGGTAGGCCTCATCGAGTTGGCGAATGGTCAGGCGCAAACTGGCAATATCCTGCGGCGCGACGTCGCTCTGCATGAACGCCGCCGGGTGCAGCGTATTGACGGATTGCATAGGCGAACGAACGAGGTACCCGGGCGCCTTGAATAAGACGACCGACGCGACGAGCACCGCCGCGGCGGCTGCGATGGGGGCCGGATAGCGCAGGAAGCCTGTCAGCTTCCACGGGAACCACCCGTCAGCGAAGCCTGCCGGGGCCGGTTTGGCGCCAACCGGCCGCCGGATAATCTTTTCTTCGATCAAGACAGCCCGCACGCTCGTCCATACTCTGGCCGGAGGCTCATCAACGCCGGGGGCAGAACCGGCTTGCCGGACGTTTTCGATATCGGCTAACAGGCAGCGGCAGTATTCGCACTCCGCCGCATGGCCAGCAGCATCGGCGGGGCTATCGCCTTCCAGATAGGCGAGGAGATCCGCCCGGAATTTAAGACAGCTCTCGCCTACCGGTACTGCGCCGGGACCTGCGTTATTCACGGTATTTCCCTCATGCACCTCAAGATTTACCGCTGGTCGTGGGCAACGCCTACCAGCCTTTTTTCGTCGCGCCGCAGCGCTTCCCGCAGCTTCAGGCGCGCCTTGTGAAGCTGTGACTTGGAATTACCCACCGAGCAATTCATAATGCGGGCGATCTCGTTATGCTCATAACCTTCAACGTCGTGGAGAACGAATATGGCCCTATAGCCAGGCGGAAGCTCTTCAATCGCGTTGTTGAGCACGATCCGGTCAATGGATCCCAGCAGCCGCCGGTCGTCTTCGCCGTACTCGCGCTTGACCGGTTCTTCCTGTGAATTATCCACCTCGTCCAGCGAAACCTTCTGAATGCCCTTCTTCCGTAACCGCATCAAAACCACGTTGACCACCAGCCGGTGCAGCCAGGTGGAAAACGCCGATTCACCCCGAAAGGTGGAAATCTTGCGAAAAAGCTGAAGGAAGGCCTCTTGCGTGAGGTCCTCGGCTTCCGCGGTATCACCCGTCATGCGCAGGCAAAGCGAATAAACGCGCCGTTTGTGCTGCTCAAACAGTGAGGCGAATGCATCTTCGTCGCCGCGCTGTGCGCGCGCGAGAAGCTGGCTCTGCTCCTCCGGCTTGGAAGGTGCGTTCTGCTCTTCTGCCAAATGACGTTATTCGACGCCGCACGTTCCTGCCTAGGTTTGTGATGCGGCGCCCCTGTTGCGAGTTGTACTGACGGACGCGGGGTGAACCCCGCCAAATAGCTGCTCGTGCTGGAAAAACCGGGTACCCGGGGATCCCTTAACCATCATGGCAGGGTCAACGGGAAGCGGGGACCTGGATCACGGCGGTGCCCACGCCGACGTTGCCGGAGGTGTCATACGCGCGCAGAGAGATCACGTGCTCGCCCGGAGCGAGCTTTTCCAGGTGGACCGTGAACTGCTCGCGTTGCGAATCTACAATCCCGGAGTCCGAAACAATGTCTTTCCAGTCGTTTTCGGCAACCGCGACCTGAGCCTGCTTAAGCGGCGCGGCCTGGCTCTCCGCCTCGAAGATAATCGCAGCGGTGGCGCCATGGACGGCCTTGCTGACCACATGAATCTCTGGAGGCGTATTATCCACCCAAAAGGGCTCGCTTTCCAAGGCCGCCCTGAGCGCCTGGTCTGGTGGATTCGAGGGGGAATCGGACGCGACGAGGCGCACGCGATACTCGCCGTCAGCGAGGGAATCCGGTTGCAGGATGTAGTTTGTCACCTTCAACTTGTCCTTGAGCAGATGCCATTCCTGCTCACGGGCTGACTTGAGGTACAGGCTGTAGACCAGCCGGTCACGGTTCGGATCGCTCGCCTGCCAACTGACCACGATGGGGGGCTTGCCCTCCGGATCAACGGTTGGATTTACCGGCTCATACTCGAGCGGGCCTATCGTGGAAGTTGGAATGGTCGAAACCGGTGTGACATTGATCGGGTTGGCAGGTGAAACCAAGGGAGCGCCGGTGATGCGGGTTCGCTCACTACCGTCGGTGATGGTCAAAGAGCGTATTTCGGGCGGGAGGTTTTGATTCAAATACGACACCGCTACCTCGCTGAGCGAGGGAGTTTCGTCATTCGCACCATGAAAAACACCCTTCCACTGCATATAACGAGCCGGGGTACTTTGGATGGCGCTGCCGGTGGGATTCTGGTAAGGCCCGGTCCAATCACTCCAGGTGTTGTCAGGCCGTGCTGAGTTTCCGGAGCGAGTGTAGAACTTCAGGGAACAGCCCGGCGGCACGCTGGCGCGCCAGGAAATGCGTCCCCATTGTGAGATGAAGTGGGTGTCCTTCACGGGGGATTCGTAGACCCCGTCCGTTCCCACGCCGTTGCCGATCCGCAGCAGTTTGGCCACGTTGCTGGTGGCGACGAACAGACCCTGATCGGAAGTCAGAAGGCGAGTCGGCAGCGATTCGCGCGTTTCCGTGAGCAGCGTGAGGTCCGCTCCTGCCTTGGATGGTCGTAAGTCGAAGATTCTCCCATCATCGTCAGTGGAAAAAAGAACGTCTGGTCCGCGCGTGGCAAGTCCAAAAATGCTTTCCTGGTTTGAAGTCCAAAGGGTTTGGGTGGTGTAATCCGGAAGAATCTCGACGAGAGCGCCCCGGCCCGAGCTGCGGCGCGGGTAAGGAAACTCAAGACCTCCGGAAGCGCTGGTGCTCGGCATCGCCCGCCCGAGGGCGCGCGATGGCGCGGTGGGCGTTGTGGCGCCTTCCACGCGGCCCGCGGATGCGACCACCGTCACGGTGGTTGGCGCGCCGGAAACCACGGGCGCCCGGCGCCCGGGAGTGGAAAAATAAGCGGGCAGCCCGCCCACCGTCGCGTTGCCGAGAGCCGCGACGTAGATACGCCCCTGGGAATCTGTCGCCAGAGCGTGAATCTCAGGCAAGGTTGATTCGTAAAGCACAAACGCCTTGCCCTGCGGCGTGATGCGGTAAACCAAGCCGTTCGGTTCGCTCCCGGCCAGCAGGTTGCCGTCTCGATCAAACGTGAGGCACATGATGTGCGTCTGGTTGCTGGCGAAGAAAACGCTGCCCTTTCCGTCCCGGTCGATCCGCAATATCTCTCCCCGGTCGCCCGTTCCCGCGTACAGGCGCCCCTGCGAGTCGAACGCCAGCGACCAGATGTACTTCACCTTCGGATCGTAAAACACCGAAGACTTTCCATCGGGAGTCACACGATAAATTTTCCCTTCGGGCGAGCTGGCCACATAGAGATCGTCGTCCGGCCCGACGGCGAGCGCCAGAATTTCCGGCTCCGGCGACTGAAAGAGGACGCGCCCTTGATCCTGCCGGTTGATCTCGAACACTTTTCCCTGATGTCCGGTTCCGACGTAAAGGTTTCCCTGATGGTCGGCAATGACCGAAAGTGCCACGGTCTCATTGGGGTTGAAGACGGGCTCAGTTGCGGGAGCGAGCCTGAGCTGCCCGTTCATGCTGGCAGAGACTCCCAGTAGATCACCTTGGAGAAATCCATCGAAGGTCCCGATCTGCCAGAATGCCGTTTCGGTAGCCTGCGCAGAGATCGACACAAGCGCAAGCAGGAGCAGTGCCTGGAGGAATTTCACACCTTTCATGCAAGAAGCCTTTCGTGAGAGAGCATAGGCAAGCCAAAAACAATCATAGAGAGATTTCGTAAATGCCCGGGAGCGAGTGCCGGCAAGCCGGAGGTGCGGCAATGGCAGTCCCCGACGCTCTTGCCGTTTGCCGCTCTCCGCAGCCCATCGCATCACTTGGCGCCGCTCAGCACCTTGAGATACAGGGTTTGCTCCCCTTCGATGGAATACGGTACCGGAGGGCTCTCAAAATCTCCCACAATCGAGTCACCGCGATAAGTGATCTTGCTTGAAACGGCGGGATCGGCCATAAAAGTCTGCAGCAAAGACGGAGGCGGCGAAGGGAAATCGGTGCCCTCCATCATAAAGGAGCGCTCGGGCGACATCAGCAGCGCGTACAGCCGGTTGTTGCGGCGAGTGTGGTTGAGATCGCGCACGAGCTGATGCAGACTTCGCGGCGGGCTTCCTGGGCGCAGGAACCGCATTTCAAGCGCGTTAACGGCGGCGCCGCTGCCCACCACAAGGGAGAGGGTTCTGTCGGTGACGTTCTGCGGGATCACCACCGGGATTTTCTGGGTCAAGGTCTCGCCCGATGGCAGCCGCTCAACAGCGGTGACTTCAATGTGATCGCCAGGATGAACTTCCGACCTCGTG
The DNA here is from genome assembly GCA_050745065.1 of Terriglobia bacterium. Taxonomy (GTDB): domain Bacteria; phylum Acidobacteriota; class Terriglobia; order UBA7540; family UBA7540; genus RH2-MAG17b. Next base: position 21,101 of record JBOGJT010000038.1, read on the forward strand.
CTCCAAACCTGCTCGATCGCAGCGGCGCGGCTCTCGTTCTGGGACTTAATGGTAAGATCGACGCCACGGACGCGCAGGGAAGGGAATTGCCCGTTCAGCAGGTAACTCAACGGACCGGCCACGGCAGCTCCTGCGCCGCCAGCGGCGCTGAGCTGGGAAGAAATCACGTCTTCGATTTTGATGGCCTCTCCGTCGGAGAGCTGGATGCGCCCGCTAAGGTCGAGCGTCGCCGGTCCCTCCAGCCGTTCCGTCGAGCTGATGGCGGAGATGACCGCCAAGTTGACCAACAGGGGTGAGAGCAGCGGCTGGTCGGCTACGACGAAGTTATAATTCGTGGTGCGCCCAAGCGACGAGTCAACATGAAGGTGTACCGGCACGGTGGGCGCCGTGTCTCCAAGCACCCCGTATATGGCCCCGAAGCGGTCCTGCCGGATGCTGCCTACCACGCGGCCCGGCGAATCAACCTTAAACGAAGTAGTGAGGCTCGGAATCGTGGCCAGCACGTGCGCGGGGGCAAACGGTAACTGCGCCGGGCCCAGCGAAAACACCGGATGGCCGCAGGCGTAAAGGTTGTTGCCTTGCCGGTAAGTTACCGTGCAATCGACATTGAGGTTCAGATCACCCCGCACAAGGACGAGGCTGATCATGGTTCCGGGAACAACGCCCGCGGCGGCTGCCGGAGAATCGCTCGTTTCCAGGGCTGATCCCCCGGAAAGCGTGGCCGTCTCGACGGGATCAAACCCCATCGCGCGGAGCATCGGGGTGTAGCGTGAAATCACGCCGCCATCAAACCCGCTGAAACTAAGAGGCAGACGAAAGCGGGCAGGGCCGCTACTATCCGCCCATCGAGCGGTCATGCTTTTCCACAGCGCGGCTTCCGAAGCGTTGCCGGGTATCCACCGGTCCATCGTCCCGGTCGCGCGCGCGGGGTCAGGCGCCGAGCCGTCGTACCAGGGTATGCTGCCGACTGCGGTCTGCGCGCCCGCCCCTCGGCCCGATTGAACTTCTGGCGTCACCTGCAGCATGTCTTGGATCGGGGTAATCAGTGTGTAGGGTTCCTTGGCGTAAGGGAAGGCAATCGCGATGGCGCCGAGCAGCTTGCCGTTGATGTAAACCGGGCTGCCGCTCATGCCCTCGACGACGCCCGTCTTGTCAATGGTGGGACCGGAAAGCCGCGCCAGAATGGCGTCGTGCTTGGGGGCGAGCACGTTTTTCAGAACGCCCAACAGCTCAACCTGAAATTCCTGAACTTTGTTGCCGGCAAAAATCGTCCGTCCCACGCCCTTCATTCCCGGACGAACGTCACTCACGGAAAAAAACTGCGTATTCCCCTGCGCCGGCAGATAAGCGCAGGATAACGCCAGGACAATGGCCAAGAGCAATCCACGAAACTGATAAAGATGCACGCGGCGTAACCCCTCAATCATCCAATTCTAGTCTAGGGATAAACCCCAGGGACGTCAAGCAGGGCGCGGGTGTTGTGCGGCTAATTGTCCTCTGAGGTCAGCGTGACGTCATCTACCCAGAATTTACCGGCGATCTGATTGAGGAATTCCTGGCTCGCCTGGCGGGCAATGGCCACGGATAAAAGGCGGGTTTTGGGGCCGGTCTCGAAGTCGAGCGTCAGCCCCACCCATGAGGGCGTTGTCCCGGTGATCTGGTCGGTATATTTATCGAGCAGCGCCGGGTTGTACGCGTCGCGCACTTCCAGGCGCGGCCCGCTATCGGTGGTGATACCTTGCGTTTTCATGTACGCCAGCAGATGGTACCGGCGGTTGGGCAGGACGGGCACAAACTGATAGACGTTGTGATAATCCATGTTTTGATTGCCGGGAAACTGGATCAGCAGCGATTTGGACGGCGAGTGGAACGTGCTGTCGTCGAGGCCGGTGTAGACGCCCGGTAGTGCGACAACACGCCAATCAAACCCCATGCCGAGGAGAGGGTCCTCAAAGTCGCCGTTCTCCACGAGGTTCTGTGCGGTTGATTCGTACGTGGCCGGAATCAGGCCCTTGTCGCGCAGCGCTCCCCACACCTTATACGCCTCGTCGGACTGATGCGCGCCGATCAAAGCATCTATATACGAGGAGACATCTATGGCCGTGAATTTCTGCCCGCTCTGCACCAGGCGGTTCCACACCGGTTGGGCGTCGTCCAGGCGGCGCGTGGCGATGAGGTAGTCGAGATAGCGGACTTCCGCCGAGGCGTCGTCTGGAATCAACCCCGCGAAGATGGCGCGGGCGTCCCCGGAAGCCTTCCATGCGGTGCTGAAAATCGGGCCATCGTAAGCCGGGTCACCTGCCAAGACCATCCGAAAGTGGCGGAAGGCTTCGCTCGTGCTGTTGTGCAAAAGGAAGAAATTTCCAATCGCCCATTGGAATGACGGTGTGCGCGGAGCCAGCGTGTCCGCGCGCCGCATGCACTCTTCGGCTCGGATCGCGTCCCCCTGGAATTCGAGCGCCGCGCCCAGGTCCAGCCACGCCTGCGGCTCATAGGCATTAAGCTGAATGGAGCTGGTGAGGTTTTTGATGGCGAGGCCGGGTTCAGCGTTTAGAACCGTGTATTGGTATAGACGCCCCAGGCGCAGGGGGTAGGCGGCATCGCCGGGATCAATGCGGACCGCCGTACGAAGGTTCTCCACCGTGCCCTTGCCGGCAATGACCGTGGCCAGATAATCCCTTGTCACCCACAGAGACAAAAAGATGAAAACCACGACGCCCACTACCGCCGTAACAATCCGCGCGGGCTTGCTGTTACCGGTAATCTGCATAGTCGCCAGAGCGGTTTGTTTAAAGGGCGCAGCTCATTTGGCCTAGTAGTGGCGGCGTCCCTGCCGCCGGCTTTTATTCTGAATTCAATTGAGCGGCGTCAGCGTCGCCGGTTTTTCTCTTCATTCGGCGGCAGTGACGCCGCCGCTACAACGCCCGTCCGCCCAAGGGCTGGATATTACCACACACACGGCTCAGCCTGCACCTTCGGGCGTCGCGTACCCCGGCATTGCCCCGGCCCTCGGCTGCTGTTGAGTGAGGCAGTGGAGCGTTCCCAGGCCCCACACCAGATCCACCGAGTGGATACCCACGACGGGCCGGTCGCGGAACAGATCCGACAAGATGCCAAGCGCTTTGTAATCTTTGGGGTCGTTGAACGTTGGCGCCAGCACCGCCGCATTGGCAATGTAAAAGTTCGCGTAGCTGGCCGGCACCCGCTGGCCATCGAAATAGAGCGGCGACGGCATCGGAAGCGGGGCCACTTCGAGCGTTGACCCATCCTCCAAGCGCAATCCCTCCAGCCGTTCGCGGTTTTCCTGAAGCGGGACGTAGTTCGCGTCTCCGGCGTCGTCTTCCTGGCAAAGCGCTACGGTCCGCGGGCCCACGAAGCGGCACAAGTCGTCCACGTGCCCGTGCGTATCGTCCCCGGCGATCCCCCTCCCAAGCCAGATTATTTGCGTCGCTCCCAGATAAGCGCGAAATGCCTGCTCCACGTCCCCGCGATCGAGATCCGGATTGCGCGGCTGGGTGGACCGGTCGAGCAGGCACTCCTCGGTGGCGAGTAGGGCGCCGCGGCCGTTCACGTCGACGGCGCCGCCCTCGAGAACGAATCCGGTACCGTGGGCCTCAACCTCAATCATGGGACTGCCGAGCGCGTGCGCTGCTTGCCCTGGAATCGCGCTGTCCAACTGCCAGTCGGAATACTTCGCCCAAGCGTTAAACGCGAACCGCACGATCACAATGTCCGTTCCGTCCGCTCCGGTTCGCCGAACGAACATTGGGCCAAAGTCGCGCGTCCAGCCGCGATTGGTGGGAAAGCGGAAGAACTCCGTGCGGGTAAGCTCCGCGCCGGCGCGCCTTAGGACGGATTTCGCACGGGCCTCATGCTCCGCTGAATTCACCAGGATTCGAAGCGTTTCGCCCACAGTAATCTTGCGGCTGATCTCGCCGTAGACCCACGGAATAGGCTGAAACTTGCCTGGCCAATCGGACGTGTTATGCGGCCAGGCAATCCAGGTGGCTTCGTGGGGTTCCCATTCAGCGGGCATACGCAGTGCGGCGGGAGCGCTCGAGAGTGTCACTTGGCCGTTATCACTGTTTTTTGGGCTTCGGCTTGAACGCGCCGCTTGAGGTCGAGGAAAATTAAATGCGAAAGGATCACGTGCGCGTCTTCAATTCGCTGCATGTTATCCGAGTCTACGACGATGGGGCAATCGAGCAGAGGCTTCATCTTACCGCCGGCGAATCCGCCCATGCCTACGGTGGTCGCCCGTCTCGCCCGGGCGAGCTCGAGGCCGCACAGCACGTTGGGCGAGTTGCCGCTGCCGCTGATGGCGAACGCCACGTCACCCGGAGCGATGAAGTTCTCCAGCTGGCGCGCAAATACGCCCTCATAAGCGGTGTCATTAGCCCAGGCCGTGATCACCGGCGCATTGTCCGTGAGTGAAAGCACTCTGAGGCGCTTCACGGGGGCCATCCACGCCGGCCCCGGCTGGTGGGTACCCTTGCCCAGGTCGGCGGCCATATGAGACGCCAGCGCGGCACTCCCGCCGTTGCCGAATAGGAACACCGCGCGATCGGCCTGGTAGGCGCCAAAGAGAATGTCAACCGCCCGCTCCGCATCTGCAAGCGGCAGACGATCGATGGCCTGTTTCAATTCCGCCAAATAGGCCGCATAAAATTGGCGTGCTTCGGTCACTTTTATCCTCCACCGTCGAAGGCTTAGGGCGCGGTTAAAGCGAGGGCGCGACCCATCAATCATAGCAGATGAACCTACCAAAGATTGCACATCGTCGTGACGGCGTTCGCACTGGCGGCGCCCTCTGAACGCCGAAAACGCAGCGGCCGGAAGCTGGCGCCACAACATTTGGTCTCACTTTCATCTCTCATCCTCATTAGGTTTTTGGCGCCCCCTTGCGATATTTTCCCTGGCGCATTCTCCCATCGGCACATCTGATCGAGAACGAAAGGGTTGTGCTTCTTAACGCGATTCAAGATATCCTTCAATGGCGTGGCTCTTGCACCCGCTTTCGACGATGCTAGCCCCGGTTCCGAACCGGGAATGCACCCGATCCGGCGAAAGTCATGCCGGGGCCTCATCGCACGATGTTCTGATTTTTGCGGCGGAGTTTGAAGGAGCCATTCCTTGCTTGGCGACAAAGTGTGTGCAAAATGCGGCCAGTTGATCCCACGCGGCACGGCAGCGTGTCCCGTCTGCGAAAACCTTTTAGGCTTTAACTTGCGGCGGGAAACGGTGCTTGTTCTGAGTTTCGTGCTACTCGCTGGTCTGTTCGGCATCACCGGAATTGCGGTAAAGCAGTACCACGCCCGCGAACGCTCACTCGGCCGGCAATGGTACATGCGCGGCGAGAAGCGAATGGCCAGCGGCCACGCGTCCGAGGCCATTCCGGATTTCCGTACAGCGCTCTACCACGTTCGGGGCAACTCTGTCTATCAGCTTCGCCTCGCGCAATCGCTGGTGGACGCGGGGAGCGTTGTCGAGGCCCGTACGTACCTGCTGAGGCTTTGGGAAAACAATCCCGCCGATGGCCCTGTGAACCTTCAACTGGCGCGGCTGGCCATTCGGACGGGCGACGTCTCGCAGGTGATCCGCTATTATCACAACGCGATTGACGGCGTGTGGCCGGCGGGCGAACAGATACAACCGCGCGCCCTGCGCAAGGCCCTTTGCGAGTATTTGATCAGCCAAAACCACCGCACCGAGGCGCTGGCGGAACTCATGGTGCTCTCGAACGAAACTCCGAATAACGCCGCGCTGCGGACGGAGGTGGCGGCGCTCTTCCTGAAAGCACAAGATTACGATATCGCCTTCGAGCAGTTCCGGCGGTCACTCCGCTTGAATCGCCGTCAACCCGCCGCGTGGGCTGGGGCCGGGAAGGCCGCGTTTATGATGGGTAACTACGAAACGGCGCGAGCCGATCTCGCCCGCGCACGGGTGGAGAATCCGGACGACGCGGAGTCTGAGGCGCTCCTCTCCACCGCTAATGACGTGATCGAGCTCAATCCATTTGACCGCCGCGTGCCCGCATCGGTGCGGCGGCAGCGCGCGGTCGCCGCCTTTGCGACGGCGTTCACCCGTCTGCAGGCGTGCGCAAAAAGCCGTGGCGAAAACCTGAGCGTTGCGGCGGCGAGTCCGCAGACTGGCTTCGAGCGGCTCTACGCCGCCGCGATAGCAATGAAGCCGCGGATGCGAGTCGAGCGGCTGCGGCGCGATCCCGATTTATTGGATTCCGGAATGCGCCTGGTCTTCCAGATCGAGCAAAGCACGGCACGCGAGTGCGGCCCGCCCGAGGGCAGAAACCTCGCGCTCTCGCTGATTGGCGCGAAGAACGGAGGTGCGAATTAGTGGGCGGCGACGGCGCGATTAATCCGCCCGTTCAGCCTGAAACCGGCGGCCCGGCCCCTCGACGTCGGCGCTACCGGCTGGGCGCCGATTCCGTTCGCAGCGGGCTGGATCTCGTGGTGCGCGGCCTCACCCTGCGCGAAGGCAATCTCTTCCTGCTCCTTTCGATCGTGATCGGGCTGGCTTCGGGGCTTCTCGTCGTCTGCTTCAGGATCGCCATCGACTGGACCCATCTCTGGTTGTTTGGCTCATCTCTGAGGGTGTCCCCATGGCGTCTGCTGAGCGTCCCCACGGTGGCGGGGCTCGTCATCGCCGCCTGCGTCATGCTCTTTTTCCGAAGCGTTCGTGGCAGCGGCGTGAACCAGACGAAGGCCGCGGTCTACATCTATGACGGCTACATTCCCTTCCGCACGGTCATTGGAAAGTTCCTGCTTTGCGCGCTCGCTATTGGCAGCGGGCAATCGCTTGGGCCGGAGGATCCCTCGCTCCAGATCGGGGCCGGCATTGCTTCTTCGCTCGGACGGCACCTGCATCTCTCGCGCGAGAAGATTCGCTTGATGGCGCCGGTAGGCGCAGCGGCGGGTCTCGCGGCTGCTTTCAACGCTCCTATTTCCGCCATTATTTTTGTGATTGAAGAGGTCATCGGGCTGCGCAGCGCGGGCGTGATCGGGGGTATCATCCTGGCCGCCGTTTCAAGCGTGGCGGTGCTGCGAGCGTTCCTCGGCTCAGAGCCACTCTTCCGGATTCCGGCCTTTCACTTGGCGAACTCGACCGAGTTCCTGGCTTACGCAGTGCTCGGCGTGGTGGGGGGATTTTCATCTCTGATCTTTGTGAAGCTGATCAGTTATCTTCGCCCGCGCTTGAAAGCGCTGCCGCGCTGGACCAATTATCTGCAGCCGGGACTCGCCGGCCTGGCGGTGGGAATCATCGGCTTGCGTTTCCCGCAGGTGATGGGCGCGGGTTACTACTACATCGATCAGGCGATGCACGGACAGTATATCTGGCAGATTCTTGCCCTCCTCGCCGTCTTCAAAATCCTTGCCACCACCGCTTCATTCGTCAGCGGAACGCCCGGCGGCATGTTTGCGCCTACGCTATTTGTGGGCGCCATGATCGGCGGCGCGGTGGGCGGCGTGGAGCACCACTTTTTCCCCGCGCTGACAGGCCCTGTGGGTGCTTACGCGCTGGTAGGTATGGGAACGCTCTTTGCGGGCTTCATCCGTGTCCCACTGACTTCCGTCTTCATGGTGCTCGAAATCAGCGGCAACTACTCCATCATCCTGCCCGTGCTCGTGGCCAACACGATCGCTTACCTGATTTCGCGCAAATACCAGCCCGTCGCGCTTTTTGACATGCTCAGCCGCCAGGATGGGGTGGACCTGCCCTCCATGGAAGAGCAGCGCGAGGAGACGTCCCTTCGCGTCGAAGACGCCATGCGGGTTGTGACGGGCCCGATTCTCAGCGAAACGGACACGGTCGTCCAGGCGCTCGCCAAAATTGGCGATCAGGCGAAGCCGGAATTCCTGGTGGTTCGACCGGGCGGAGCCGCGCCGTCCGACCACGGATGGAGCGCGGTGAGCAGGGAAACGCTGCACCTGCGGTCGGTCGAGGGAAAAGGCGCGGACACGCTCAGGAACCTGCCCGACACCGGGCGGCTCCCGTGGGTCCATCCGGACCAGTCTCTCGACGTGGCCATGCGGCTCATGGGCGAGCACCCATTCTTGCCCGTACTCAGCCGTGCCGATGCGTCGCGCCTTGAAGGCATCATCTCTCTGAGTGATATCTTAAACGCCTACCGCGGATCATTTGTGAACGCCCCGCCGCGCCGCGCCGAGTAACTTGGCCGAGCGGCGCTGCTTGCTCAGCCTTGTAGCGGCGGCGACCCTGCCGCCGAACGGAGCCGCTACGGGGCGTCAGCTCCACAACCGGTCGTCCCAGGACTCCCGCTCGTTCCAGTCGGTGGTCGGCTCGAAATACCCGGTACCCGGTTTCAGATGCTGCCGCACGACGTCCTCGTTGAGCGTCACCCCCAGCCCGGGCTTGTCGGGAACCACGATATAGCCCTTGTTGATGATCGGTTTGTCGATGCCTTCGACCAGGTCTTGCCACCACGGAACGTCCAACGAGTGGTTCTCCATCGCCAGAAAATTCCGGCAGGCCGCCGCGCAGTGAACAGAGGCCATGCATCCGACGGGCGTCGCTGCCATGTGCATCGCCATGGGGACCCCGTATTTGAAAGCCATATCACTGATCCTGTGGGTGCGGAGTATTCCGCCCGACGTTTCAAGATCGGGATGAATCTTGCTTACCGCGTGATTCTCGCAGAGTTTTTCAAAATCCTCCTCGCTATAAATATCCTCGCCGGTCAGCGTGGGCGTGGGGCTTTCTTCCGTGATGCGTTTCAGCAAGTCGGTGTAGTACCAGGGGATCACGTCTTCGATCCAGGACAAATTGTATTTCTCATACGCCCGCCCGAGACGAATGCAGGATTTCACTCCAATGTGGCCCAGATGGTCCATCGAAAGCGGAATCTCCATGCCTACGGCCTCGCGCACCGCCGCGACGTACTCGCAAAGTTTGTCGATGCCCTTGTCCGTCACTTCGGTCGCGATGAACGGATGCGGCTGGAAATTCTGCTCCCAATGGCTGAGGCCCGAGGGCTGCGTCACCGTGCCCGGAATGTCTTTGATGAGATCGATTCCGAGGTCCATTTTGAGCCACGTTAGCCCCATTTCCTCCTTGCGCGCTTTTTCCCTGGCCGCGTAGATTTTCGGATCCTTTGACTCCGTGGTGTCCGCATAAATTCTCACTCTATCGCGCCATTTTCCGCCGAGCATCTGGTAGATGGGCACGCCGTAAACCTTTCCCGCGATATCCCAGAGCGCCATTTCGATGGAAACCACGCCGCCCGCCTGCCGCGCGTTCCCGCCGAACTGCTGGACCTTCTGAAAAATAAAATCGATGCTCAGCGGATTCTCTCCCAGGATGCGGCTCTTCAGCATCAGCGCATAATCGGGCCCGGCGCCGTCACGAACTTCACCCAGACCATAAACACCCTGGTTCGTGTCAATGCGGATAATGGGGCACGGGCTCGGTCCGGGTTTCACCACGATCGCGTAGCGCAGGTCCGTGATCTTCAGCGCCGACGGGCTCGAATGGGTGTTCACGTTTTGAAAGACCGGATCCGGCGCGGCCTCTGCCTTGCCGGAGAGGAGACTCCCCCCCAGCATCGCCGCGGACGTTTTCAAAACACCGCGCCGGTTCATGATGAATTCGTTCTCTTTGGGCATGATCTCATTTCCTCTCTATCGGTGGTGTGAAGCAACCAGACGCGTTTTCGGGCCGGATCGGGCGCGGTGACCCGGGAGACTCAAAAACAGCAAATCATCCTACCACTCTTCATTGAGACACAAGAGAAGAATAAGGCCGCCTTGGGGCTGTGCCTGGCGGCCCTGTAGCGGCGGCGTTCCCGCCGCCGGTTCGTTCGCGAGGTTCGGCGCCAGGGCCGCCAACGTTAAAGGTGCGGACGTCAGCGCTACGGACGCTACAAGGGATACGGCGTTCCCGCGTGTACCACTCGGATATAGTGATCGGTGAATTTAAAGTGCGCCCCCGGGAGCTCGTATTTGGGCATGTGGCAGGTGACACAATTCTTCTGGCTCACGGGGCAGGCGGGCGCGGTTTTGCCCGCCGAAAGCTTGACGGATGTGCCGCGATTCCGATGGCAGGCGAGGCATTTTGAATCATAATACGCCGCGTCGGTGCGCACTTCATGATGAGGATCGTGGCAGGCCAGGCAACTGATGCGGGCGTCGGTGGCGTCGAAGCACCGGCTGTTCTCCAGGCGATAAGGCTGGAAGCGCACGTCCTGGATTCCTTGCAGATTCATCATCTCAACCTGCTGCCAGCTTCGATGACAGGATCCGCAGAAATCCGATAGGTCCTGCGTGCTCAAGCGGCCGGGATTAAAGATTTTTGGGGATTTGAAGCCGCCTTTTTTGATCGCTTCCACGTGCGCGGCGCCTGGTCCGTGGCAGCCTTCGCAAGTAACGCCGGGCATGAGCCGGCGAACTTGTAATTTTCCGTCCCACAAGGCCGCCGTGGAATGGCAGGAGAAGCAATCGCGAGTTTCATCCACGCTGGTGTGCCGCCCGGCGGCTTCCTCGACGTTGTTGGGCCGGCTTCCGCTATAGCCCAGGGTTAAGTCAAGGCTCTGAGTGTCGTTGAAAAAGCTTGCGCGGCTCTCGTAATATGCCCCGTTGTATTGGTACACATAAGTCTGGCCCGCCTGTCCCTGGCCAAACGCGTAAAGGATGGGCGCGGAGAATGTGGACACCCCGTCCGTCACTGAATAAATACTTTGGCTCCCCTGCGTGACAATGTGGTACGTGTAGCGGCCGATTCGGCGCGTGAGGTCCGGATGCGCGTGAAGAATGCGGCACTCGGCCACCGGTTCGAGAGCGTGCGCCATGGCCGTCTGTTCCTGGAAGCGGGCTTCGGGAAGGTGGCACTGCGCACACACTTGATCTCCAGTGTAGCGATCGCCCGCCGTCGCTTCCGTCGGCTGCCAGTTAACCCTGGGAAAGTTAGCCGTGATCGTCCTCTGGCCCCGAACGCACACCGGAGAGAACAGTAAAAACGCCACTGCGAGCACGCCGCACGCAAACCGCCGGTTCTCGCTGCGTGACTTTTTGGCGTTCACCATTGCCGGAGACTTTTCAGGCGAATCTGAGATCGCAAGTCGATGGAATTCGGGCGGTTCAGGCGCAGTGGAAGAACGCGGCGGTCATTCAGATTCGTCAACCACTTCGACGGCGTTGACGCTGGCATAGTTCACCACAGGAACGAACCGAAGGAGTAGCTTGCCTTGCGCGTTCGGCCTTAGACCGGTGAAACTTTCTTCCAAGGCCCGGTCTTCTCCTCCCGCCTGTCTAAAAACGTCAAAGTTCCGCAGGAGCGCGGCGCCGTTACAGTATACGTCAAACATCCGGCTGCCCGCGCCGCCCCCTCCCGGATTGTTGTTGCCGAAATAGGTTTCGGCGAAGCGCAGAGTCACGCGGTACTTTCCTTCCGCAACGGGAATTGCGTAATTGAAGTTTCCGAACCGCTCCCCGGCGTAGAGGCCCGGGTCCGGCGTGTTGGCGACCGGAGTCTTCCGCCGCGCCAGCCGCCCCCCTTCAAAATACCGGTCCGCGCTCCAGAAATGGCCCGAGTGATCCGTGAAGCAATCGTCCTGCGCCGCGATGCGGACGGGATTCATTCGCCCGCGCTCGGAAGGAACCACTTCAATCGCATTGACGAAGGGGTCTGAAGCTCCACGCACAAACTTGAGATGCAGATATCCGTCCGGGCCCGGCGTGACGTCTTTGAAAACGCGCACGTCAGCAATACCGGTGCCTCCGGAGTCGCTGAGGACGTCAAAGGTGCTCAGCAGCGGCTTGCCGTTCAGATCGACGGAAAAGACGCGGCTCGCCTCGCCGCCACCGGAGAGCGTGTCCGGGCCGTAAGTGGTCTCGGCGAAATACAACCGCAACTCATAGGTTCCGGGTCGAAGTGGAATGTTGTAAGAGAAATCCCCTTGCCTCATCGTTTTGAATAGCGTGGGATCGAGCGTACGGAAGAAGAAAGCCTGCGGTTGGGAAACAGCGGCGCCGCCCTCGTAATCGCGATCGCCTTGCCAAACGTTCCCCGCCCGGTCAATGTATTTCGCCTTACTGTAACCGGCGAGGATGCGGACCGACTGGCGGGCCGCATTCGATTCAGGCTCGGCAGAGGTGGTTGCGCTTAGTGGGGAACCTGGCAACGTTCCTGAGTTGTGAACGGCGAGAATCGCAATTGCAATGGCAAGACCCAAGATGGCGAGCAGATAGAATTTGACCAGCACGGGTTGCTTGAGGCCCGAGACCCACCGGCGCAAAGGCGGCGCCGCGATCGTGGGTGCTTCGGCCGGCGAATCTGGCGGCTGGGCCGAGCGAGCCGGCTGCCGCGGCGCCGTTGCTCTGCTGGAACCCGGCGGTCCGGTGCGGGCAGGCCGGCCTTCTTCGGCCCCTTCGGACTGTACCGGGCGGTCGCGCCGCAGAAATTGAGGAATGTAACTACCCGGTGGAAGAGATATCATCAGGGCGCTGGTTCTTCCCTCGTCCTGGTAGTATTTCTTCAACTTCTCGCGCAACCTGTGAACCTCGACCCTGACAATGGAGTTCGTCGCGGGATCAAACTCGGGTGGCCGTCCGAGAGCGTCGATTCCGATGTTGTATTCCTTGAGGTCTGCCGCGCTGCCTTCGAAGTACTTTTGACAAATGTACTCCAGCAACTTCGCCAAGTTTGCGCACTTGGCGAATGTCGTCGAAGAAAGCACGTTCGCGACTGCCGCTTTTTCCAAGGTCGCGGGTTCTGAATCAGGCTGCATATAAAGTATCTAATTTGGGAGACAGAAGTATACCACCTACGGCGTATAAAGTTACAGCGCGGGCTATGAGGGCAGCGACGTTACGTTGTAACGCCGCTGAAAAATAAAGAGTTATTTTAATTTAACCATCTACTAACGGTTATAACCTTGACACGTATTTTCCATATAAGGTCTAATGCCCAACAATTCATTGAATGCTGATCAACGCGCAAATCAGCCGACGATTCGCACACACGTGCCGCGAGCAGCAAATAGGGAGAAAAAATGAGATCATGGGTCAAGGTGTTGGTAATAGGCATGGTATTGACGGCAGCACCTGGTGCGCGTTTGTCGGCGCAGTCGCTGTTTGCCACATTAACGGGTGTTGTCAGTGATGCTTCGGGCGCTGTCGTGCCCGCCGCAGCGGTAAAGCTGGTTAACGAACAATCCGGCTCTACCTACGTGACGGTTACGGACTCTTCTGGTTACTACACGTTCGCTGACGTGTCCGTGGGCAATTTCACATATAAGCTGACGGTTGGAAAGAAAGGCTTCGCCACTTACGCGGCGGCGGGATTGAGCCTCCTGGGCGGCCAGAAGCGCAACGTGAACATTACGCTCAAGGTTGGCAACGTCACGCAAACGGTCGAGGTGAGCGGCGTGGCCTCGAGTATTGTGCCTGTAGACTCCGGCGAAAAATCGGAAACCCTGACCTCGCAGGAGCTGCAAAGCTACGTACAGGTAGGCAGCAACGCGGCTGAGTACCTCAAGATCATGCCGGCCTTCGCTATCCAGAACGGCACGTCGAACGCCGCGAATTACACCGGCGGGATAATCGGCATCAACGCCAACGGCAACGGCGGCAGCCAGAGCCCGCTGAATGATGCGTATTCATACGACGGCCTGCCAAGTAATTCGCTGGACATCATGGCGGACGGAGCGCACGTGTCGGACCCAGGATGCGACTGCGACACGCCCGTGAATCCGAACTCGGACATGATCTCAGAGCTGAAAGTGGCCACCTCGAATTTCAGCGCCGAGACCCAGAAGGGACCGATTGTCGTAACCTCGGTGACGAAAGCGGGAGGCAAGCAGTTCCACGGGTCCGGGTTCTTTTATGCGCGCAATTACGCGTTGAACGCCAATGACGCGGAGAATAATTCGGATGGCGCGCCAAAGCCGCAGGACAAATATTATTATCCGGGCTTCACCATCGGTGGCCCGGTGATCATTCCGGGTACAAGCTTCAACAAGAATCGCGAGAAGCTGTTTTTCTTCACCGGCTTCGAGTATTTTGACCAAACCCTGGATACGGGCCTGCTCCGCGCGACCGTTCCTACGCCGGCCCTGGAGAGCGGCGATTTCTCCACCGCCAACATGGAGGCCATCGGCGATGCCAATGCGGGCTACATCACCGCCTCCGGCGCGCCGCCGGGTACGAACTGCGTTGCCGGCGCAACACCCTACACTCCCTGTCTCAACGCGGCAGCCCTCAAAGAGTTCCCCGGCGGGCAAATCCCGTCCGCAGACCTTAATCCCAACATGCTCGCGCTGATGAGCCTATATCCCGCCGCCAATGCCAACCCTAATACAACCGGCGGTTACAACTACGTGCAGTCGGAAATATACAGCCAACCCAATCTTCAGTGGGATTCCAGGGTGGATTACGATATCAGCGACAGCACCAAGCTCTTCGTGCGCTACAACCTGCAACGCGAGACGCAGCGGTTTCCGGTGGGCCTGTGGTGGACGAATGGCTCGCAGGTTCCCTATCCGACCCCGGTTCTCGGCAAAAACCGCTCCGATTCCATCTCGGCATCGTTGACTCACATTTTCAGCCCGACCATGACCAACGAGTTCGTCTTCGGCTACACGTTTGTTGGGTTTCCGAACGTCTTCCAGGATCCCTCGACAGTCGATCGGTCGAAGGTGGGCTACAACATCCAAGGCTTGTTCAAGAACGGCGTTTCTCAGATCCCTGCGTTCGGAAGTTTCGGGGGTGAAGTGGCGCTGATTTTCAATCCGGGCGGCTTTGAAGCAGGCGGCGCTTCCGAGGGCCTGTACGCAGACAAATGGATGCCCAGCATCAGCGACACGCTGGCCAAGGTCATCGGGACGCACACGATTAAAGGCGGGTTCTATTGGGAATGGATCCGCAATGCTCAGCCGGCCAACAATTTCAGCAATGGCGAGCTGCAATTCGTTTCTCAGGGCAACCCCTATACGACCGGCGATTCTTACGCAGACGAGGTGCTGGGCATCGCCAGCGCTTATAACGAAACAAATTTTAACCGCCTTAACGATATCGCCTACAACACCTTCGAGGGTTTCGCACAGGACGACTGGAAGATCACCAAGCGGCTGACCTTCGACTACGGTCTTCGCCTCAGCCACTTTCAGCCGTGGGGTGACCGGCTGGGTGACGGGTACGCAATCTTCGTCCCCTCGCAGTACAGCGCTGGCTGCGCGGCTGCGCCCACCTACTGCGGGTTCGAATGGCACAAGAAGGACCCCAGTGTTCCGGTCGGCGGCTTCCCGACGCGCGCCCTTTTCTATCAACCGCGCCTGGGTTTCGCCTACGACCTTTCGGGCAGCGGCAAGACCGTTCTGCGCGGCGGCTGGGGCCGGTACTACTTCCACGCGGGCCAGTTCACCAGCGGGTTGGACGCTACCGCTGGGGTCGAGTCGGTGGGTCTCGGCAGCACCGTCCCGCTGCCCGGCGGGACCACGCAGCCGCTGCTCGTAAGCCCCTCCGCGTTATTTCCAGGGGCTGCGGGATTGAATGCGCTTAATTTCAACGCCGTGGCAGCGGCGCCCGCCGCCGTCGACAGCACAGACAACGAGCAGCCCTACACGGATTCCTACAATTTTACCGTGTCGCGGCAACTACCGTGGTCCAGTTTGCTCGAGGTGGCGTACGTAGGCAACCGCACGCGCGACATCCCCAGCACGGGCAACGGCGGCACCTTGGGCCTATCCTCCGGTACGCTGAACCTCAACCTTGTTCCTCAGGGGGCTATGCTGTCGTCGAAAAACGCGGGCGTCGATCCGAATACTCTGGTGGCTGACCAGTTCCGGCCGTTCCTCGGGTACACGGATTTGTACGTGGCGACCAGCAACGGCTATTCGAACTACAACTCACTGCAAGTTTCTTGGCTGCGGACGAAGGGCCGGTACAGCATCAACTTGAATTACACCTACGGGAAGGCCATGGGCATCCTGGGCTTTTACGATCAATTCAATCTGGCGCAGAATTACGGCGTGCTCGCCGCCAATCGCACCCACGTGTTTAACGCTGCGTACTCGATTCAGCTTGGCAACCACACCCACAGCCGGTTAGAGGGCGGGTTCGTTAACGGCTGGCAGCTTTCCGGCATCACATCAGTTCAGAGCGGCGCAAATTTATCGGGCATTCAGGGCCAGAACTTCGGGATGAACCTCAACAGCGCCAAGATCCCGGGGACTACGTTCAACATCAGCAATGTTTCACTTCTTGGCACGCCGGATATTCAGCTTAATCCTATCGAAACCTGCAACCCGGCGCAAAACCTCGGGCCACACCAGTACATCAACTCCAGTTGCTTCACCATGCCGACGCAGGTGGGGCAGAACGGCCCGACCGTGATACCGCCCATCTACGGACCGGCGTACTTCGACTCGGACCTGGCACTGTTCAAGAACTTCAAGATCACGGAGTCGAAGAGCTTTCAATTCCGCGTCGAAGGGTACAACTTCCTGAACCATCCGCTGTGGTCCTTCCCCGGCGGGGAAAATCTCGGCTTAAGTTTCGATCCGTCCACCGGAAAGGTGAACAACCCGAACTTCGGGACCGCCGGCGTTAAGCAAGGCAGTCGAACCATTGAGATGGCGGTGAAGTTCTACTTCTAGACCGGTCAGGGCGCTGAGCAACCCCCGCGACGCGTGAAAATGAGGCCGCCGCTACAACACAGGCCGCCGCTATAGAATCGGATGCCGCTGAGCCAGGTCGTCACAGATGGATAAAAAGGGGCGACCCTTCCTGGTCGCCCCTTTTAGGGTTTATGCTGATGCAATGCTGCGATTGAAACGCCCGGCGCTCGCCGCCGTGGCTCTCTTCTTTTTTGGGACTGGGGTTGCCGCGGTACCTCATGCGCGGGGCGGAACAAGCACCCCGTCCTCCCCACAAAAAACAGGAGCAGCGTCCGCAAATCAAGCCAATTCCGCGTCAACCGCGAGCCAGCACATCCTGATTCGAGCCATTCAACTTCATCAAGCGGGGGATTTTGGCGAAGCCATTCGCGAGTACAAGAAGTATCTCGCCCTTGACCCGGGAAACTTTGTGGCGCGCGCCAATCTGGGGGCGGCGCTTGCCCACGAGGGCGAGTACGTGGAGGCCATCAAGGAGTACGAAAAGGCTCTCAGTATCCAGCCCGGCAATCCCGAAGTAAAGTTAAACCTCGCGCTCGCGCACTACAAAGCCATGCAGCTCGGCGAGGCTGTGGGTGAGCTCTTGCCGCTTCACACCGCTCAACCCGGAAACCTGAAGATCGGTCTTTTGCTGGGCGATTGCTACTTTCGCCTGGGAGAGTATAAGAAGGCTGCGAGACTCCTTCAGCCGCTCGAAGCCGCGTACCCGCACCAACAGGCGCTGGATTACCTTCTGGGCCTGTCGCTCATTCGCGACGGACAGATCGCACAGGGAGAAGTGCTGGTGAACAAAATTCTGAGCCATGGGGACTCGCCCGAGGCTCATCTGATGCTCGGAGAGGCGCGCCTGGCGGTTAATGATACGCCGGGAGCGATCGACGAACTATCGAAAGCGCTGAAACTCGACCCAAAGATTCCCTTGGTCCATTGGCTTTACGGCAAAGCTCTTCTCGAGTCCGGCCAGCGCCCCGAGGCCATGCAAGCCTTTCGCCAGGAGCTGGCGATCGATCCGAATGAATACGGTCCAAACGTCTATCTAGGGGCTTTGTTGAACGAGGGGCAAAAATACAACGACGCCCTGCTTTATCTTGCTCGAGCGCTCGAGGTGCGGCCCGGCGCCCCGCAAGTTAAGTATCAGATCGCCGTTGCCCAAATTGGATTGGGAAAGCTCGCGCTCGCCAGGAAGACTCTCACGGCCCTGGCTCAGCATAGTCCAAATTTTGTGGAGGCTCACGTCTCGTTGGCGCTGGTCGATTACCGGCTGCACCTGAAACAGGACGGAGACCGAGAGAGAGCCATCGTGGCTAAACTGAATGCCGAGATCCAGGCGAAGAAGGAAGCCATGGCCGCAAAGCCGAGCTATGATGGCACAGCAACCCCGCCCGGCGGTAAAGCGCCGGGGGCATCGCCCGAGGCGGCGAGCCCGAAAAAGCCTGTAGCGCCCCCGCCGGGACCGCCGGCCGGACTTTAGAGTGTGTGTGAAAACGCCGGGAAAAGCATTGTAGCGGCGGACTCTGGCCGCCGGTGTTAAAAATCCAAAGACCGGCGGCGGGGACGCCGCCGCTACAACCGCAGTTGTCACGCAGACTCTTTAGCTCATAAAGCGCGCAGGGGCGTCCTGCCTCAAAAATTTCGCGTAGAGAGAGCGGTATGGCTGAAGAGGCTGCGTGATAACCGCTACATAAGTAATGTGCAGGAGGAAAGTGAATATCCCTTGGGCGTATTCGCGCCGTAGCTTTCTACGAGTGCTTGGAATGGCAGGATTAGGAGGCGCGGCGTGGGGCGCCCATTCTCGTCTCGAAGCGCTGCAGGCTGCGGAGACCTCCGCCTTTCCGTTCGAAAAAGTTCCCAGCGCTAAGAGCGGAATCAAGTGGACCCATCGTAACGGGCACTCGGCGGAATATTACGAGCCGGAGACCACCGGCGCGGGATGCGCGTTCATCGATTACGACAACGACGGGTGGCTGGATATTTATTTCGTCAACGGCGGCAAATGCGACTTCTTCGACCCCACCCCCCCGCTGCGAAACGCCCTATATCATAACAACCGTGACGGAACGTTTACTGATGTCACCGTGAAAGCCGGCGTTGGTGCGGGCGGATACGGCCAAGGCGCGGCCGTGGGAGATTATGACGGCGACGGCTGGCCAGATATTTATCTCACCCAGTACGGCCGCAGCGTTCTCTATCATAACAACCACGACGGCACGTTCACCGACGTCACGGAGAGGGCGGGGGTGGCTGCGCCGGGGTGGTCGTCAAGCGCGGTATGGTTCGATTACGACAACGACGGGAGGTTAGACCTGTTCGTCTGCCGGTTTGTTGATTACAGCAAAGAAAAGAACAAAATCTGCGGTAATCGTGAGATCGGCGTGCGGTACTGCATTCCGAGCGTGTACGCGCCGATGCCGAGCTGGCTCTTCCACAACAACGGCGACGGAACGTTTACGGATGTCAGAAAGCAATCGGGCATTGGCACGCTGCCGGGAAAGGCCTGGGGCGCGGTGGCGACGGACATCAACAACGACGGCCGAATGGACCTTTTCGTGGCGAACGACACAGTGGCCAACTTCCTGTTCGCCAACCGCGGCCAAGGCAAGTTTGAGGAAATTGGACTTCAGGCGAGCGTGGCTTATAGCCCGGATGGCGTGGCCCGCTCCGGCATGGGCGTCGATTCCGCCGACTATGACCAGGACGGCTGGATGGATCTTTTTGTGGACAACGTTGACCACGAAATGTATTCCTTGTACCACAACCATCACGATGAAACGTTCAACGACGTGGCGATTGCGAATGGGATTGGCATGTCAACCTATATGATGAGCGGCTGGGGCGTGAAATTTTTCGATTACAACAACGACGGGAATATTGACCTCTTCATCGCCAATGGCCATCCCGACGACAAGATCGGAGAGCAGTATAGCGCGGTGACGTACCGCGAGCCGCTACTCCTGTTCCGCAACACGGGGGGCAGCTTCCAGCACGCGTTCCAGAATGTGAGCACGCGGGGCGGACCGCTTTTCTCCGAGCGTTTTGCGGCGCGGGGGGTGGCCATCGGCGATTTCAATAACGATGGCGCCGTGGACGTGCTGGTCGCCGTGAATAACGGCATTCCGCTGCTCCTGCAAAATAACGGCGCCCGCGGAAATCACTGGTTGGGGCTGCGATTGGTGGGCAAGAAGTGCAATCGCGACGCGGTGGGCGCACGCGTCACGTGGCAGTCCGGCGATTTCAAGAGGAGTGTGATGAAGGTGGGCGGAGGCAGCTACCTATCCTCGCACGATCCCCGCGTGGTGCTCGGAGTTGGAGCGCGAACCCAACTTGACTGGGTTGAAATCAAATGGCCGCAGCCGAGCGGCCTGGTGCAACGCCTGTCGAATCCACCCATCGATCGGTACATCACTGTGGTTGAGGGTGAGAAGCCGTGAGCGGCGCTGTTCGGGTCCGCCCGCGCCGTACTCACCAACTGTTTCTCACCGGCACCGGCTGAACCGCGCCCTGCCGGTGAGAACGCTCCGGTAGATCAAGCTGTCGCGCAGGACTTCTTCCACGTATGCGCGCGTGTCGGTGAACGGAATCGTCTCCAGAAACTCGTCCGGATCGTAGACTTTGCTGTTGGCGATCCACTGGCGCACGCGGATATCGCCCGCGTTGTAGGACGCCAGAGTTTCCGGGAGGTTGCCGTCAAAGGAAGTCAGCAGGCCGCGCAAGTACCGGCAGCTAACGCGAATATTGAAGGCGGGGCTGTAAAGAGCGCGGGTTACGCGGCGGCGGCGCGCGCGTCCTCGCACGCGGCTGTTGGCCGTGTAGGGTTCCATCTGCATTAAGCCGCGGGCGCGGGTGGATGACGTGGCGCGAGGATTAAAGGCTGATTCCTGGCGGATCAGACCCATTACCAGGTAAGGGTTCAAGTGGTTGGCCCGCGCGTAGCGGCGCACCAGATTCCAATACGGGTCGGGATAAAGGAGTCTCCACGCCTCACGCGGCAGCGCGGCAAATGAATACTCGTCGTAATCTGGTACGGCGCGCTTGGCGTCAAAGATGGCGGAAGCCGTGTCATGGTTTGATCCGCGGAGGCGCGCTGCGGCGAGGTATAGGCGAGGATCCTTAGGATGGTTGGCGATTAAATCCACCAGATACTGCTCGCCGAGCGCGCGCAGGCTCAGCGCACCGAGCGTTTCGTAGGGGAGCATCAGAGACGCGCGTGGGGCGATGCTTCCGCACGCGCTCAGGGGAGGCTCCGGGCGCTCAGGGATGACGATTCCCATCGCCGCCAGTGCGACCGCGCCGGTTGCACTGTTGAATTGCCGCCCGACATGTCGTTCGCGCGCCCTAGGACCTGTCATTCTCTGGCGGGCTTTCAAGCCGTAATACGTGTTGGTATAGCGGGCCGCCAACAGGCGGTCAATTCCCTGCGCGGTGCGCGGCGAGCTTTGCTGCTGTTCGATGTTCGCGAGCCAGTAAAGCGCGGCTGGAGCGCGGGAGGAGCGGGGATAGCGCCTCAGAAAACCGGTTAACGCCGTCTTCGCGCCATCCATATTCCCCGCCAGCACGGCATACCACGCTACGCGCCAGGACGCTTCCACGGCATAGCGGCCGTTCGGGAACGTTTGCGACAGGGGCAAGTAATAGCGAACCGCCGTTTGCCAGAAGCCTTGGCGGGCAAAGTAGCCTCCGGCGTAGGCCAGCGCGTCTCCGTATGAGGGCGAGTGGGGATACTTCTTATAGATTTCATTCAGCGTCGTGACCATGGCCGGCTCATCGCCGCCGAGCTCATCGGCGTGGACTTCGAGGGCGAGGCGCCGGGCGTCAAGATCGGGCTCGGCGGGCTCGGCGTGTGCCAGCGCCGTAACGGCGTCGGAATACCGCCTCATGCGGATGAAACATCGCGCCCGGCCAATCCTCCATCCGCCCGCGAGCTGGCTTTTGGGGGCGCCGAGCAACAGGCTGTCATAGGCCGAGAGCGATTCCTGGTAAAGGCCCCGGGCAAACAGCTTGCCGGCCCGTGCGGTTTGCGCCGCAAGGGAGGGCTCGTGGTACCGAGGACCCATGCGCAGACGAAGCCGGTCGAGCGCTGCCGCCGCGGAGCGAGCTTCCGGCTCAGCGGGGAAAGCGTTGTAAATATGCTGATAAGCGCTGGCTGCAGCTTCATCGTCCGGCAATGCCTCGTCAGCCTTGGCCGCCAATAAGAGCGAGGAAGGATTCCTTTGCGCCGCGGGTTCCGAGTTCAATACCGCCAGCGCACCCTCGGGGTGGCCCGTTTTGATCAGCAGGCTTGCCAGCAGGTTTACGGCTCGAAGCCGATAGATGCTCCGGGGATGCCGTTCGGGAAAACCCGTGAGGACCGTAATGCCGGCTGCGGCGTGATTGATTTGCGCGTCGGCCGAGGCCTGGTAATATTCCGCAAAATCTTCGAGCGGGCACGCGGCGCGAGCAGCGCGCTTCAGGTCGTCCGCAGCGAGACCATTTTCCGCCGCCATGTATTCGCGGTAACCCAGTGTGAAATAGGCCAGGCAGCCCGACTCCGTATTTCGCGTCGATGCCGCATACCGGCGTAGCGCCCTCCATCCGCGGCGCGCCTTTGCGCGGACAGCCAGGCTTCGCAGGCGCGGGCTCACCTTCGCGAGGGTCATCGCGTCGGGTGAGACACCGGAAGCAGAGTGGCTCACGGGTCCCGCCACGGCGGCGGCTGAAATCAGCAGGAGAAAGAGCGCGGTTCGTGGCATCGGGGCGGCGAATTTCAAAGGCCGGCGCCGCCTGGTCCGAGAAGGGACGCGTCGTTTTGGGCCAGAGAGCGCACCAGCTCTTCATGAAAATAATCCGCTCCGCCGGGCGCCGTCTTTCCGAAGCGATTCTCATATGCTCTGCGGCTGCGCTGAATATGCGGCTTGAGGCGCGCGTAAAGGTCCTTGTTGGCGCGGCCCTGAGCTACCTCTGACTGGTTGTAAAGCTCTATCTCGGAAACCAAGACGCGAGCGAATCGCCGTGCGTCCTCTACAGTCCTCTCGCTGAATTTCTCTTCGGCAGGAGCTTGCGCCAGCGCGTCATCACCGCCGCGAGAGGTGGTAGATTTTGCTGAGGGATAGCCGGCGATGCCTTCCGTCGCGCGAGGCATGGCCAGTCCGGAAACGCCTTCCGCCTCGTCCGCCGAACCGTCGCGCTCGGCAGCAAGTGTGTAGTCGAGTTGTTCCCGAAGGGCGCGGACGCTTGCTTCCACCGCCTGCAACCGCCGTTCCAACGCCTGCAAGTTTGGCCGAGGCTTGGCGCCGCGCTCACCTGGCGCGGGCGATTCCTGGTAGCCCATTTCTCCGCCTCCGCATTCAGATATTATCATTATGGTCATCACGCGGCGAAGGGTGTCAAGTAGCGCGGCGAACAGCTTTTCGTTGACGCGCACGGGAAATGATGGCATCAATGGTTGTTGTTTTATCTGCTGAGAAAGCTGAATGCGCTCGTGGGCGTGATCGTGACAGCGCGAGCGGCGCGGCCGATTCGTACACACAGATGGCATCCGGAGACATGATGAGCCGATCAGACCTGCAACTCTACACGCTGACCAACCGGTCCGGCGCGCTCGTGGGCATTACAAACTACGGCGCCAGAATCGTTTCCATTCTTGTGCCCGACCGGCACGGAAACGTGGCGGATGTGGTCACCGGCTTTGACAATCTCGACGACTATCTCGGCAAGAACCCTTATTTTGGCGCTACGATCGGCCGCTTCGGAAACCGGATTGGGAAAGGGAAGTTCGCGCTGGCAGGCGTTGAGTACGTGCTTGCCAAAAACAACGGCGCGAACAGCCTTCACGGGGGCGTGGAAGGGTTCGACAAAAGGTTTTGGGCGGCGCAACGGCGTGATGGCGGCGGTTCCTCGCTGGAACTCACTTACTTCAGTCCGGACGGTGAGGAGAATTATCCTGGCAATCTCTCCGTGAAGGTTGGCTATGCCCTTTCGGATGACAATGGCCTCTGCATTGACTACACAGCGGCCACCGACAAGGAGACGGTAGTGAATCTTACCAATCACACGTACTTTAATCTCGCCGGCGCAGGGGGCAAAAGCATCCTGGGACAAGAACTGACGCTTCACGCCAGCCATTTCACGCCCGTCGACGCCGCGCTGATTCCGACCGGGGAAATCCGCAGCGTCGAAGGGACGCCGTTCGACTTCCGCAAGCCCACCGCCATCGGCCTGCGCATTGGGGCGGATGATCCGCAATTGAAATGCGCCGCGGGATACGATCTTAATTTTGTTTTAGACCGGAAGGGCTCCGGGCTGGATCTCGCGGCGCGGGCGTTTGACCCTGATTCCGGCCGTGTGCTTGAGGTTTTGACCACGCAACCCGGAATTCAGTTCTACAGCGGCAACTTCCTCGACGGAAGCTTGCGTGGAAAAGGCGGCGCGGTGTACCCGCGCCAATCCGCCTTTTGCCTCGAGACCCAACACTTTCCGGACTCGCCCAACCATCCTAATTTTCCGTCAACGGTCCTTAAGCCCGGCCAGGAATACCGGCAGATGGCGATGTTCAGATTCTCGACGGCCGGGTAGTCCGTCGTAGGTCACAGGCAAAACTCTGCGGCTCCGGTCTACGCACGACATCCGCGCCTGATCGCCGTTTGCACAACCGCTTCGAAATCCTAAGTACATCCACGAGAAAGTGGTTGACACCCCATACGTGTGAGGATAGATTGTGTGGTTAAAAACCCGCGATGAATCCTGGTTCCCTCTGACCCACGAGCAGAATCGTGATGAAGCATTCCACGGAGGCAATAAACAATGGTCATGATCAATCGCCGGAAGTTCTTCCAGGTCTCCGCCGCATCTTTTTTAGCGGAGAGCCTGTTTGCCGGGGGCGAGCCGCTTCCCGGCGGCGCGCAGCGGTACATGCGCGGCCGGCAGGCATTTCAAAATAACCCCTATGAATCAGCGCTTCAGAAGCTCGCGGCGATGGTTGAGACGGAGATTACGGGCTGGAAGACCCACCCCGATAACATCCCTCATGCAGAGGACCCGGGCCTGGATGATTCCGATTGGGCTGTCGAGCCGCCGCGCGGTCAATTTCGTCGGGAGGACTTGACCGGCGAAGGCGGAACGTGGTTTCGCAAGCTGATCGAAATGCCAAAGACCATGGGCGGCTACGACATCCAGGGTCTGCCGGTGAAGCTCAACGCCAGGATATTTTCGCGCACGCGCGGAATGGTGCGCGTGTTTGTCAACGGCGGCATGGTGGAGATGACGGAAGGGAACACTCAGGGTCCCATCCTGCTGACGGACCAGGCGCAACCCGGCCAGAAGTTCCTGGTGGCGGCGTATTCGCCTGGCCCGGCTGCCATTTTCGGCGGTCTGTTAGTAGACTACCCGGTAGACCACTCGAATCCCCAAACGATGATGGAAGAGATTCTCTCTGTTCAGGCGGCGTCAAAGGGCTTCGAGGACGGGCAGGAGCAGCGTGATGCCCAGCTCAAGGATGCCGTCAGCGCGATTGATTTTTCTTCGCTCGACAAGGGCGACCAGAATTCCTTCAACGCCTCTCTTGCAGCAGCGGACGACAAGATGCAGCCCCTGGCCGAGTGGATTAAGCAGTTTACTATCCTCGCGGTGGGCAACTCGCACATCGACCTTGCTTGGCTCTGGCCGTGGGTTGAAACGGTGGAGGTGGTACGCAATACGTTTGGCACAGTGCTCGAGCTGCAAAATGAATACCCGGGGATGTTTCATTATGCGCAATCCACCGCGCAGGATTTTTTGTGGCTCGAGCGTTATTATCCGCGGGAGTTCAAGGAAATTCAGAAGCGCGTGCAGAACGGCGCTTGGGAGCTCGTCGGCGGAATGTGGTGCGAGCCGGACCTCAACATGCCTTGCGGCGAGTCGCTGGTGCGGCAGCTTCTGACCGGGAAGCGCTATTTTCAGAAGAAGTTCAACGTGGACGTGAAAATCGGGTGGAACCCGGATTCCTTCGGCTATAGCTGGCAGCTCGCGCAAATTTACAAGCGCTCCGGCGTGGATTATTTCGTGACGCAGAAGATTTCCTGGAACGATACCACGCAGTTCCCTTACAAGCTGTTTCAATGGGAATCGCCCGACGGCAGCCGGGTGCTCACCTTCTTTCCGCACGGCTACGGCAATGGGATCAACGCGGCGCAGTGCTCAGGATTTCTTGCGGATGACGTGAAGCTGTGCTCCGGGTTCAAAGAGCAGATGCTGCTGTTCGGCATGGGCGACCACGGCGGCGGTCCCACGCGGCAAATGCTGGACGCGGCCGTGCGCTGGCAGAAGTCCCCCAAGGCTGCGTTTCCAACTCTGAAGTTCGGCACCGCGCAAGGCTTTTTTGACGATGTCAACAACAACCTCTCCACCCTGAATCTTCCGGTGTGGAAGAGCGAGCTTTATCTGCAGTTCCATCGCGGCACCTACACGACGCAGGCGGAATCTAAGCGGCGAATGCGCGAGAGCGAAGTTCTGATGCTCGAGAGTGAAAAGTTCTGCTCGCTCGCCATGCTGCACGGACGGGAATATCCGCAGCCCAAGTTTGAGGATTGCTGGCGACGGGTGTGTTTTGACCAGTTTCACGACATGATGGCCGGGTCTGGCCTCCACGTGAATTACGAAGACGAGGCGGAGAACCTGGAATTCGTGAAAGAGACGGCCCATCCGCAGTTGACAGGTTCGCTCGACACGCTGACCGCACGCATTGACACCCGCGGACCGGGCGTGCCGGTGGCCGTCTTCAACCCCCTGAGCTGGGAGCGTAACGACGTGAAGGAAGTGGAAGTGCAGTTTCCCGGCAGAGTGGCCAAGGTGGAGGTGCGCGACCCGGAAGGGCATGTGATGCCGTCGGCGGAAATTTCCCGCGATGAATCGACCGCAACGGTGAAGCTCCGGTTCCTTGCGCGGTCCGTGCCTGCCATGGGATGCAAGGTTTACCGTGCCGTGCCGGCAGAGCATCCACGCGATGCCGCGTCAACGCTGAAGGTGGACGGCACGACAATGGAGAACGAGTTCCTGCGTGTAGTAGTGGATCCCACCACGGGGTGCGTTACCAGCCTGGTGAATAAAAAGCTCGGCAAGAACATCCTGAAACCGGGCGCCAACGGAAATCTGCTCGAAACCTTTGTCGACAAGCCGAAACAATTCGACGCCTGGAACATCGGCTGGCCTTACGAGCAAACGAAGAAGGAGCTGGTGGCAGCGGACGATGTGAAACTCGTGGAGAACACGCCCGTTCGGGCCGTGGTGCGTGTGAAGAAGCATTTCCAGAACTCCTCGTTCGTTCAGGATATCTGCATGTATCCGGGCATCGCACGCGCCGACGTCCATATGCACGCCGATTGGCATGAGAAACATATCATGCTGAAGGTGGCATTCCCACTTAACATAGCGCCGGAGAAGGCAACCTATGAAATTCCCTACGGCACCATCGAACGGCCCGCGATTCCAACCGGCCCCGACGGCAAGAAGGTGCCCTTTACCGAGGCGACCGAGATCGGCAAGAGGCTGCACAAATTCGATCCGCTCCTGGCGCAAGAGGCGGAGTTTGAAGTCTGCGCGCAGCAATGGGGCGACCTTTCGCAAGATGGGCGCGGCCTCAGCGTGCTGAACGCCTGCAAATTTGGTTATGATACCGTGGAACCCGGTACCATCCGGCTTACGCTGCTACGTTCGCCGACGTCGCCGGATCCGATTGCCGACCAGGGACCGCACGACTTTACCTACGCCATGTATCCCCATGCCGGGAGCTGGAGGGAGGCAGGGACGGAGTTTGCGGGCTACGAATTGAACTACCCCGTGCTCGCGCGCGCTGTGGAGGCGCACGGTGGGCCGCTTCCCTCCGCGCACTCGTTTGTGCAGATTGAGCCTCAAAATGTGATCCTGACCGCCTTGAAGAAGGCCGAGGACGACAATTCACTCGTTTTCCACTTCTTTGAATTTGAAGGAAAGGATTCCCAGGT
This sequence comes from Terriglobia bacterium, assembly GCA_050745065.1. Taxonomy (GTDB): domain Bacteria; phylum Acidobacteriota; class Terriglobia; order UBA7540; family UBA7540; genus RH2-MAG17b. Next base: position 48,695 of record JBOGJT010000038.1, read on the forward strand.
GAGATTGGGTTTGCCCGAGGCTGCGTCCAGCGCCGTTGAGACGAACCTGATGGAAAAAGAGGAGGGCTCCATTACGTTGGGAGCGGATGGGAAGTCCCTCAACACCCCGATTGGCCACTACCAGATCAAATCGGTGAAGGTGACGTTTCCGAACGCGGCGGGCAGCCAGCCGCCCGCGAGAGTGTGAAGGCTTCAATAATGAGCGGCACAATCCCGGTTCTCAATCTCTTCTGAATGGACACGTCCTGTTATTTATTACGAGCCAAAACTCACATGACGATGGCGGCCTGATCGAGGAACTGGACCGTCGCCCTCGGAACGGGGATCTAAATTAATGTCTGCCGTACTTTTTGGATCCATCCTTTCGATCATTGCGGGGGTGGTGAACGGGAGTTTCGCTGCGCCCACCAAGGCCGCTAAAAACTGGATGTGGGAGAACATCTGGTCCGTCTGGGCTGTTTTCGCCATGCTGATTCTCCCGTGGGCACTCGTCGCCGCTACCATTCCGCACGCGGGCTCGTTGTACGCCGGCATCGGCGCGAGCCAGCTTTGGCTTCTGGCGCTTTTTGGAGTGGGCTTCGGGCTTGCCCAGATCTTTTTCGGTTTGGGGATTGCCGCGGTAGGCATCGCTCTGAACTTCGCCATTGCCATTGGTATCTCGACCGCGTTCGGATCGATCGTCCCGTTCCTCTCCAAGCACGCAGATAAGACATTTACACGCGAGGGTTTCTTTTTCTTTTTGGGCATTATCCTGATGCTCGTGGGTATCGTGCTTTCCGCGGTGGCCGGCCGCGAAAAGGAAAGGAAGCTTGCTGCAGAAGCGCCGCCGCCGCAGAACGGCTTCAACGCGAAGAGAATGAGCTTCGCCGCCGGACTTACCTTGTGCATACTGGCGGGCCTCGGTTCGCCCTTGGGCAACTTTGGTCTGGCCTTTTGCACTCCCACGGTGAATCGCGCTGTTGAGCTCGGCGCCAGCTTGACCAACAAGTACAATGCAATCTGGGCGCCGCTCTATACCGCTTCCCTCGTACCGTATATCATTTACTGCATTTACCTGTGGCGGAAGAATCATAGCTTCCATCTCTTCGGCGCGAAGGGCACGGGCGTCAACTGGATCTATGGGATCATCATGGCGGTTCTGTGGATGGGAAGCTCGGCGATTTACGGCATCGCGGCGTCCAGAATCGGTGAGATGGGGCCGGTGGTGGGGTGGCCGCTTTTCATGTCGATCATCATCATCACCTCAAGCGTTTGGGGATTTCTTACCGGGGAGTGGAAAGGCGCCGGAAAGAAATCGGTTAACGCGATGCTGGTGGGCATTGTTTTTTTGATCCTGGGATTTGTCACCTTAGCGTACAGCGGGACGCTCGGTTAGCCCTCGCGCATTATTGGGGAAGCGGCAAGCAACATTTTCACATCGCAAAAATCATTTCAGAGGAGAGTGGATATGAAACAGCTTAGCAGGCGCGATTACTTCAAAATGATGGGCGCTGGCGCCACCGCACTCGCGGCGTCTCGTACGGGGTTGGCTTCCGCCGCGCCGGGCGCCGAAGCCCCGCAGGAAGCTCCAGCGGTAGCCTCAAGTCCCTGGAGCGCGCCAAACCCCGAGCAATGGTGGCGTGATGGAACGCCCCCGAACCGCGATCAGCGAATCGCCTGGTGGAATGAAGCGCGGTTTGGAATGTTTATCCACTTCGGTCTTTACAGCGTTCACGGGCGCCATGAATGGGCAATGGAGCTAGAAGGTATTCCGGTGCGCGAATACATGAAGCTGGCCAAGCGCTTTGATCCTAAGCCCGGCTTTGCGCGCGCCTGGGCGAAGCTGGCAAAACAGGCGGGCATGAAGTACATGGTCATGACGTCTAAGCATCACGAGGGGTTTTGCAATTTCTCCACGAACCTCACCACCTATTGCGCGCCCAAGCAGGGCCCTGGACGCGACCTGGTGAAGGAATACATTCAGGCGGTCCGCGACGAGGGCTTGAAGGTCGGCCTCTATTATTCGCTCATGGATTGGCACCACCCGGACGGCGCGCTCTGCGCCACGAATGAAGCGGCGCGCCAGCGCTTCATCGCATATACGCACGGCCTGGTCCGGGACATTATGAGCCAATACGGCAAGATCGACGTCCTCTGGTACGACGTGGACTGGCCGTCACTCGGCCCTGATTTCTGGGAGTCGCATAAGATGAACCGCATGGTGTTTGATCTTCAACCGGACATCCTGGTAAATAACCGGAACGCGCTGCCCGGCGATTTTTCAACCCCCGAGCAGCACGTAGGCGGCCCACTGAAGGCGAATGACACGCGTGGGTGGGAAACCTGCATGACGATGAACGACAGTTGGGGATTCAATAAGGGTGATGACGATTGGAAAAGCCCGAAGACCGTATTGCGCGATCTGATCGAGTGCGCGCAAGGCGGCGGCAATTATTTGTTGAATATCGGCCCGGAAGCGGACGGCTCAATTCCACCGCCTTCGGTCCACATTCTTACGGAAGTAGGAGAGTGGATGGGAAAGTACGGACACACGATCTACGGCGCCGAGCGATGCCGCGTGACGAATTCCGCCTACGCCAACTTTACCCGCAAGGGCAACACGCTTTACATGCATATTGACTTCTGGGAAGGGGACTGGGTGGCGATTGGCGGGATGCAGACCAAGGTGACCTCGGCCCGGCTCTTGACCACGGGCCAACCCGTGAAGGTGGAGCAAACGGAATTTCAGGCGAAGTTCACCGGCCTCCCGGCGCAGCCGCCGGATCCGCTGGCCACCGTGCTCGAGATCGAATGCGATGGAGAGCCGATTCAGAATACGTTGTGGGAGCGCGAGAATAAACCGAGGGACGGGGTGTAGAGTGCCGCGGTGAGTCCCGCCGCTCTGGCTCGTGCTTTTTTCGAGAACAAATGATACTCTGCAGGGCGTGCCCATTGCCCTCGGTACGATGAGTGTAATGGGTGCGCCCATGGTTTGCATCGCACACCCGAGCACGGCGCCACCATAGGCGTGCTGCTCTTTGCGGCCCGCGAAGCATTCCCCTGCCTTTGTTTCCTCCATTTTCATGGTTTCCGCTACAATACATTTTAGGCTGGGAGCGGCTTCGCGCCCTGGCCGGTGGTTGCTGATCGGCGCTTTTTGGCTGTCATTCTGTGCTGAAAAGTTGCCGATGTCACCCCCGCGAAGGCGGGGGTCCATATGGATTCCCGCCTTCGCGGGAATGACGGTGGCCGAACTTTTCATCGCCTTCGGCTCCTCAGAATGACACGCTTTCGTGGTTTTTCAGCAACTTGTTGAAGTGCTGGCCGGCCGTCAACAACCGGCAACTCACAAATCCTAATGACCCAAATTGCCTATCTTGACGCCTCGTCGGGTATCAGCGGGGATATGTTCATCGCGGCGATGCTTGACGCGGGCATGCCCGAAGACCTGTTTCTGGCCGAGCTTGCCAAGATTCCTGTTGGGCCTTTCGAGTTCAAGCGCTCGCGCGTGATGCGCTCAAGCCTCACCGGCACTCACATTACGTTCATTGCCGCCGAGAAGCAGCCCCACCGCCATCTTGCGCACATTGAAAAGATGCTGAAAGAAAGCGCGCTTTCGGAGCGGGTCACGGCGCGCGCAATCGCGATCTTTACCCGGATGGCCGAGGCCGAAGGCAAGCTGCACGGCAAGCCGCCGGAATCCGTCCACTTTCACGAAGTGGGCGCGGTTGACGCAATTCTGGACATTGCCGGAGCATGCGTGGGCCTCGATCTTCTGGGCGTTGAGGAGTTATATTGCTCGCCCCTGAACTTGGGCAGCGGGCACGTTTCGGCGGCGCACGGAACGCTGCCGGTGCCCGCTCCCGCCACCGCCGAGCTCCTTAAGGGGCTACCCATCTATTCGACCGGCGTGGAGGGAGAGTTGGTCACACCGACCGGCGCGGCGATCGTTTCAACGCTGGCGAAGGGATTTGGCCCAACGCCGCACATGACAGCGGAACAGATTGGATACGGCGCCGGCAGCCGCGATTTCCCAGGCCATCCGAATCTTGCCCGCCTCTTCGTGGGAGTAACGACCGGGGAGGCGGGAAAAGCCAAGGATTTGATTTCCGTGCTTCAAGCGAATGTGGACGATATGAGTCCGCAGCTTTTCGGCTACGTGATGGACCAGGCGCTGGCGGCGGGCGCGCTGGACGTGACCTGCGGCTCAATCCAGATGAAGAAGAACCGGCCAGGCCTTGAGATCACCGTTCTCTGCCTGCCCGCGCATGTCGAGAGGCTTTCGCAGATTCTCCTCGAACAAACCACAACGCTTGGCGTGCGGGTTCATGAAGCCCGGCGGCAAATATTGGATCGGGAAATCGTGAGCGTTGAGACCGCGTACGGCACGGTTCGGATCAAGGTGGGCAAGCGTAATGGCCAGGTGCTCAACGCCGCCCCTGAATACGAAAATTGCCGCCG
>JBOGJT010000039.1:0-19741 GCA_050745065.1 Terriglobia bacterium
GCTTGCTGCGCCCTCACACCTTGGGCGCAGCAAGCAGCGCCCCCACGGCGAACGTCATGTGCCATTTCTTTTCAATGTCACTTTTCCCTATTTTCACAGCAGTCGAAGGCGGTCCTGAGTGAAGCCCAAGGAAGAATCTAGCAACCCATTGATTTAAGACAACGGCAGATTCTTCGCTTCGCTCAGAATGACACCTAAAAGGAGTTTTTCAGCAACCTGCTGAGGCCTCGGATGGCCTGACGTATCGCATGGAAAGGCGAGATGATGATGACCGGTCGATGGAATCTCATTCGCATAGCGGGTAGTTTCACGCTAGCGCTGCTTGCAACCGGAGTCATAACCGGCGCGGCGTTTGGACAGGCCGGGGTACCTGGCACATTAGGTTACGAAGCGAGCGCCGCGTCATCCGGATCCGTCAGCGCGGGACAGAATCCATTCGTTGGTAGTGTACCCAGCGGCAAGGCCGCTGCGGGAGTCATACCGCTGTCGTTAAAAGACGCTATTGAGCGCAGCCTGAAATACAACCTGGGTATCCTGCTGAGCGAGCAATCGACGGCCGAGGCGCGGGGCGCGCGCTGGCTCGCTTTAAGCCATCTCCTGCCTACCCTGAACGCTGGCGTGGTGGAGACCCGCCAGGAAATCAACCTGGAGGCGCTCGGGTTTCCGGCGAACAAATTTGCCGGATTCCCCGTCATTGTCGGTCCATTCAACACGTTTGATGCTCGCGCCTATCTCAAGGCGCCCGTACTCGACATCCATGCGCTGCGCAACGATCGCGCCGCGCGCGAGGACATCCGAGCCGCCCAGTACAGCTACGAAGACGCCCGCAACATGGTGGTGCTGGTGGCCGGGAACGCCTACCTGCTTGCCGACGCTGGAAAGACGCGGGTTGCCACCGCGCAGGCGGAAGTGAATACGGCGCAGGCGCTTTATAAACAGGCCGTTGACCGCCTCCACGCCGGGCTCACACCCCAGATTGATGCGCTGCGCGCCGAGGTGGAGCTGAAATCCCGGCAACAGCAATTGATTGCCGCCAAAAACGATCTTGCCACGGCGAAAATGGATTTGGCTCGCGTCGTTGGGCTGCCGATGGGCCAGGCCTTTTCCCTGACCACGCCCACGCGATACGCGCCCATTGCGGGTGTGACGCTGGACAAGGCGCTCGAAGACGCGTACAGCCACCGGTCTGATTACAAGGCCGTTCTCGCTTCGGTTCGCGCCGCAAAGGAACGGCGGCGTGCCGTGCGCGCGGAGCGCTACCCCTCGATCAGCTTCAACGGAAATTTTGGCGATATCGGCCTGACCCCGTCCAACTCACATGAGACGTTCAGCGCGGCTGGAACGGTGAATATCCCGCTTTTCCAAGGCGGCCGTGTTCACGGTGACCTTCTCCAGGCGGATGCGAATGTGAAGCAGGCCGAGGAGCGTGCGCAAAATTTGCGCGAGCAAATTGCGTATGACGTTCGAACAGCGCTTCTCAATCTGAAAACAGCCTCGGACCAGGTGGCGGTGGCGCAAAGCAACGTTACGCTGGCCCGCGAGACGCTCGGGCAAGCGCGCGACCGCTTCGCGGCCGGCGTCACGGACAACATCGAAGTGGTGGAAGCGCAAGACGCCCTGGCCAACGCCAACGAGTCCTACATCACCAGCCTGTATCAGGACAACCTGGCAAAGGTCGCCTTGGCTCGCGCAGCGGGCGTTGCAAGCACCGCCGTGCTCGAATATCTGGGAGGAAAGTAAATCTATGGCAGCAGACGTCAGCAAGGAACGGGAGAAGGAGCGGGAACTGAGCGGCCAGCGGGAGTTCGAGGCGTTGCACGGAGCGAGCTCGACTCCTTCCGCCGTACCTCCGGCGCCGGCTGCCGCGGCGGCGCGCAAGCGCTCGCGGAAGTGGCCCATTATCGTGGTTGTGGTGATCATCATTGTGGCGGTGATCTTCCTCTACCGGCATTACGCCGGCTGGGTCTCCACAGATGACGCCGAGATCCAGGGCTACATTTATCCGGTGAGCTCGCGGATCAACGGACACGTGATCAAGGTGACGGTGGAGAACACACAGTACGTCGAGAAGGGCACCGTGCTCGTCGAACTCGACCCCGCCGACTATCAAGTGGCGCTCGACCGGGCACAAGCCCAGTTGGCGGACGCCGAGGCGGCGGCCAAAGGCGCGCAGGGTGGCGTTCCGATCACCTCGATCAACACCATGACTCAGGTGCACTCGGCGCAGGCAGACGTAGAAAGCGCGCAAGCGGGCATTGGCGCGGCGGAAAAGCAGTTTCAGGCCGCCGAGGCGAGGCTGAGCGAGGCAGAAGCCAACAACGTCAACGCCCAGGATAACCTGAAGCGCTACGCACAACTCGTCGGGAAGCAGGAAGTCTCGCGCCAGCAATACGATCAAGCAGTGGCCGCGGCCAAGGCCAGCGCCGCCACCGTGGCGGCGGCGGAAGCCACGGCGGCGGCGGCCGAGCAACAGGTTTCGCAGTCAAGAAGCCGTTTGACGCAGGCCGATGCTGAGCTGCGCTCGGCCCATACCCGCCCGCAGCAACTCGTCGTAATCCGGGCGCGGGCGGCGGCCGCCGCCGCTCAGGTGCAAGCCGCGGAAGCCGCGCTCCATCAGGCTGAGCTTAATTTGCAATACACCACCATCGTTGCGCCCGTGAACGGCATCATCGGCAAAAGGACCGCCGTGGTCGGGCAAAACGTCTCGCCAGGCCAAGCCCTGATGGCCGTCGTTCCCACCGATCTGCTGTGGGTAACGGCGGACTTCAAAGAAACGCAGTTAAAGCAGATGCGCGTCGGGCAGCACGCGGAGATTCACGTCGACGCTTACGGAACGGACTACAGCGGCCACGTCGACGGGATTGCGGGCGCCACCGGCGTACAGTTCAGCCTTTTGCCTCCGGAGAACGCCACGGGCAACTACGTGAAGGTTGTGCAGCGCGTGCCTGTGCGGATTCTGTTTGAGAAGGGTCAGGATCCGAATCATTCGTTGCGCGTCGGCATGTCCGTTGAGCCGCGCGTAAAGGTGAACTGAAACATCGATTGATTCATTGGATCATCGAGTGATTGAGTCATTGCAAGACGGCCGTTATTCGTTGGCTTTTACGCGGGGCGCACCGGCTTCGAATTCCGGATGGTTCATCAATGATTCAATGACCCGATGAATCAATCAACAAATTAGAGTAAACGGCAATGCTGCAGGAAAGTCTGGGCACTATGATTCGCATCGTTGCGTTGGAGAGGGAATACGGCAGCGGGGGCGCCGCGATTGGCGAAAAGCTGGCTTCGAGCCTCGGCTGGAAACTCTGGGATCAGACCTTGACCGGCGAGATCGCGCGCGTTCTTCAGGTGGAACCCGCCACCATTCAACAACGGGAAGAGCGCGTCGATACGCTCTTCTACCGCTTGGCCAAAGTTTTTATGCGCGGCAGCTTCGAACGCGGCCTCCCGGTAAGCGGGCTTGAGGACTTTGACGCCGATCGGCTGGTAGAGATGATACAAGGCCTGATGGATCGGGCTGTAGCCGAGGGCCGTTGCGTGATCGTCGGGCGCGGTGCTCCCTACTTCCTGCGAAACCGGCCCGATGTGCTGAGCGTTTTCATATTCGCGCCGCTCGAAGAGAAGCTCCGGCGGGTAAAGGAGCTGGGAAAGAGCGACGCCGAGGCCATCGAGCTGATTACCAGCATTGACCAGGACCGCGCCACTTTTGTAAAGAAATACTACAACATGGATTGGCCTACGCGGAGCCTCTACCACCTGATGCTCAATTCCAAAGTCGGGGATGAGGTTGTGGTCGATCTCATCCGGCACGAAATGTCGCGGTTGTGATCTATACAGAGCGAGCGGAGTCAGCGACGTCAGATCCTGTAGCGGCGGCCTCTGGCCGCCGTGATTCCGGCGCTCAGAAGTTGTGAAAATATTCGACTCTGTCATGCTGAGCCCTTCGCCCGTCATTCTGAGCGCAGCGAAGAATCTCCGTATTTCGCTCAGGATAAACTCCGCGAAGCATCTGTTTTTTGTTGAAAGCAAGGAGGTGAGATTCCTCGCTTTGCTCGGAATGACATCACGGGTCGATTTTTTCACAGCTTCTCAGAGAGCGACGCTACAGCAAATGGTCGCCGCTGGCTTACGCTTCCGCTCTATATAACCGCATTCGCCGGGGCGCCAGCTTAGGCTGCCGCAGGGAAAACCTCTTCGAGAAAACCCCCTTGCCCACGCAAACCATATCCAAAGCGGACTGGAAGCCGGACATCAATCCGTGGATTATCGCCTGCACGGTGATGCTGGCCACGTTCATGGAAGTGCTCGATACGAGCATCGCCAACGTGGCGCTGCCGCACATCGCCGGCAGCCTCTCCGCCAGCGTGGACGAGAGCACCTGGGTGCTGACGTCGTATCTGGTTTCGAATGCCATCGTGCTTCCGCTCACCGGATGGTTCTCCACCCTTTTTGGGAGGAAACGTTTTTATATCGGGTGCGTCATTATTTTTACGGTGAGCTCTTTTCTCTGCGGATTTGCTCCCAGCCTGCCCATCCTGGTGGTATTCCGCGTGATTCAAGGCGCGGGCGGCGGCGGCTTGCAGCCCGTTTCGCAAGCGATTCTGGTGGAAAGTTTTGAGCCGGAGCAACAAGGCATGGCTATGGCCTTTTACGGGATGGGCGTGGTCGTTGCGCCCATCATTGGCCCCACGCTGGGAGGATGGATCACGGATAGCTATTCCTGGCGCTGGATCTTTTTCATCAATATTCCCATCGGTATTCTGGCCGTGCTCATGACCACGGCGTTGATCAAGGACCCACCCTACCTGCTGCGGAAGGGGTTAAAGGACGGACTGAAAATCGACTTCATCGGCATTGGCCTGCTCAGCGTTGGGCTGGGCTTCCTCCAGATCATGCTCGACAAGGGACAGACCGACGACTGGCTGGGATCACACTTCATCGTCGCCTGCGCTGTGCTCGCGGCTGTTGGGCTGGTCGGCGTGGTGGTCTGGGAGCTAAGACAGAAAGAGCCGATCATTGACCTGCGGCTTCTCAAGGATAAAAACTTCGCCGTTTCCACGTTCACCATGTTTGCCCTGGGCGTGGTGCTTTACGGGACGACCGTGCTGCTGCCCGTGCTGGTGCAAACGCTGATGGGATACACCGCGGAATTGAGCGGCCTTGTGCTCTCACCCGGCGCCGTCATCACCATGTTTACCATGCCGCTGGTCGGATGGTTGCTGAGCCGTTTTGAGGCGCGATGGCTGGTAGTGTTTGGCCTCATCATCCTTTCCCTCGGCATGTCCCTGCTCGCGCGCATCAACCTCACCACCAGCTTCATGACGCTGGTACTGATCTGGTGCATCTCGCGCGGCGGGCTGGGATTCCTCTTCGTGCCGATCAACGTGATGGCCTTTTATTTTGTTCCCCGGGAAAAGGTTAACAACGCCACCGGTCTCATCAACGTCGCGCGCAATATCGGCGGCAGCGTGGGCATTTCGCTCGTCGTCACGATGGAGGCGCGGCGGGCGCAGACGCATCAGAACGCCCTGGTCGGCCACCTCACACCTTACGATCATACGTATCAATCCATGCTGAGCGGCACCGCGCACGTGCTTCAGTCCGCGGGCGCCAGCGCATCGCAGGCGCTTGCCCAGGCCCACGGCTTGATCTACGGCGAACTGCTCCGCCAGTCCGCCATGCTTTCCTATATCGACGTATTCTGGTTGCTTTCGTTCACGTGTCTGGGTATGATCCCGCTGATGTTTCTGATGAAGAAAATGCGTCCCAGAAAGGGTCCTACACCGGTCCATTGAGGGCAGCGCCAGCGGCGTTCGACTCCGTAGCGGCGGCCTCTGGCCGCCGTCATTGCGGCGCTCAGAAGCTGTGAAAAAATTCGAACCTGTCATGCTGAGCGTAGCGAAGCATCTGCTTTTGGTTGAAAATAAAAGGGCGGGATTCCTCGCTTTGCTCGGAATGGCATCGCTGGCCGATTTCTTCACAGCTTCTCAGAGAGCGCCGCTACAGTAGATTTCAATTGCTGAGGTATGGCGCTTCGCAAAATTCACACTCCATCATGAAAGGGAGGTCAGCTTATGGACGTAGTATTCCTGATCGGCAGAATTCTCCTGGGTGGATACTTCATTTCCGCAGCGATCAATCACCTCACAAAAGTGACCTTCATGAGCCAATACGCGAAGGCCAAAGGCGCGCCCGCACCCGCCGCGGCGGTTGTGGGGACGGGCATCCTGCTTCTGCTCGGCGGCCTGAGCATCCTGCTGGGCGTGTATCCATTTGTCGGCTGTATTCTTCTGCTCATTTTTCTGGCGGGAGTGTCGCCGGTGATGCACGCTTACTGGAAAATCCAGGATCCTGCGGCGCGGATGGGCGAGATGATTAATTTCACGAAGAACGTTGCCCTCTTCGGCGCGGTTCTCATCATCCTGACCATACCGAGCCCGTGGCCGTTGAAGTGGTAAACGTGCGACGAAGCGTTTGAGATCTATGCCGCACATCAAGCAGTTCCATCAGCCGAAGCTTTCGATCTGGCAATCGGCCGTTGATGAAGTCGTCGCCGATCGCAAAGCGGCTCAGCGGGCGGCGGCCGCTCCTGCCACAAGCGCGCCAGGCGCCGCCACGGCATTGCCGGCAGAGCCCGCCGGTGGCGGGCCGCGCCCCGATTTGTCTCACCCCATGATTCAAGAGGCCGCTGATTACTGCGCCGCCCAGCCGGCCGCGGCGCAAGCGGTTCAAACGCCTGCTACCCTCGCGGCTCCGCAAGGCGCCGCTCAGGGCACCGTGTGTTTTTGCTCGCACGCGGCCATTAAGCTGGCCGAGGCTAAGATCCTCGGCGATACCCAGGACTGCCAGCGTTACGAAGACGACCTGAGTAAATTCGGCCAATGCGATCCACTTTACGCGGCGGCGGCGGTAAAATACGCCGAATTCTTTGTCGCCCAGTGTAAACAGATTCCATATCGTGTCTACCGGAATCTCAGCGATTTTGTGATCAACGGCAAACTCCCCGCGAAAGCAAGGGTGGCCATTTTGGGCGATTGGGGCACGGGTCAGCCGGCGGCCCTGAACGTGCTGCGGCAGATCGCGGCCAAAAAGCCTGACGTGGTGATCCACTTGGGCGATGTCTATTACTCCGGCACGGAGTTCGAAGATCAAAGCTATTTTTTCCAGCCTTGGTCGAGTATTTTGAATCTCGCTCAGACGAAGATTTCCAGCTTTACCCTCGCCGGTAATCACGATATGTATAGCGGCGGTTGCGGCTATTATCACCTGGTCGACCAGCTCGAGCAGGGGGCAAGCTACTTCTGCCTGCGCAACGACGACTGGCAATTTCTGGCGATGGATACCGGTCTGCACGACGCGAATCCGGCTTGGTGCGGGGCGGCCGCCACCTACCTCGAAAATACCGAGCTCGTTTGGCATAAGGATAAAATGGATAGCGCCGGCCGCCGCCGAACTGTGCTCGTTTCCCACCATCCTCTCTTCACCGCCTACGAAAACATCGAGGGCGCGGCGGTGAACCTCCGCCTGTACTCGCAGGTGAACATTTTTTTTAATAGCGTGGATCTCTGGCTCTGGGGTCACGAGCACAATTTCGTGGTCTACGAGCCGTATATGGGGGTCGCACGCGCGCGTTGCCTGGGCCACGCAGCTTTTCCCGTCAGCGTGGATGAGCGCCCCACCCAGCCCGCTTTTGCGCAGGTGCCGGTGAGAACGCGGGATGCAAATGGGAAGGATATTACGCTGGGCGTGACCGCCGGACTCGTGAATCACGGCTTCGCCATCATGGATTTGGACGGTCCCAGCGCGGCGATTGCCTATTATCAGGACAGCGACGAAACAACGCCGCAATTCGAGGAAACCATTCCGTGAGCCCGCCTACACCGAAGCACCGGGAAACGCCTTGGTTAGCGCCGGCCGCGGACCACAAAAACGGGTAGCCGCGCTACCGGACCCCGTCCCATGGCGTGATGTGTGACATGTTTGACTTATGAAGCGGCAATGCCTTAACCTTGCTTAGGCGCCCACCGGTAGCGTGTTTTCCACAGTGTCTGAATGGTGCAATGGCGGGGTAGCTCAGTGGTAGAGCGAGGGTCTCATAATCCCTAGGCCGGGAGTTCGATCCTCCCCCCCGCTACCAGATTTCAAACGACTTAACCCACTTTCTTGGAAACTGCAAAATCCTTTGGTGTCAGTAGCGGTGTCCGTTTGACCCCCGTTTTCGACCCGCTCTGGGGATGCCAGCCGTTCAACCGCATCGGCAAGGCAGCCGGGCTGGAGGTGGGCATACCGCATGGTGGTTTGAATTTCCGAATGGCCCATCAGTTCGGCGATATGCCGCATGGGAACGCCAGCCACTGCCAGCACACAAGGAGACATCGCGATGCGATTAAAGCTTTGGGCATTAGTTCTTCTCGCTTGCGTGGCTATGCCGAGTGCGGCTGCAGGGGCAAAGCTGGAGGGCAAAGTTCTGGACGCCGCTGGGCTCAGGAATGTCAGGAGCTATTGCGTTGACATAAGCAGGCTAGTGGCGTCGCGGGCCTATCTTGTAACGGAGACGATGAAGAGAGAGAGCGGGCCCAGCATCCTGCCCCTCCCGCCAGGAGCACGCGCTCAGCAACCACCTTTACCGGACTCGTCAAGTTGCTCACCGCAAGCAAGAGTTATTACCATCTGGAAGGCGGGCAGTCCCTACGAAAACGGCCTTCCCGACAAGGTCATTCCCGCAGGTCTGAAGCTGAGGGCGAAGTCGTTAGGATGCGTGATAGGATTCGAAGTCTTTCCGGCAGCAGGCTTCGCCGACCGGTTTTTTGCTGCCTTCAAAAGACATGAGGAGCCGGACGTTCTCGCGGTCGAAAACCTTGGGGTGATCTACGGCGTTACCATTCGGTCCGGAGAGTATATTAATTTTGGCGGGGGCATTGTGAGGAGAACCCCCGCTGTTATTGAAGGCGTTGCGAGCAAGGAGGCCATTTTTCGAGTGCTGGAAGAAGTCTCAGGTTCGCTCGCCGGTTTGGATGAAGCTCGCAATTGGGAATTTCTCCTGCGGACTTCTCGGAACCACAACGCCGCGCGATTGCTGGTGCTTCGTCCCCCCGAGTGCGGGGTGAGTCGCGATGTGCCACCCCTTCCCGCGCACCTGCTCAATCTCATCGGACCGGCTGTTCAAGCGTATCTGGGAGGTACGGGCGCGATCAAGAGGTTTGAAGATGCCGACCACCTCAAAACGGTGATCACTGACCCTTGGCCGTACCACGTGAGTGAAACGAAGGTCTGTGGGTATTGGGGAACCAGCCGCTTGGCGTTTGTACAAACGGATTCTACCTATCATGCCGCGGACTCCTTGGGGTGGGTCACTTCGCTCTTAGTATTGCGGAAACATGAGGGTAAGTGGAGGTTGCTAGCCGCCAGTGTCGACCCCGTCACCAACGACGAGTTCGTGAAGAAAATTCCCAAGATTGTGGCGCGGACACGAAAGCCTTCGGCGCCGAGCGCCGCACCCCGACCGGCCGAGTTGCTGACCCCACGAGAAGAAGGCCTCGCCGGCGGCAAACGAATTAGGGCATTTCGCTGGCGACCGAGTCCGTCGGCCGACGTGGTGGCGGAGGTTGCCGAGTTCGCCCGAAATGGTGACACTCGCTTGTTCGTGAGGCTGAGGTCACATCACCAGCTCCGAACAGCGCAGATATACGCAGAGAAGCTCCCCGAGGTTCATGGTGAGTGGCAGTGGCGAGTCTTGTCGATTTCTGATTCGGGTGCGGTGGCATTCTCAGCTCCCAAATCATTCACTTATTGAGCGAACGCGGCTCAAATTTACCCAACTCCACTGAAAGCTCACATTGCTGCCGTTTCAAGAATCCTTCTCCAACCGGACTTGGTGCCACGATACGGTGCAATCCTTCGCAGGAAACATGCCATCCGTTGGGTTCAAGGCTGCGGTGGGTTACTGGCGGGCGTGGGCGAGGCGGGAGACGGCGTGCAGCAGGTCATACTTGGTGAAGATTTCGTAGCGGCCATCGCCCAGATCGACGAAGACCGCGGGACAATCCCGCGTAATCAGCGTGGTGATCTGGTCGACGCTGGCGGACGGTTGAACGGCGGGGAACGCGGCGGCCATGACCTCGCGCACCACCACCTTCTTCAGGTCCTTGCCTTCGAGGGCGAGGTTCAGAATGTCATCTTCGTAAATGGCGCCGGCGGGGCGCGCGGCGTCGAAGACGGGCAACTGGGAGAAATCGTGCGCTTGCATCAACTCCAGCGCCGCCGAAACGGTGTCTGAAGGAGCGACCTTCACCAGCTCGCGCTGCGGCCCCATTCCGGAGCGCGCGTGGAGGATTTCCTGCGCCGTCCAGGGGATGGAGGGCTCGACGTAGCGGTTGTCGCGCATCCATTCGTTGTTGTAAATCTTGCTCAGGTAGCGTTGGCCGGTGTCTGGAATAAAAACCACCATAAAATCCTTCTCGCTCAGCGTCGGCAGCAACTGCGCTGCGGCCGCCATGGCGGTGCCCGCGGAACCTCCGGCAAAAATGCCCTCCATGCGCGCCAGGCGCCGCGCCCAAAGGAATGAGTCCTTGTCAGTGACGCGGCGCATATCATCAATCACGCTGAAATCGAGCGTGGTGGGGAAGAAGTCCTCGCCGATGCCTTCCACCTTGTAAGGCTCGGCCTTGGGTGTTATCCCGGTGTGAAAGAAATCATATAGGATCGACCCGACAGGGTCCGCCCCGATGATGCGCACCGCCGGGTTCTTCTCCTTGAGGTAGCGCCCGACACCGGTGACCGTGCCGCCGGTGCCCATTCCAGCCACAAAGTGGGTGATGCGGCCTTCGCTGTCCTCCCAGATTTCGGGGCCCGTCGTCTGGTAATGAATCTCGGGATTGGCAGGGTTGTGGTACTGGTCGGGATGGTAGGCGCCGGGGATGTCGCGCGCCAGGTTGTTGACCACGGAATGATAGCTGCGCGGGTCGTCGGGCGCAACCGCCGTGGGGCAAACAATCACGTCCGCTCCCACCGCCTTCAGCGTGTCCACCTTTTCCCGCGATTGCTTGTCCGCCATGGTAAAGATGGCCTTATAACCACGGATGGCCGCCACCAGTGCCAAGCCCATGCCGGTGTTCCCGGAAGTACCCTCTACAATCGTGCCGCCCGGTTTCAACCAACCCTTGCGCTCGGCCTCATCTACCATGGCGATGCCGATGCGGTCCTTTACGCTGCCGCCCGGATTCAGATAATCGCACTTGGCATAGACCTCGGCGGCGCAGCCGTTTGCCACGCGATTGAGCTTGATGATCGGCGTGTGGCCAATGGCTTCGAGAATGTTGTTGTATCGCATGGGCTCACCGCGCGCATGGAAATAGACGATTGCTGATTATAGCTGAAAGCGGTGTGAATGGGCGTTACCGTGGTCTAAACGGCGCAATGGAAGAATCCAGGCCGGGCGAGTCCGGGTTCGTAGGGGCGCTGCTTGCTGCGCCCCCCTACCACGGCGAATTTAAGAGCGCGGTGCGCGGCCGCCACAAAATCTTTTCTGATGTGCTATGCTGGCGGTCAGGCGGCGCGAGGGGGTAAACATGGCGGGCACATTCTGCGATAAAAATGTGGCATTCGTGAGCCTTGCGCTATGGCTCGGAGGGTTCGCCCTGCTCCTTTCCCTTCCAGGCGGCTGCCGGGCCGAATCGAAAAAGAGCAACTGGGTTGAAGTCCAAAGCCCGCATTTCACCGTGGATAGCAATTCGGGAAAAAGTAAGGCTCGAGCCACCGCGCTTGAGTTCGAGCAGATTCGCGCAGCGCTCCGTGATGTCGTCTTGGGAAGCCGTCGCGCACAAGGGCCCCACCTCACGATCCTGGCGGTGAACGGGGAAGAGAGCTTGAAGCGGCTGCTGCCGCGTTACTTCAAGAAGAAGGGCGGAATGCGCCCCGCGGGGATATTCACGGAGACCCCCGGCGGAGCGTACATCGTGTTGCGAACGGACGTCGAGGTCCCTGGCGCGTTCGAGCCGGTCTATCACGAATACGCTCACTTCGTAACTCGGCAGAGCATCCCAGGCCTGCCCCTATGGCTCACGGAGGGCTTGGCGGATTTTTTCTCCGATACCCGGTTCCAGGGCGAGCAGGTTTACCTTGGCGCACCCGACGCCGGGAATCTTTCTGTGCTGCGCTCGAGACCCCTGTTACCGCTCAAGACTCTGCTCACCGTTGACCACTCGTCGCCCTACTATACTCGCGAGGACCGGGTTCAGATCTTTTACGCCGAGTCATGGGCGCTCACGCATTACTTGCTGCTTCGCGACCTGCAGCAACGCACGAACCATGTAAACGAATACGCGGACGACGTCGCAGCCGGCGGCGACCCGGTCGGAAGTTTTGCCAAGATATTCGGGCCGCCTCCTGAGGTTGAGCGCGCGCTCATCTCCTACGTTCAGCGCGTCACTTTTCCGGCTGCGAAGTTTTCACTTCCAGAAGATTTGTCCTCGAAAACGTTTGCAGTCCGCGCGTTGTCAGCACCAGAGGCGGACGCGGTCAAGGCAGAATTTCTACTTTCGCGCGGCAACAACCAGGAGGCATCGCGGCTACTGCAGAAGGCCCTCAGGGCAGATTCCGGCTCCGGAAAGGCAAGCGGGTTGATGGGTGAGCTGCTGCTGCACCAGGGGGACCGCCGCGGCGCAGCCGACTGGGCGGCGAAGGCGATAAAACTCGACCCGCAGGGATATCGCGGCTATTTCATCGAAGCCCTTGCCCGAGGGGGCGGAGCGGCAGACGCCCAGAACGCCACCACCGTCGAGCAGGATTTGGAGCGGGCCATCGGGCTGAGGCCAGGCCTTTCTGTCGCCGAGATGGCCTTGTCGCGGTTGTACGTCGACCGCGGCGAGAAGCCAGCCCGGGCCCTTGCGCTCGCGCTCGACGCGGCTGATCGCGACCCGGAGAGCTCAGCCTGCCTGACGAATCTGGAGGTGGTTCTCCTGCAGCAGGACCGGCAAGCCGATGCCGTGCCGGTCGAGCTTCGGATGCTCGATCTCGCCCACGGCGCGGAGGAGCAGGCCGCCCTCCGCAATGACCTCGGTTGGGAACTGCTCCAGGAGCGCGTCGCGCCCTCGCGAGCCGATTTCGAGATACGGAAGGCTGCCGAACTCGCCCCCCACTCGGCAGACGTGATCGATAGCCTGGGTCACCTCCTCGAGAGCGAGGGCGACCTGGCGGGCGCCGCTGCGGCCTACCGCCGCGCACTTGCCGTCAATCCCAAAACCCTTTCTTCTCTCGAAGGTCTGGGCGACGTTCTTGCCGCGCAGCACGATTCCGATGGCGCCGCGTCCGAATACCGCGCGGCCATCAGCGTGAACGCGAACGACGCCCGCGCCCACTATAAACTGTCGCAGGCGCTGCGGGCCGAGGGAAAATCCGCCGCGGCCGCGCAAGAACTCAAAACCGCCCAAGGCCTCGACCCTTTCAATTCCGCCTATCAATAGTTGACGGCTTCGAAGCGTCCACACGACCTCATACACTGCCCCCCCACCGTCTTAACATGCTGCCAGCAGGTATGTTTTTTTCTTGACAGTGCGCCGCGCAACCCGCACAATGAAGTATATTTATACGTGATATGTATAATTATGCTGAGCGATCGGAATGAGCGAAGCGGCGGTGGCGATAGAACGCGGAAGTAGCGGCGAACGCCGCGTGCGGCGGCCGGCGGCGCGCGTGGCGGTGCTGGGCGCGACGGGCTACGCGGGGCGCGAGTTGATTTCGCTCCTGGCGCGGCATCCAGGGTGCCAGATTGTGAGCTTGATGTCCTCCGGACGGACCGGCGCGCAAGCGGCGCCGGTGGCGGACTCGCACGCGGTTTTGCGCGGCGTCACGCCGGTGGCCATCGAGCCGCTCACGCTTGAGCCGCTCACCCCGTCGGGCGTGGACGTTGTGTTTCTGGCGACGCCGCACGAGGCATCGCACACCCTCGCGCCGCGGCTGCTCGAGCGGGGTCTGAAGGTGATCGACCTGAGCGGCGCGTTCCGGCTTCGCGATGCGAACGCCTATCCGCGCTGGTACGGCTTCGAGCACGAGGCGAGCGCGGCTCTGGCCGAGGCCGTGTACGGCATTGCGGAATTGAACGGGCCGGCGATCCGCAAGGCGCGGCTGGTGGCGAACCCCGGCTGTTATCCAACGTCGGTGATTTTGGCGCTGGCGCCGCTGCTTCGGGCCGGCACGGTGGACGTGGAAGCCGGGATCATCTGCGACGCGAAGTCGGGCGCCACGGGCGCGGGCCGCTTGTTGCGCGACGATCTGTTGTACACGAGTGTGAACGAGAACTGCCGTGCCTACGGGATCTTTCAGCATCGCCACGTGCCGGAGATGCTGCAGGAATTGAATCTCCGCGGCGAGGCGTTCACCTTTACGCCGCATCTTCTTCCCGTCTCGCGCGGGATATTGAGCACCCTTTACGTCCGCCTCGCTCGCGCGTGCGATAGCCGTGAGGTGGCGGAAACCTACGAGAACTTTTACGCGCGCGCTCCACTGGTCCGGGTGTATGCGGACGGACGGCTGCCAGAGATTCAGGCGGTGGCGCACACGCAGTTTGCGGACGTTGGCTTTGCTGTCGATGCAGCCTCGCGCCGTTGCGTGATCGTATCGGCCCTTGACAACCTGGGGAAAGGCGCCGCAGGACAGGCAGTCCAGAACATGAATCTGATGCTGGATTACCCGGAAGACCAAGGGCTGCGATGAAGCTGGTGATCAAGGTTGGGGGCGAAGCGGTGGAGAACCGCCGGGTGCGCCGCTCAGTGGCCAGGCAGATCGCGGCGCTGTGCAAATCCGGATGCGACGTGGTGATGGTGCACGGCGGCGGAAAGAAACTCACGCGCGTGCTGGCGAGTCTGGCCATTCCCACGGAGTTTGCCGAGGGCTTGCGCGTGACCAGCGCCGAGACGCGCGACGTGGCCCTGATGGTGCTGGCGGGGATGGTGAACAAGCAATGGGTGACCGAGCTCCATCTGCAAGGCCAGGCGGCTCTGGGCATTTGCGGCGGAGACGGCGGGTTGATGGAAGCGCGCAAGCTCGTGTTGCGTGCTGGCGGCAGGACAACGAACTTAGGGTTTGTGGGACGGCCCGCGAAGGTCAATCCTGCCGTCCTAGAGATGGCCTTTGAGCGGCGGATGGCGCCCGTGGTGGCGAGTATGGCGCCGGGACCAGACGGCGAATATTTCAACGTGAACGCGGACGATTTTGCCGCTGCGCTTGCCCACGCACTCCCGGCAGACCGGTTGATTTATCTTACCGAGTCCGGCGGCGTGTGGGACGCTGAACGGCGCCAGTTGCCCCAGGTCCGCGTATCGGAGATTGAGGCTCTGATCCGCGATGGCGCTGTGCGCGACGGCATGATTCCCAAGCTGCGCTCGTGCGCCAATGTGCTTGCAGGGGCGGTGGGCGAGATTGACATTATTTCGGCCTCCGCCGCCAACGGCATTCAACAAGTGCTGAGGAACCGCGGCCACGCGGGCACGCGCATCGTGAGGTGAATAAACGGATGAATTACGAAGCAGTTCGGGAACTCGAAAGCCACGTGCTGATCCCCACGTACGAGCGCATGCCCGTTCTGGCCGTGAGGGGCGAAGGCTGCTGCGTCTACGACGATCGCGGCAAGCGTTACCTGGATTTTCTCGGCGGGCTGGCCGTGAACTCGCTCGGATATAATCACCCGGAAATTATGAAGGTGCTGCGGGATGACAGCGAGAGCCTGCTGCACGTTTCGAACCTACTCTATCACCCATTTCAAGCTCCGCTGGCCGAGGCGCTGGCGCGCCTGGCGCACCTTGACCGCGTGTTTTTTGCCAACTCCGGTACGGAGGCGACCGAGGGCGCGATAAAGCTGGCGCGCGTGTATGCGCGCAAGCGCTATCCCGCCGATCCTTTTGAGCGTTACGAAGTGCTGGCGGTGGAGAACTCATTTCACGGACGGACGCTCGGCGCGCTGGCGGCGACGTGGCCGGAGAAATACCGCAAGCCGTTCGCGCCCTTGCCGCCTGGCATCCACTTTGCAGGCTTGAATGACGTTGAGAGCCTGAAGCGGAACTTTACGCCGCGCACCGCCGCGCTGATGGTGGAGACGATCCAGGGCGAGGGGGGCGTGGTTGAACTCCGCGAGGAGTTTCTCAAGACGGCGCAGGAGCTTTGCCGCCGGCACGGCGCGCTCTTCATCTGCGACGAGATTCAGTGCGGTCTGGGCCGGACGGGGCGCATGTTTGCCTTCCAAAAGTTTGGCCTTGATCCTGACGTGGTTCTGGTGGCGAAGCCGCTCGCGGCGGGACTGCCACTCGCCGCGATCATTGCGCGCGATGAGGTGGCGCAGGCGCTTTCCCCTGGCTTGCACGGCACCACGTTCGGCGGCGGCCCGCTGCAATGCCGCCTGGCGCTCAAGACGCTGGAAGTGATCGAGCGGCCGGGCTTTCTCGAGCACGTGCGCGAGACGGGAGCCTATTTGCGCGGTCGGCTCAAGGCCTTGCAGGCAGACCTGCCGGTGATCGGGGAGGTTCGCGGAGAGGGATTGATGCTGGCGGCGGAGCTCGCCGTACCCGGCAAGAGCGTGGTGAAAGAGATGCTTGACGCAGGCTTCCTGATCAACTGCACGCAGGAGAGGGTGTTGCGCTTTTTACCGCCGCTCATTATCGAGCGGCATCACGTGGATGAGCTCGCCGGGGCGCTGCGGCCCATCCTGGCAAAGTTGGCACGCCAGACGGGCGCCACCCAGGAAACCCAGCAGGAGGTACACGCATGAGCACGCTATGGACGCAGATTGAGGCTCGCGAGAGGCTATCGGTGCGCGACCTGATCGCCGGCCGCGATCTTTCGCGCGACGACATTGATCTGATCTTCACCCTGGCCGGACGCTTGAAGCAATCCCCCAGGGATTACGCCCGCGCGCTCGAGGGCAAGCAACTCGCGATGATTTTTGAAAAGCCGTCGCTGCGCACCCGGGTGACGTTTGAGGTGGGCATGACGAGCATGGGCGGTTACGCCGTCTATCTCGATCACGCGAAGCCGCGGCTGGGCGAGCGCGAGAGCATCAAGGACGTTGCCCGCAACCTTGACCGCTGGGTGCACGGAATCGTGGCGCGGACGTTCGCGCACGAGTCGGTGCTCGAGCTGGCGGAAAATACCTCGATCCCCGTGATCAACGGCTTGACGGACCTGGAGCATCCCTGCCAGGCGCTGGCGGACTTTTTCACGCTCGAGGAAAAGTTCGGGCGGCTGGATAAATTACGGCTGGCTTATGTCGGAGACGGAAACAATGTTTGCCATTCGCTCATGATGGTTGCCGTGAAGCTGGGCGCCTCCTTGCACGTCGCGACGCCGCCCGGCTTCGAGCCGAAGGCAGGCGTTGTGGCGGAAGCGGAGTCGTGCGCCGCTCATACCGGCGCGCATATTGAGCTTTTCCGCCAACCGGCGGACGCCGTGAAGGGCTGTGACGCGGTGTATACTGACGTTTGGGCAAGCATGGGCCAGGAGTACGCCGCCCATCTGCGCGAGCAGGTGTTCGCGCCTTTTCAGGTGACGCAGGAATTGATGGCAGCGGCGGCGCCCGGAGCGCTCTTCATGCACTGTCTTCCCGCGCATCGCGGCAAGGAGGTCGCCGATATGGTGATCGATTCGCCGTGCTCCATCGTCTACGATCAGGCGGAAAACCGCCTGCACGTGCAAAAGGCGATTTTGCTGCTTTTATTGCAAAGTTGAATCTGTCGCACGGCCGGTTCAAGGAGAAACCCGCTGGATCATATCCGCAAAGCCGAGCTCGAAGACGTTCCCGCGATCTTCGAGATGATCAATCATTACGCGGCGGAGCGCGTCATGCTGCCGCGCCCGTTGACGGATCTCTATGAATCGGTGCGCGAGTTCCTCGTGGCGGAAGACGAGAGCGGAGGGGTGACCGGATGCGGGGCGCTGAAGTTCTACAATGCCGAACTCGCGGAGGTGCGCTCGCTCTGTGTGGCGCCGGGAACAAATAAGCGGGGGACCGGCCGCGCGCTCACCAGCCGGCTGCTCGCGGAAGCGGAAAGCTACGGGCTCAAAACCGTGTTCGCGCTCACCATGGCGCCCGAGTTCTTCCTGAAGTGCGGTTTCCGTGAGACCGCGCGCGAGAGGTTTCCGATGAAGGTTTGGCGAGATTGCCTTCGCTGCGACCGCTATTTTCACTGCCATGAAAAGACGGTGTGCCTTGATCTGCCCCTGGTCTCACCGGTTTCCAAGGCGCAGCAGGAAACCGCCGAAGTCCCTGCCTGAACGTTACAGCCGCAGCCGCTTGCGCGCAAGCACCACCGCGCCCAGCGCTCCGGCGTTATCCCCCAGTTTTCCAGGAACCACCTTGGTGCGTTTTGCCGCGTTGGCGTGAAGGAAGTATTCGTAGGCCGCGCTGCGGATGGGGCCAACGAAACTCTCGCCTAAGCGCCCGGCGACTCCACCTCCAATCACCACCCGCTCAGGATCGAGCACGTTCACCATGTTCGCCACCAGGATGCCCAAACAATACTGGGCGCGCTTCATGACTTGCTTCATCACCGGGTCGTTCCTGGCGAGGGCAGCCTGAATGATGCTGCTGGTGATCCGATCGCGCTTGCGCTGCTTCAGGATCTCGGGGATCACGCTTTGAGCTCCCGCCTTGATGGCGTTGAATACGTCCCGTTCCATCGCCGTACGGCTGGCGAGCGCCTCCGCGCAGCCGCGTCTTCCGCAGCTACAGACGGGACCGTTGATTTCGATGACCGTGTGCCCCACTTCACCTGCCCAACCATTCGCCCCCTCGAAGAGTTTCCCCCCAGTGATTATGCCTCCACCTATGCCGGTGCCCACAAAGATCCCGACGAGGTTATCCACACGCTCTCCCGCGCCCAGCGCGTGTTCCCCGATAACGCCCACGTTGACGTCGTTATCCACCACGATGGCGGCGCCGAGCCGCAACCGGAGCTCCGAAGCGAGCGGCACGTTCTTCCAGCCGAGATTCGGCGCTTCGGTCACCACGCCGCGCCGCACGTCGATGGCGCCCGGGGCCCCGATACTCACGGCGACCACCGATTTCAGCTTGCAACCGGCGTCAGCGGCGGTGCCTTCCACCAGTTCCGCGATCTCCTTGATTAAAGCCTTGGGCTTTCGCGCGGCTTCTGTCTTCCTCTTGCCAGCCGCCAGAACCTTGTTTTTGGAATCGACCGCCAGCGCTTTGATGCTCGTGCCGCCGAGGTCAATTCCAATAATGATTTCTTTCTTATGGGGCATTGACTCCTCTTTGGTCCGGAACGTTGGGAACCGCCAAAGTGTATCGCAGTTGACGCACGGAAAAAAGCTCGACCTCGCGGCCTGGCGCGCCGAAGATGGTCAAAAAGCCGCGGCCGGTCATGCTGAGCTTTCCGCGCTCGTCATGCGGAGCAAAGCCAAGAAAGCCAGCATTTCCGCTCGGGCCGTCATGTCGCGTTGCGACACCCGCAAAGCATGCAACGTTCGGCTACCGGGGTTTTCAAGGGTCTCTCACATCGCAACATGCGCGATGTGTGCGCCACCCATTGATACGGATTGTCCCCCCATCGTTGGTTACTACACGTGTCCGTTACAACTTCCGCAGGAACGGATTGCGTTCGCGCTCATGGTCAATCGTGGTGGAAGGGCCGTGACCGGGGAAGACGGGTGTGGCGTCGGGAAGGCGGAAGAGCGTATCTTCGATCGAGCGCAGAATTTGCCGCGAGTCGCCGCCCCAGAGGTCGGTCCGGCCGACGCT
>JBOGJT010000040.1:0-12656 GCA_050745065.1 Terriglobia bacterium
CTCGGGTTTATCTCAGTACAGCGGCTGGACGCGCAAAGTCTTTACGGTTCCATGAGTGGAACCGTTACCGACCAGTCCGGCGCAGTGATACCTGGCGCGGCGATCACAATTATCAACCAGGACACACACCTTACCCGCTCAACGACCACCGGCTCAGCGGGCGATTACCGCGTGATTGACCTCCCTGCCGGGACGTACACGGTGAGGGTCGCAGCGAAAGGCTTCAGGACGGTATCGGACACGGGCGTCACCGTGAACATTGGCTCGGTGAGCGCGCAGAACGTCCGGCTTTCTCTCGGCGCGGTGACGCAGGCCGTCACGGTCAATGGATCCGCGGCCACGCTGCAAACGGAAACGACCGATGTGCACACCACGATCAGCAAATACGCGATCAATAATCTGCCCACCAGCATTTATCACAACTTCCAGAACTTTGAGTTGCTCACGCCCGGCCTGACCTCGACGACAACCATTACGGGCAGCTATCCGAACTCGATTGCGGACGCCCCCGACCGCTCTCTCGATATCAATACCAACGGCCTTTCGGCGCACATCAACACCACGCGCGTTGACGGCGCAACGGATCAGTTCCTCTGGCTGCCGGATCACATGGTCATCGTTCCGCCTCAGGCAAGCGTAGAGGAAGTCAACGTGCAGACCTCTAATTTCAGCGTTCAGAAGGGCCTGACCGCGGGCGCAGCCACTGATGTAGTCACGAAATCCGGCACGAACCAGTTCCACGGCCAGCTTTACGGCTATTTCACGAATGCGTCGCTCGACGCGGTGCAGGACTTGGTTTACGAGCCCACCAAGCCGCAATACCTTGTGAATAACGACGGCGTGGCGATCGGCGGGCCGATCAAGCACAACAAGCTGTTTTTCTTCGGTAACTGGGACGGCTACTACCAGCGCGAGGAAGCAGCGGACATCGGCCTGATTCCGCCCACCGACATGCGGCAGGGCAACTTCTCCAGCTACCTTGGCGCGCCGCTTTACAACGCGAACGGGACGCCCGCGACCGTGTGCACGACTGGTGGCGGAACAACCCAACTTCTCCAGGGAATGGTGTTTGATCCGCAGACCGGAAACCCCGCCACAGGGCAAGGCCGCTGCGCGTTCCAGGGCAACATAATTCCGGCCAACCGGATGTACCAAGGCTCTACGAACTTTTGGCAACTGATGGCGCCATACGTTCCTAATTACAACCTCGGCACCCCCTTCAACCAGTTCACAGCGGACAACAGCCTGGAACTGCGCAAGTCCGACTGGAACCGTAACGTTTTCACGGGCAAGGTCGATTGGAACATCAGCGATCGCCAGCTTATGTGGATAAAATACACCGCACAAAAAGCGTTCCTGAATGACGGCAGCGATTACGGAGTCGCGGGGCAGGGTAACGGCACCGGCCTGACTCACGATCTCGCCCAGACGTGGACCCTTGGCCACAGTTGGACGGTGAAGCCAGACCTGATCCTCAGCGGTCACGTTGGCTTTGTCCGCATGAGCGAAAGCAACCATACTCTCGATTTTGGTAAAGATTATGGCACATCGGTTCTCGGCCTCGTCAACAGCAACACGCCGACGGGCAATATACTTTACAGTGGTATGCCCGGAATCAACATGGCCGACTTCACCACGCTCGGCACCGACCAATCATGGGAGCCGATGCAGCGCGACGCCTGGCAATTGACGCTGGATGAAAACGGCACCTGGATCAAGGGCAAGCACACCATCACGTTTGGCTTTGACGCGAATCACAACCACATGAACGCTTTCCAGCCGGAAATCGTCTGCTGTGATCGCGGTTTCATCAACACCGCGGACAACAACACCTTTATCAACGTTGCCCCCGTCGGCACTCCTGGTGGCACGCAGCAGCAGTTTTACGACAGTACTGGTGCCCCCGTGGGCTTCAACTCCGGTCCCTGGAACGACGTGGCCGAGTTTGATATGGGTCTCGGCAGTGAAATGGAAAATAGCCAGCAATTCATCAAGGCCACCAACAAAGACTGGCAGTACTCGCTCTATGCTGGGGATACATTTCGCGTCACTCCCAAGCTGACGGTGAATGCGGGCCTACGCTGGAGCTACTTCCCGCTCATCACCCGTGACGGCGCCAGCAAATTCGAAGTCTATGACACGGCCACGAACACGGAAATGCTGGGCGGCCTCGGCGGGAATCCAACCCATCTTGGCGTGACGAGCTCCAAGAAGTTGTTTGCGCCTCGGCTTGGAATTGCTTATCAAATCCGGCAGAACACGGTGATCCGCACGGCTTACGGCATTTCCGAAGACACGCTGCCGCTCGAGCGTCCGCTGCGCGGCTTCTATCCGTACACCATCGGCGCGGATGACTTCCTGCCTGGCAACAGTAACATCACCACCTACCTTCCTTACGCCAATTTTAACGCAACCACAAACACGGCCAATGCGGTTCCGGGCCTGGCCAATGGCGTTCCTCTCATTGCGGCGCCGACGGGATTCTCATCCGGCGCCATCACGCCGCCTGGAAACGTGACGATCGGCACGCTGGCGCCGGGTCCGTTTAAGCGCGGCTACGTGCAGTTCTGGAATTTCACCGTCCAGCAGAAGCTGCCCGGTAACATGTTGCTGAGCGTGGGCTACGTGGGCAACCACCTCGCGCACCAGTTTAACGGAGTGGAGGCGAATGCCGCGACCCTGGGATCAGGCTCTGCGGGCCAACCGCTCTTCGCCGCTTTCGGCCGCACCTCGGACACTTACTTGTTCCAAGGCTATCTCGATTCCCATTACAATTCCCTGCAGGTTTCCCTCAAGCGCCAGGTTTCACACGGCTTGTTCCTGCAAGGCGCGTACACCTATTCCAAGGCCATCGGCTACATGGACGATGAGGGCTGGGAAGACGGCTTGGACTTCAATTGCCCGGCCAGCACCCTGATGCCACAGGGCTGCCAAGCGTTGAACCGCCATACGCTCGCCTTTGATCACACGCACAATCTCAAGATGGCCTACGTTTACACGCTGCCCTTCGGCGTGGGTCAAAAATGGGCCAACACCAGCCGTGCCGCGCGTGCCATCCTCGGAGGCTGGCAGACCAACGGCATCCTGACCATCATGACCGGCGCGCCGCTCTTCCCCAGCCAAACCAATGTCTACCTCAACACGCCGTTCACCGACCAGGTGCCTGATTTCGCCGGAAACCTGCAAAGGCTGGGGCAGACGGGCCCGGGCCAGCAGTATTTTAACACCACCGCGTTTAGCCCCCTCCAAACGGTTCAGATCGGAAACGCCGGTGAAAGCCTCTCGTGGCTGCGCGGACCAGGCATCGCTACGCTCGACGCCAGCCTCTTCCGCACATTTAAGCTGACCGAGCGGTTTAAGCTGCAAATGCGGATCCAGGCGCAAAACTTCACGAACACTCCGCAGTGGAGCAACCCGAACATGACCTGCACGATTGTCAACGGCGTGTGCGGCGGAGGCTTCGGGCAGGTTACGGGCGCCACCGATCCCCGTATCATACAGATCGGCGCACAACTGGAATTCTGACGCCAGGCGCAAACCGCAGACCTGCAAAGCGCAGGTCTGCGCTACCCGCTCCCGGGCCGGAATGCAAAACGTTCCGCCCGGGAGTTTTTGTCTATTGTAGCGGCGGTCCATGATTGTTAATCCCGCCAAAAAACCTTCCCATTCCATTCTTTCCATTGCGGTTCGGCCTGCGGGCGTGCTACACCAATAATTCAGGGGCCATGGCACGTCGAACTTTCGTTCTGCTCATCCTGGTTATCGGTGCGGCCGCGCCGCGGGCGCTTTCCCAAACGGCGACGCTGGCGCAGGAATCTCTCCGCGCCCGCGACCTGATGGCCGCGGGGCAATACGAAGCGGCGGTCCCGCTTTACCGCGACCTCGTTCGCGTGCTGCCGCATAACTCCGGGCTGGCTTCGAACCTCGGCATGGCTCTTCATATGGCGGGGCGCGAAAAAGAAGCGGTCGCTGCGTTCAAGCAGGCGCTGGCGCTCGATCCGGCGAACGTGGCCGCCTCACTCTACCTCGGCGATGCCTACTTGAGCCTGGGCAAGCCGGAGCTTGCCGCCGCGCCGCTTGAATCGGCCGTGCGCGCGCAACCGGACAATCCGGACGTGCGCGAAAATCTAGGAAAAGCTTTGCTCGCCTCGCGCCGGTATCGAAGCGCGGCGGCGCAATTTGAGAAATTGTCAGCGCGGGATCCAAACAGCGCGCCCGCGTGGTATGGCCTCGGCCTCTCCTATCAGGCGCTCGCGCAGCGGAGCTTCGGCGAATTGCAGAAACGCGCGCCTGGCACAGGCTACTGGCTGGCGCTTGCGGCCGGAGCGCGCGCGAAGGCGATGCAGTATAGCAGCGCGTTTTATCTGTACCGCCAGGCGCTCGAGAAAACGCCGAATCTGCGCGGCGCGCACGCGGCTTTGGCTGCGATCTACCGCAAAACGAATCATGAGAGCTGGGCGCGGACCGAGGAGGCGCGCGAGCGGAAACTCGGCCCGCCCAATTGCTCGACGGCGCCTCTCGACTGCGATTATGCCGCACGCCATTATGCCGCGATCGCCCGATCGCTCGATGCCGCTCCCGCGGCGCTCTACTGGAAGTCGCGAGCCTTCAATCAGCTTGCGATCGAGGCTTTTTCCCACCTTGACGCACTGCCCGATTCGCCGGAATACCACGAGTTGCTCGCGACGGTGCACGAGAGCGGCGGCGATTACGCGGGCGCGTCGGCCGAATGGCGCAAGGCGCACGCGCTTGCCCCGAATGATCCTCAAATTACGCAGCAACTGGCCTTGGCGCTCGTCCAGACGAAGAATTTCAACGAAGCGCTGCCGCTTGTCGAAGAGCTCAAGCGCCTTCAGCCGGATTCGCCGGGAATCAATTACTTGCTTGGCGATCTGCTGCTCAGCGAGCAGCAGCCGGCCAAAGCAATTCCGTCGCTCGCCGAGGCGGTTCGCCGCGATCCGAACCTGCTCCGGGCGCAGTCCGCGCTGGGGCGTGCTTATATGCAGGCTGGGCAAAGCGCAAAGGCCATACCCCACCTCAGGGTAGCCTTACCGCTCGACGCGGATGGCAGCTTGCACTATCAACTCGCCCGGGCCTACGCGGCGACCGGCCAATCCGCTCTTGCCCAGCCCCTGCTCAAAGCCTATCAGAGGCTTCACCAGGCGGACGAAGAGCAGACGCAGAAATTGAAAGAGGAAGTTCGTGTGACCCCGCCCTGATGAGAATCATGTATGGTTGCGGCGATTGCCGCTCGGCGGCCCCTGGCCAGCGGTTTTCAGTGGCAAAGACCGGCGGCCAGAGGCCGCCGCTACAACACGGGGCGTCGCGGGCTTACGTCCGCGTGTATCATTCATAGCCGGCGGCCGGAGCCTTGGCGCAGCGTCACAGTTCGATCGGTCTTGACGTGCTGCCACATCTCGCGCTCTCCGGCCCGCCACTCGACGATCAAAGCGTCAATT
The DNA here is from genome assembly GCA_050745065.1 of Terriglobia bacterium. Lineage (GTDB taxonomy): Bacteria > Acidobacteriota > Terriglobia > UBA7540 > UBA7540 > RH2-MAG17b. Next base: position 5,460 of record JBOGJT010000040.1, read on the forward strand.
TCAGGATTTGCTCCCAGGCCGAAGTGCACCCGGACGTCGCTCGAGCTCAAGTAGCTGCCGTCCGTATGTACGCGCCGCCACAGCGGACGTTCGCCTTTGCGCAAGACGCCGATGCGCGCTCCGATCGCAAACCGGTTTCCACCTGTCTTCTCAAGCCGCACTCCGAGCCAGTGCTGCTTTGGCGTAGTCTGGTTCAGCAGGAGGCGCACTGGGCCGTTGTTGTTGGAAACGACCACGTCGACGCGGCCGTCGTTATCGATGTCCCCAAAAGCCGCACCGCGGCTCACTTCCGAGAGTGCAAACGCCCGGCCGGCGCTGCTGGTCACTTCGCGGAAGCCCTTGCCTTCGCCTTCGTTATGGAACAACTGATTGATCTGGTTGTAAGGAAACCGGCTCGAGCCGAGCGCGTTGATGATTGTCACGGCGCCGTTGGCGATGAAGAGATCGAGCAGCCCGTCGTTGTCGTAATCGAAGAATTGCGTTCCGAAGCCGGTGTCACCGAAGGTGGCCTGCGCAAGCCCGAACTGGGCCGTCACATCGTCGTAAAACCCTTTGCCGGCGCCGCGGAATAGCGTCACGCCTTCGCGCGTGAGGTTGGTGACGAGCAGCTCAAGGTGAGCGTCGTTATCAATGTCGCCGAGAGTGATCCCCATGCCCGCCTTGGCCAGCCCGTCGCCGCTGTAGGCCACCCCGCTCGCGAGCGCATCCTCCTTAAACGTTCCATTGCCCTGGTTGATCCACAAACGGTTCGCCGCCGTGTCGTCGGCCACATAAATGTCGATGAGGCCGTCGCCATTGAAGTCGGCGCACAAGACGCCGAGCCCCGGGCCGTAAGAAGAGGCGATCCCGGACGATTGGCTGACGTCGGCGAATTTGCCGTTGCCGAGATTGCGGAACAGGCGGCAGGGAACTGGATGGTAGGCGGTGGGCGTGCAATAGTCCGGCGCGCCGGTGGGAGCGAAGCACTGTTTGTTGCCGCGCACGGTGAAATCAACGTAGTTGCAAACGAACAGGTCGAGCAGTCCGTCGCCGTTGTAATCCACCCAGGCAGCGCTGGTGCTCCAACGCGGATCGTCCACTCCGGCTTGCCGCGTCACGTCGGTAAACGTGCCGTCGCCGTTGTTGCGGTAGAGCACGTTGTGGCCGAAGTTGGTGACGTAAAGGTCTTGAAAGCCGTCGTTGTCGTAGTCGCCCACGGCCACGCCCATGCCATAGCCGATGTGTCCCACGCCGGCTTTTTCCGTAACGTCCACAAAGTATAGCTTGCCGGTTTCTGCAAGCATGTTGCGGAAGAGCCTGTTCCCCGGCTTCCAGCCGGGCGGCGGCGGGAAGAGCGGGTTTTTTTCCGGCTCGAGGGTTGTGCCTTGGATAAGGTAAACGTCGAGATCGCCGTCATTGTCGTAGTCAAACAGCGCCGCTCCGGGACCCATAATTTCCGGCATGTAGTGCTCACCGGTTGCGCCGTTAAAGTGATGGAAGTTGAGTCCCGCTTCCGCCGCGACCTCGCGGAAGTGGGGACGCGAAGCTGCCGGCGCCCGGCTGGAAGTGGAGGCCGCGCGCGGAATCGCGCCCAGGATTAAGGAAGACAGCAGAAAATCGCGCCGGTTCAATCGATGCTCCGCCATGTTGTGAAAGTCGTTGACGCTTACAGGTTCCTGAGAAGCCCTTTCCAAGCTGTCTTGCCGCCCTCAACGGTTGCCGATGTCACCTCCGCGAAAGCGGGGGTCCATCTGGATTCCCAGTTTCGAGGGAATGCCGGTGGTCAAACTCAGTGTTACACTCTCGAAGCCTTTCAGCGGCCTGCCCAAGACCGATCTGGCCTTCGTTCCGCGGTTCATGGCGATCACCCGTGTTCCGGAGAAGAGGATCCACCTCGCTTTAGCAGCGAATCGGAGTAAGCCTCCATTCCCTGGGTGGGCGCAGCGAGCAGCACCCCCACGGACAATCTCACGGCGGATGTATTTTCGGAGGGCGCCCCGGGTCGCGCGCACATGGCCGCTCCTTGCCACGTGTGCGGTTTCCAGCAGTCGCACACATCGCAGGATGCGCGATGTATGCGCCACCCATTGAACCGGCCGCTCACCGTCACGGGTGGAGGCTTTGTTGTACTGACAAAAGATCGTGGTCAATGCTGGCAACGAGTCCGGCCTGGCCGCGCGCCGCAGCCTCCTTGCGCGCACGGCGCATATACGTGAGCGCATGGGTAAAATCGCCGGCGCGGGCATACGTGGCGCCAAGCGCGTAGAGATACACCGGCGTTGACGCATCGTCGGGCGTGAGAATCTTTTCAAACTGGGCTATCGCGTCCGCATAGTTCTGCTGGCTCACCAGAATCTGCCCAATATGAAAGCGCGCAATCCGGTCATCCGGGCGCTCCGCCAGGGCCTTTTGGAATTCGTCCATCGCCTCCCCGGTTTTGCCTTGCCGCGCGAGCAGAAAACCGAGGTTGTCCTGCGCATCGGCGTCGTAAGGATTGATGCCGATCGCGCGGCGGAATGCCGCCTCCGCTTTCGCGTAATCGTGCAGCCGGAACATCATGACTCCGTAATTGTAATAGCAGTCGGCGTGGTTTGGGTCGAGCCGCACGGCGGCCTCGTATTGCTGCTCAGCGGCTTCCGCATCGCCCGTCCGCGCGTAAAGCTGGATCAGGTTGATATGGGCCTGAACGAGCGCCGGATCGAGCGCGAGAGCCGCGCGGTATTCGGCGATCGCGCCGGCAAGGTCGCCCGATCGCGCGAGATCCCTGCCGTGCCTCATGCGCGCGAGCGGCCCCTGGTTTAGCCGTTCAACCGCGTCGCGCTCAGGATCATCGAGCGGTGGGAGCGTGGTCACGTTCTTCTGATACGCGGCGAAGTGCGGCAGAGCTTTCTGCGGCTGGCCGAGTCTGCGGTAGGAGAGCGCCAAGGCATATTGAGCTCCCCCGTATTCGGGAAAGAGGTCACAGGCTTTCTGGAGCGCCTGGGCTGCGGCCTCGAGATTCCCGTGCGCGGCCTCGACTCGCCCCAAGCCGTAATACGCCTCTGCGTTGTCAGGATATTTTTGCACGATCTCCTGGAACAGTTTGCGGCTGGAATCGAGCTTACCACCCGAGAGCAGGCTCTCCGCCAAGCTCATCTTGGCCGGCAGGTAACCGGGGTTCATTCGCAGCGCCGCCCGGTATGCTGACGCCGCTTGATCATATTCTCCAAGTTTCATCTCGTCGTAGGCGAGGTTATAAACCCATTGGAACGAGGTTGGGTCAAGCTGGTGCGCACGGCGGTAGCAAATCGCTGCCCCGGCATATTGCTGGTAAGCATCGAGCAGCATCGCTAGCTTCCCGTTTGCGGTTGGATCAGCGGGATGGGCGCGAGCCGCGGCGTAGGCTTGCTCGATCTGGGTGCGTACCGCCGCAAAGGTGTTGTTGAGGCTCAGCTTGGGCAGCGGAGGAAGGACGGCCGCGAAGGTTTGGCCGCCTGCCGCAAGCAGCAAAAACGCCAGGATTATGCAAGGGCGAATCGGGTTCCTCATCCACATTCTATTCTATGGGAGCGGCAGGCGGCGAAGTCAAGCACCGCGTTGGATGCCGAAAGGGGCGGGGCTTTCAGCTCGAGCTTGCTGCCCCACCTCACCGACTTCGGGCGCCGCCAAGCGGCAGCGTGGTCGTGGCAACGAACGATTCGACATCGGCAAGCCCAAACTCAAAAATGGGCAACTCGCAGAATTTCAGAGGTAAAACTCTGAGCGCCAATTCCCAGGCGCTTGTGTTGAGGGGTTAACTGTTCTTATACTAAGGGAGATTACATCTTAAAGTGACACTAAAAGCGGCGCCCGACGGCCGCCGCTTTTTCGCAACTCAGTGAGCGCCGCTGAAGCGAACGCTGTCACTATATGATGTAATCCGCAGCAGGGGAAAGCATGAAACCCTCAGATCAGCTCCAGCAATGGCTCACCTGGATTATTAAGCTCCGGTTCATCATTATTACTTTTGTCTTCGCGATTAATCTGATCTCGCGGCAGGCGCTGGCGCATCCGCTGCCCGAAAGCCCAGTGCTACCTTTCGTCGAGACCATCGTCGCGTGGTATGTGCTCGCGCTATTTTACCTGGTCTATAACCAGCTTAGCCGCGATCTGGCGCTTCAGGCGTATATCCAGGTTTGTGGCGATATTATCCTGATCACTGCCGTGGTGCACGTGACAGGAAACCTCGAAAGCAACTTCCTTACCCTCTACTTCCTCGCCGTGATCATGGCGAGTGTCGTGCTGCCCCGCTCGCAGGCCTTCATGGTTGCGGGGATCAGCTTCGTTTGCATGGGAGCACTGCTTGAGTTGGCTTATCTTCCGAGTCTCTACCCGGCATTCGCCAGGCATCATCCGGAGGTCGGCCGCATCATCGAGCCGGTGTCAGGGCCGGTTGACCTGGGCGCATTCGAGTTCAAGATCCTGGCCAGCCTTTTCGGCTTCTTCGCCGTGGCTTATCTCTCAAGTTACCTCGCTGAAAAACTTCGGCGGACAGGGAACGAGCTGACGGTGAGAACCGGAGAAGTGGCCAGCCTCCAGGCGCTCAATGAAAACATTATTCGCAGCATGCGGGGCGGCCTGATCACTACCGACCTCACAGGCGCCATTCTGGTGCTCAACCCGGCCGGCGAGGAGATTCTTGGCCAGACGATGCAGGACCTCCGCGGGAAGCCCGTGTATCTGGTCTTCCAGGACGGATTGAAGACGCGCGGGGCCAGTCCCGCTGAATTCCCCGCCTACACCCGCCACGAAGCCCTCTACCGGCGCCCCGGCGGCGAGACTCGCATCCTGGGTATTTCAGAGGCGCCGCTCAGGGTGCCTGGGCAGGACGTGATGGGGTACATCTACACGTTCCAGGACCTTACCGAAGAAAAGCAGCGTGAGGCCGAAGTGCAACTCACCGACCGCATGGCAACGCTGGGCCGCATGGCCGCCGGCATCGCCCACGAAATCCGCAATCCGCTCTCGTCGATTTCGGGCGCGGTGAAACTTCTCCAGGCCATCACAGAGATGAACGAGGACCAGGCAAAGCTGATGGGCATTGTGAGCCGGGAGTCCGGCCGGCTGGATAAACTGGTGTCGGACTTTCTGGCGTATGCGCGCGAGCAGCGGTTCGAATTCCGTTCCGCCGATCTCGCCGCCTTGCTGGATGAGACCCTGCTGTTGCTGGAGCATCACCCGCAGTTCGGCGCCAAACTCGAGATCAGCCGCGTCTTCCCCGGCCGCCCCGTCATGGCGGCTGTCGATACGGACAAAATCCGGCAGGTGTTCTGGAATATCTGTAACAATTCCCTGAAAGCCATGCCGGAGGGTGGACGATTGACCGCGGAAATACACGACCGGCATCCCCGCAAAGTCTCCGTCGTCCTGTCGGATACGGGCGTGGGGCTTTCCGGGGCGCAAATCGAGCGCATCTTCGAGCCGTTTTTTTCCCGCTTCCGCGACGGTACTGGCCTCGGCATGGCAATCAGCTATCAAATCGTCAAGGCCCATCGGGGCGACATCCTCGTGACGTCCAAGCCCGGCGAGGGAGCGCAATTTCTGATCGAGCTTCCCCGGCGGCAGGATGAAGGCGTGAGGAGTTTGACCTAGACAGAATGCTGAAAGGGTGTTCCGGCGCGCCGGGACTTGGCTGACGAAGTGATCTTATGGCGAAACTGTTGATTGTGGACGACGAGGAGTCGCTTTGCCAGCTTCTCGAGATCGCCTTCCGCCGCGAAGGCCACGACGTGGAAACCGTCAGCAGCGGCGAGGCGGCCAAGAAAAAAATTGACGCCCGCATTTACGACCTCATCATCTCAGACATCCGCATGCCCGGCGTGACGGGCGTGCAGTTGCTGGAGCACGCCAACGCTACGCGCAGCCCGGCCCTGTTCATCCTCATTACGGCCGTGCCAGACGTTTCAACCGCGATCGAGGCGCTCAACCTGGGCGCCTACCGCTACGTGATCAAAACGGACCGACTCGTTGAGGAGTTGAATCGTGTGATCGCCAGGGCGCTTGAAGAGATCGCCCTTCGGGAAGAAAACAGCAGCCTCCGCCGCGAGCTCCTGCGCGTCTTTGCGCAAGACAACATCGTGGGCCAGGGCCGCTGGATGCAGGGCCTTCTTGAGACCATCCGCAACGTTGCCCCCACGAACAGCACCGTGCTCGTGACCGGGGAAAGTGGCACGGGCAAAGAACTGGTGGCCAGGGCCCTGCACGAATCAAGCCTGAGACGTGAGAAACCGTTCGTTTCTATAAACTGCGGGGCGTTTCCTGAAACCTTGCTGGAAAGCGAGCTCTTCGGCTACACCAAGGGCGCATTCACCGGCGCCGACAGTAACAAGAAAGGCATCATCGAGTCAGCGAACGGCGGAACGCTGCTGCTCGACGAAATCGGCGAAATGAGCCCCAGCATGCAGGTGAAGCTTCTGCGCGCCCTGCAAGAACGGAAGGTGCGCCATCTGGGGGGCGGCGCCGACATTCCGGTAGACGTGCGCCTGATCGCGCTCACCAACCGCGATCTGAAGGCTATGGTGGCGGCGGGCGAGTTCCGCGAGGATTTCTACTATCGCGTCAGCGTGATTCCCATCCATGTTCCTCCGCTGCGCGAGCGCCGGGAAGATATTGAGCCGTTGGCCCGGCACTTCCTGAACAAGTTTGCCCGCCAGATGGGAAAACCGCTGAACGGCTTGGCGCCAGACGTCATTCCGCGGCTGACGGGTTATTCCTGGCCGGGCAACGTGCGGGAGCTGGAAAATGCCGTCGAGCGCGCGGTGGCCTTTGCCGGTCCCGAGGAGCGCCTACTGCGTGCCGACCATCTTCCGGAATCCGTGAAGACCGCCCACGCACGGCCTGCATCGCCGTGCTGCACCTTTCCGGACGAAGGTATCGACTTTGAAGGCCAGATTGCGGGAATGGAGAAGGAGTATTTACTTGAAGCGCTTCGGCGCTCCAACGGGGTGCGCACGCGCGCCGCGGAGCTGCTGCGCATTTCGTACCGCTCCTTTCGTCATTACGCCCAGAAGTATGGTGTGTGAGGCGGAGGCGGGATTGCGGTAGCGTCCCCGCCGCAAGAGCGCCACTTGCGAATTCAATTCTGAACTGCCCTTAGAATTCCGGCCAAGAGGACGGTAGGGCACGTCGGCGATATCTCCCGCCAAGCTCCTGCCGTAGGGGCGCTGCTTGCCGCGCCCAACATCGACGGGCGCAGCAAGC
>JBOGJT010000041.1:0-17073 GCA_050745065.1 Terriglobia bacterium
GGGGGTTTTGATTCAGCCGGGTCTCGACCAGGGCGTAAAGGCGATTGAAACCGGCCCGCATATCCACCGGCTCGAGGGCCACAAAGATGCGCGTGGTCGGAGATATACTCAACATGCCGGACGCACCGCCTCAACCACGGCTCCGATCCATGCGGCCTCGGCTCCGGCAGCCAAACGCACCGTCACGCCGCTCGGCCAACTCACCTCGGCCGCCCATCCCGCTTGCACCGGACCGAGATGTGGCCGCATGACCTCCCGAAAAGTTGCGCTCGGCACGCGCTGCGGCTTCCGCTGCAGGGCGACAGCCGTTCGATCGATTCGGTGAGACCGATCCCCATGGGCGCGGACCGGCGGCTTCCGTTTCATCACCGCCTGCGCGCCGCGCCCATAGAGCCATCGCTGCAGCGTCTTCAGCTTCAAACCGTTTTGTTCAGCAAAGCGGCCCTGGGAAAGGCCGCTGGACCGGAAGCGCGAAATCCAACTCTCTCGCTCCTCGGGAGTGAAGCGCGGACGTTGTTGCTCGGTTGTTGAATTCATGGCGCCAGCTTGCCAGAGTTCAACGGCACGCGCCAGATGCACCTGTCTTGACGCTTACGGTGCATCATGCCCGCCGGCTGGTTCTGAGGCTGGCGGCGAAGAGGGAATGGATTGCCGCCTGCCGGGAGGGCCTGCAGGTGCTGCGGGCAACCTGAACCCGCCCGCCCGAAGGCGCAGCCCTTATCGACGGATTTGCGAAGCATATTTTCGAACCGCAGAGCGAAGTGTCTCCTTTTGGGCGTAGTAAAAACCCCAACAGGCTCCCGCCGCTCGCAAAAGCCACAAACACCCCGCGAGAATAGTGGAGAGCAGAGCAGCTTCGGCCCAGCTTCTCTGCTCATTCGATCGAAACTCCTGCGCTCAGCAATTTTGCCGGGTTATCGACGGATCGGGGTCGTGGGGTAATGAGGACCACGGTTCGGAAAGCGCCAATCCCGGCCAGCACTTTAGCCGGGACTTCTCACCAACGCCGCGGCTGGAATAGGGGGGCAGGGTTTCAACTCTCCCGCAGGCGCGAGTCTTGCTCAATCGTTCGTCCGCCGCCCCGAGCGCTGCGATATCCGAGTTAGCACTTCACCCGCAACACGTTCCGTTCGGTTTCCCGCTCAAACTGATCTTTCACCGCCGCGGGCCAGTGGTAGGATTCGTCGTCGCCGGGGAAGCGGCCCTCGCAAACATCGTCGCGAAAACGCGCAAAGGCTTCCTGCATTATTCCCCTGACGTTCGCATAAGGGCGTACGAATTTTGGCCGCGGCTCGGGGGAAATCCCAAGCAGATCGTGCACCACAAGCACCTGGCCATCGCAGCCGGGCCCGGCGCCGATGCCGATGGTGGGAATGCGCATGCGGCCCGTGATCAGAGAAGCCAACTCGCGCGGCACGCCTTCAATCACGATGCTGAACGCGCCCGCGTCCTCAACCGCCTGAGCGTCAGCCAGGATGTCTGCCGCGCTCTCCGCTGTCTTCCCTTGCACGCGATGGCCTCCAAAGGCATGCACGGATTGGGGCGTCAGTCCAACGTGACCCATCACCGGGATCTCTGCCTCAACACACCGGCGGATGAGCCCGCTGCGCTTCGCCCCGCCCTCGATTTTCACCGCTTCCGCGCCGCCCTCTTTCACCGTGCGCACCGCAGAAGCGACACCCTGCTCGTCGCTTACGTGATAAGAGCCGAAGGGAAGATCCGCCACCAGGAGCGAGCGGCGCACGGCACGGCGCACAGCCCGAAGGTGATGAAGTATCTCGTCTAATGTGACGGGGAGCGTCGTTTCATAGCCGAGGACAGTGGTGCCGACGGAGTCACCGGTTAGAACTACGTCCACGAGGGCTTCGTCGACAAGCTGTGCGGTGGGGTAATCGTAGGCGGTGAGACAGGTAATCTTTTCGCCGCGCAGCTTTTTTTGCAGCAGAAGCGGCACGGTGATCTTGCTCACGGCCTCGTGAATCGGGTCCATGGCATTCCTCCATTAAATTAATTTGTTCATCGATTCATTGAGTCATTGCGGATCCAATCTCACAATGAATCAATAAAACAATGAGCCAATGAGTCAATCGTCTCCGTCTCAGTCCGCCGGGGCGGATCCAAGCGGCAAAAAGTATTCAGTGCCCTTCACCGGCTGGCGAATGCGGTGAAGCAGTTCTTCGAGGTCATCCTCATGGGCGATAAAGTCGATTCGGGACGTTTCGACTACCAGCAAGTCGGCCTCCGTGTAATGAAAGAAGAAGTGCTCGTAAGCCTGAATCACTTCCTCGAGATACTCGTCCGAAATCGCCTGCTCTGAGGGGACGCGTTTCTTTACAATGCGCCCCTTGAGCGTACCGGGCTTCGCCTGCAAGTATATCACCAGATCGGGTATGGGCACCTGTTCGGCGAAAAGCCCGTAGTAGCGTTCGTAAAGCTCAAGCTCTTCGTCGGCGAGGTTGAGGTAGGCAAAGATCTTATCCTTAGCGAACAAATAATCGCTCACCACACAGCGCGCCGGCTTCGCGGCCTGATCGAGGCTCTGCCATTGTTTGAAGCGGTTCCAGAGGAAATGAAACTGCGCCTGGAACGCGGCGCCCGGCGCACCCTGGTAGAAGCGATCGAGAAACGGATTGTCCTCCACGTCGCGCAGCCGCTCCGCGCTCAATCTGCGGGCGAGCAGGTCCGCCAGGCTGGTCTTCCCTACGCGCAGGGGGCCCTCGATTGCGATCAACCGCGGCGGTTCGTAAATGGGCTCGACGGCAGCCATGACGGCTTCTCCACAAGGCAGTGACAAGAGGCAAGAGACGAGTGACAAGAGACGAGCAAAAGAAGCAATCAGCCGTCAGCATTAAGCGAAAACCGGCCACGTCTTGTGCTGGTCACTTGTCTCTCGTCACTCCGCTTGTCTTCATCCGCGTCACCTGGCTCAGGTCAGGCGTCTCGTGCAACATCTCCGCCACCGTGCGCTGCAATCCCGGATGGTACAAGCCCGGCGCGATCTCGCACAGCGGGACCAGCACAAAGCGCCGAGCCGCCAGCCGCTCGTGCGGCACGACTAATTCGCGCGAACGGATCACCGCATTTTCATACAAAAGAATATCAATATCAATGGGCCGTGGACCCTTGGCTACGCCGGGACGCCGGCCGCCGGCGCGCTCGACGGCTTTGCAGGCGCGCAGTAGCCGCAGCGGCATCAAGTCGGTGCGGGCTTCCGCCACACAGTTTACGAACCACGCCTGTGCGGTAAAATCGACTGGCTGGGTTCTGTAGTAGGAGGAGAGGCGCAGCACACGCACACCGGCGGACTCCAAATGCTCGACCGCCCGGCTGAGGTGAGCCAGGCGATCCCCCAGGTTCGAGCCAAGCCCCAGATAGATGCGTTTCATGGCAAACAAGCGATGGCGGGTCCGCGCTCCGCCGCCAGCAAATTCACTACGTTTGCGAATCAAACAGCCCTGGCGCACCTTGGGCTGCGCCTCGCGGCAGCGCCAGCCTCAAGTGCTGGTACGCAGGTTCGTTGGCACGGCGGCCGGTCTTGGTGCGGCTGATGAAACCCTGTTGCAGCAAAAACGGCTCTACCATGTCCACCAGCGTGTCCACCTCCTCGTTTAGGGTGGCGGCAAGCGCCTCAACGCCCACGGGGCCGCCGTGATAGAGCTGAATAATCGTGCTGAGAAACCGGCGGTCGAGGTCGTCCAGGCCGCGGTCATCGACGCCCTCGAGCTTCAGCGCGGCCACGGCGATTTCCGGCGTGATCTCGCCCGCCGCCTTCACGTCGGCATAATCGCGCACGCGCTTCAGCAGGCGGTTAGCCACACGCGGCGTGCCGCGCGCGCGCCGCGCAATCTCAGCCGCCCCTTCGCCGCCGCTGCGGATTCCAAGAATGCGCGCCGAGCGCTCAACGATCTCGCTCAACTCGTCCGGACTATAAAACTCCAGGTGATAGAAAAGTCCAAAGCGGTTCCGCAGCGGAGCGGACAGCGTGCCCGCCCGCGTTGTGGCCGCGACGAGCGTAAACTGTTTCAGATCGTACTTGATCGTGCGCGCGTACATGCCCTTGTCGATCACGATGTCGACTTTGTAGTCCTCCATTGCCGGGTAGAGGAATTCCTCGACGTTGGTGGGCAGGCGGTGAATCTCATCGATAAACAGCACGTCGCGGTCTCCAAGACTCGCCAATATGCCCATCAGGTCCGCCGGGCGCTCGATGGCGGGCCCGGACGTCACGGTGATCTTCGCCTCCATGGCGTTCGCCACAATGTGCGCCAGCGTGGTCTTGCCCAAGCCCGGCGGCCCGAACAGCAACACGTGCTCGAGTGATTCCCCTCGCCCGCGCGCCGCTTCCAGCGCGATTTCGAGCTTCTCCACCACCTTCCGTTGCCCAATGTATTCGCCGAGCGTGGGCGGGCGAAGCGTCTGATTAAAGCTCTCTTCTTCCTTGGAAATCAGCTCAGGAGAAACAAGTCGTTCCCTGGACATGAGGCACTCCCTAATGCTCGTGTTGCCGGCGTTTCAACTTCACCGCGGCGGTCTGCAGGTCCTTCACAGAGCGTTCCAAGTGCGCGCGCGTCGGGGCGTCGATCACGGCGGGACGGCGGGATAGGATTCGCGCTTTGGCCCGGTGGCTCCGCGTCATGAGCTTGCGGATGTCACGCGCGAGCCGCGGCTGCTGATGCACAAACTTCGGGCGGCCCGCCATTTGGGCGAGCAGCCGTTCACCCATCTCCAAATCGTGCCATTCTCCCAGGCGCCGCTGCGCGCCGCGGAGCGAACTAAGCTCTTTCCCGTTCACCGGCGCCTCGACGGCGTAAATGATTTCCATGAGGTAACGCAGGCGCTTCACGGCCAGCCGCAGGGTATGAATGGCGGACGCGTCGGAGGAGCCTCGAGCGTTACGGTTCGCCTCTTCGACGGCCTCCCAGAGCCTTTCCGCCTCCGCGGCTGCGAGTTCACGGAAACCGCCAGGAGGTGGCGCAGCGGCTCCGCTCGTTTCACTTGCGCGTGAACGCTTGCCTGAGAACCATTGGCTCGATTTCAGCACGGAGCGCAGCCGGGCATATGTCCGGGGCAAATTCAGTTTGGCGAATTTCCGAGCCGCTTTGTCGTGTTTGCGGGCCCGCTTGCTCTCGAGATAATCGCGGACGGCCCGCCAGGCTTCTCGCTGAGGCGCCTTTTGGCGAGCCAGGATTCTATCCACGCGGTCGAGAAAAACGTCGTAGTTCCGTACGTCAGAAATCGATTTCCGGGCGCGCGCCAATCTACGCTGCAAACGCTGGACGCCAAGCCGCATCTCCGCAGATCTCAGCAAGTCAAGCGCCTGTTCAAGGCGGCGGCTGGCCACGCGGAAATCGTGGAGGTCCCCTGGCTTATCCCGTCGCGCGATATTTGCCTGGGCCCGCGCCACGTCGTCAAGCCGGCGCAGCGCTATTGCCCGCACCTTCGCCCAAGCCACTCGACCTCGGTAAGCGAAGAGTTTAGCCTGCCCAGCTTTCATGGCGCACCTTCCCTCCCGCGAGGCGGCGCAGACCGGTGACGGCCCGTTCTTATTTTGCCTCTCTTTGGGGCTGAAAGGAAAATCCCCGTGTGCCGCCGGTGACGGGCGGTGGTATTCTTACCTCCAGGAGGATTCGACATGAAGCTGCTGAATTTGGATTTCGAGCGCATCGCGCATGACACGTTCCGCATCGCCGGCAGCAAGGTTCTCTACACCGACCCCTTCCGTGTCGCAAAATCCGATAAGCCCGACGTGGTCCTTTTATCCCACGAGCATAGCGACCACATGAGCCCGGAAGATTTAGCCAAGGTGATGACACCCAAAACGCACATCGTGGCAAGCCCACTTTGCCGGGAGAGCCTTCAAGGGGTGAAAGCCGCCTCGATTCAATATCTCCAGCCGGGAGACAAGACGACGGTGGAAGAAATTGAAATTACAGCCGTTCCCGCCTATAACCTGAACAAATTCCGCAGCCCCGGAAATCCATTTCACCCCAAGCAATCACTCGGAGACGGATTCATTTTCAAGATGGACGGAACTACCGTATATTACGCGGGGGACACCGACCACATTCCGGAAATGAACGGCTTCCGGTGCGATATCGCGCTGCTGCCGGTCTCCGGAACTTACGTGATGACCGCAGAGGAAGCCGCGCAGGCTGCGGCGGATATTAACCCGCGCATCGCCGTGCCCATGCATTACAACGCAATTGTCGGGACCGACGCGGACGCTCTGAAGTTCAAGTCGCTGGTAAACAATTGCCGGGTCGAGATCGTCTAGCCATCGTCCCGCGTTACACCGGTTTTTCAGCTTTCCTGAACAGCCAGCACTTTGCAATCGTAGTCAGAATTTTTATTCCGGCGCGGAAACTCCCCATGAGCGTTCCAGAGACCTTGGATTTACCCGCAATCCGCCGCCGGTAGCTCACCGGAATCTCCGCCACGCGCATGCCCAGCTTGGCGGCCATAACCTGCATTTCCGCTGTCCAGCCGAAATCGCGGTCCGTGAGCGCCATCCGGCGCAGGGCCTCGCGGCTCACCACCCGAAGCGGCCCGAGGTCGGTGTACCGAACCTTCCAAATCAAGAGGATCAGGCGCGTGCTGAGCCAGTTTCCAAAGCGCTGTAACGGCGTGAGTGATCCCGGCTCCCGATGGCCGAGCACTCGCGAGCCGATCACGAGGTCTGCGCCGCTCGATTCAAACGCGTCGAGAAGCCGCGCAAGGTCTGCCGGATCGTCTGATAGGTCTGCGTCCATAAAGGCCACGGCATCGGATCGCGGACCGAGACCCGCGATCCCTGTGAGACACGCCTGCCCGTACCCTCTCCGCGGCTCCAGGATCGTGCGAGCACCGTTCGCTGCCGCCACCCGCGCGGTGCCGTCCGCGCTGCCATTGTCCACCACAATGATTTCCACGAAGCGCCCGCGCGAAACCAGTTCCAGCAGGCGTCCGATGGACTTCTCCTCATTGAGAGCGGGAATGATCAACGCATATTGCCAAGGGACGGAAACAGATCGATTCACCGAAGCCATCTCGCTTCCCGGTTGGTGGTGCGGCGTGCGGGGCGTTGCCATAGGGGTTACTCTGGTGATTACGGCTGGTCCGGAAGGGGCGCCCTCGGCCTCATACTTCACGTCGCCGCATACCAAGCGCATCCTCTCGCGGAACTCGTCATCCGGGAAAGCGTGAAGGCCGTATAACGTTTCAGGCTCCAGGTTCCACGTGTCAGGCGCCAGGTTGGCTCCAAGGGGTTTGGGCGCGCGGCACCGGTTCCTTTCCGCACGCAGTGGTTGTAGTCGACTTACCGGCGGGACCGCGCATTCGGATTTCTCCATCTGCGAGAGCAGTTCATATTGACCGCGCTTTCTGCTTTCTAATCTCCAATTTCCGATTTGCAATTTTGGGTTTCGGATTTACTTCTCACCGCGCGGCAGGCTCCGAATCCGGCTGCCTGGGACGATAGAGGCCTCTCCGCAGTGAAAAGATAAAATAGAAGATCACCAGCCCTATGGCGATGGTGACCGCCGCGTACATCATATATTTCCATCCTCCCGGCTGAAACGCCGGGCTGCCGAACACAAACACCCATCCAATCAAGGCGACGATCGCGGGTAGCGGATAGAGCCACATCTTGAACGGCAATGTGTCCGCGTGCTCCTTGCGGTATACGAACAAGCCAATCGTGTGGCCGACGAATTGCACCAGGATGCGGGCCACCATCAACGCAACGATCACTTCCGCCAAATTAAAAAGGCTGGCCAGAACGGATAGCGCCCCGACCAGCAGCAGCGACCGGTGGGGAAACTCGCCCGTAGGATGCAGCGCGTCAAACCACGGGAAAAACAGTTTGTCGCGCGCCGCGGCGTACGGAATGCGCGAGTAGCCCAGCATCAGCGCATAGATAGAGCCAAAAGCCGTACAGAGAATCAGAGCGGTGAGAAGGACGGCCGCCCAGTGGCCGTAGATTTTTTGAATGAAGACCGAAGCAACCGCGAGGTTGGCCGGGGAGCCTGGCCGGATCATTTCCTTCCAAGGGACCACGGAAATAAAACTGAATGAGAGGAGGAAATCAATCGCCGTGACGGCAAGGATGGAAATGATGACCGCATACGGGACGGTTCTTTCCGGCTGCTTCACCTCGTCGCCCAGATAGCACACTTGGTAATATCCGAGGTAATTGTAAATCACAATAATCGTTCCACTCCCCAGGCCGATGAGGAAGGACCAGTTCATATTGAAGGCGCCCGCCGGAAAACTGAATGCCAGGTGAGTATTCATCTTGGCGAGCCCCGTGATAATCACCCAGCCGGTGGTGACGAGCGCCGCCACCCAGAGGACCAGCATGAGCTTCGCCACGTCATTGATCTTCCGGTAGAGGGTGATCACCACCAGGACCGCGATGGAAGCCGCCATCAGCCGCATCTCCCAGGGGTGGCGCGCCAGACCTTTCCAAAGAAAACTCATGTACTGCGTCATTCCGATCGTGCCGGAGGCGATCTCGAGCGGGCCGAAGAAAAGAAATTCCCAGGCGAACATCCACGCCATCAATCGTCCCCACTTTTCCTGGCCATAACTGCCTTTCAGGAAGGAGTAGGTTCCGCCGGACCCAGGGAGGGCCGCGCCCAGCTCGGAGATGACCAGCCCGTCCGCAATGGCCAGGATCGCGCCCACGAACCAGCTCGTCAGCGCTTGCGGACCGCCCATCGTGCTGATGATGAGCGGCACGGTGATAAAGGGTCCAATGCCGATCATGTTCGACATGTTGATGGACGTCGCGTTCAGCAGCCCAAGCTTGCGGTGAAGCTGGGGCGCGGATGTGGATGGTCCTTCCATTCCGTAAGCCTCCTGACCGTCTGAACCGTTGAGCAACCCCTCCGGACGCTCCTTGGGAGATTACCGTACACGCCGTCCGAACCGCAAATCGCCCCCAAATCAAAGACGTAATACATCCGCGATTGGTCTAAATGCTTAAGCGGAGAACTCCTCACCCGTCCCAGGGCGAGTAGCGGGTAGCACAGCGTTTCGCATTGAGCGGAGTTCTCCTGTTGCTTTCCCAGTGAGGATGTGCCATGCTTCTGTTGGAAACCCAATGGGCGAAAAACAGCAAAAGAAAGGCGTTCTGCAGGGCACGTTGGCGC
This sequence comes from Terriglobia bacterium, assembly GCA_050745065.1. Lineage (GTDB taxonomy): Bacteria > Acidobacteriota > Terriglobia > UBA7540 > UBA7540 > RH2-MAG17b. The sequence goes on from JBOGJT010000041.1 coordinate 9,132, forward strand.
TGATGGTCCTTAAGACCCTTGATGTGCTGGGCCCAATGCACGGCTACGGGATCGCCCGCCGCATCGAACAGATCAGCGGAGACCTGCTCGCCGTGAATCAGGGCACTCTCTATCCGGTTCTCTTGAAGCTCGAGCAAGAAGGCTCTATCGCCTCGGAGTGGGGCGCCTCGGAACACCATCGCAAGGCACGCTTCTACCGGCTGACACGGCAGGGACGCAGGCAATTGCGGGCCGAGAAGCATGAGTGGGACGAGACGGCGGCCATCATCGCCCGATTCTTCGCCCTGAGAGCGGAGGATCTGAGATGAAAAAGCTAAGGCGGTTCGCAAGGCGGCTCACCTCCTGGTCGAGAACGGAATCGGATGAAGAACGGTTGCGCGCGGAGATTGAAACGCACATCGCCTTGCAAACGGAAGATAATCTTCGCGCGGGCTTGTCTCCGGACGAGGCGCGGCGCCAAGCGGTGCTGAAGTTCGGGGCGGTAGAGGCAATTAAGGATGACTACCGGTATCAAAGGGGACTGCCGTTCACAGAGACTCTGTTGCGGGATATCCGATATGCGCTGCGCCGCTTGCGGAAGTCCCCCGCATTTACGGTCACGGTTGTTGTTATCCTGGCGCTGGGCATCGGCGCGACCACTTCCATTTTTACGTTGGTAGACGCGGTTCTGATGAAGTCCCTACCGGTTGCGAACCCTCCCGAATTATTCCGCGTGGGAAAAGAAGCGCGTTGCTGCTATTGGGGCGGGTACAGCCAGGAGAATGAGTTTTCTATTTTTTCATACGACTTATATAAACACTTCCAGGACCACACCCAGGGCTTCGCGGAATTAGCGGCGTTCCAGGCGGGCGAGTCGCTGTTGGGCGTGCGCCGCTCCGGCACTCGAGCGGCAGCGCAAGGCTATCCCGGGGAGTTCGTTTCAGGCAATTACTTCACCATGTTTGGCATCAGAGCCTACGTCGGGCGGCTGCTGGACGCCAGCGACGATCGGGCCAACGCACCGCCGGTCGCAGTAATGAGCTATCGCTTATGGCAGCAACGGTACGGATCGGATCCGTCTGTCATGGGCGCAGTGTTCACTCTGGACAATAAACCATACACAATTGTGGGAATCGCTCCACCGGGTTTCTTTGGCGACAAGCTCCGAGCTATTCCACCCGATTTCTTTCTGCCGCTCGCGACTGAACGGCTAACGGGAGCCGCTGGCAATATCAACCAACCCGACCAGTACTGGTTAGACTTGATCGGGCGTGTCCGGCCCGGCGCGAAACCCGCGTCCATTGAAGCCGCGATGAGAGTCGAGCTTCAGCAGTGGCTGAGTTCGCACTGGGGTGAGATGAGCGCCAACGATCGCGCGAAATTCCCCGCGCAGACTCTGTTCGTCCGCCCCGGAGGCGGCGGCATCACGAGCATGCGCGAGCAGTATGACCACTGGCTTCAGATCCTGATGATGGTTTCGGCATTTGTGCTTCTTATTGTCTGCGCCAATCTGGCCAACCTTATGCTCGTTCGCGGCATGGAGCGGCGGCGGGAGATATCGTTGAGCATGGCCCTGGGGGCACAGAGACCGCGGCTGGTGAGCCAGGCCCTTACCGAAAGCCTTTTGCTCTCGCTCGCCGGAGGCGCCGCAGGTTTGGGGATCGCGTTTGCCTGCACGGGCCTGATTCTGCGTTTAGTTTTCCCACGGGTTGACGGTCTGGCAGGTGTACCCATCAGCGCGTCGCCTTCGCTGCTGGTGCTGCTCTTCGCCTTCGGGGTTTCGTTGATTACCGCCATTGCGTTTGGTATTGCTCCCGCATGGATGACCACACGAGTCGATCCGATTGAAGCCCTTCGTGGGGGTAGCCGTTCCACCGCCCGCACGGGCTCGCTCCCTCGGAAGGCGCTAGTGGTGTTTCAGGTTGCGCTCTCTCTGACGTTGCTGGCCGCATCCGGACTGCTGACGGCGGCTCTGCGCAAGCTCGAGCATCAAGACTTTGGTTTTATCCAGGCCCGGCGCACCATCGTCAGGATCGATCCAAGTCTTGTCGGCTACAAACTCAACCAGCTCACCACACTCTATGAGCGCATCCACGATTCGTTATCGAGCATTCCCGGAGTTTCACACGTGGCCATCTCCCAGTACTCGCCGCTGAGCGGCAACAACTGGGGCGCCAGCGTTTGGATCGATGGGCGTCTGGCACCTGGACCCAACGACAACAATCTTGCTTTCTGGGATCGAGTGACGGCGGGGTATTTCAACGCCATCGGAACTCCCATGATGGAAGGACGCGGCATCTCCCAGGATGACACGGCCACTTCACAACACGTTGCGGTGATAAACCAGGCATTTGCCCGCAAGTATTTCAAGCACGAAGACCCCATCGGGAAGTATTTTGGACAGTTTGATATGGGCCTCTCCCACCAATATGAAATCGTCGGCATCGTCCACGATGCCCGCTACCTCGATTCCGGTCTGGGCAAGCCGGCTGGCCCAATGTTCTTCCTGCCGGAAGCACAGCATGACTATTTGCCCAAAGCCCCGGGGACCGACGCCGATCCTGGCTCACATTTCCTGCACGACATTGTCGTTGTGGGCCGGAAAGGAGCCAACATTTCCGGTGTGCAGATTCGCCAAGCGGTGGCCTCGGTGGATCCAAATCTGCCTGTCATTTCAATTCATACTCTGAGAGAACAAGTGGCCCGCCAGTTCAGTCAACAGCGCCTCATTGCGCAACTCACGTCCTTCTTCGGAGTGCTTTCGCTTGTTTTGGCTTCTATCGGCCTCTATGGAGTGACTGCCTATAATGCCGGACGGCGCACCAACGAGATGGGTGTGCGGCTGGCGCTCGGCGCCCGGCCCGCGCAGGTGGCCGCCCTTATCGTTCGAGGAGCATTCGCCCTGGTGGGCATTGGTCTGATTATTGGATTTCCGCTGGCGTTCGTGGCGGGGAGATTCCTGGGCAGCCAACTCTACGGTTTGAATCCCCACGATCCGTGGGTGATCTTGGTAGCCGTCCTGGCGCTCGGGATCTCGGCGCTGGTCGCATCGTTGATACCAGCGTTGCGAGCAAGCCTGATTTCTCCTGCGGAAGCGCTGCGGTCTGAATAGGTCCTGGCTTCCTGACGGCTCAACCCGTTCAGAGACGGATCGTGTTAGCCCAAGTTCGTCCGTTAAGGGCCAGAAGCGGCTATTTGGGGAGGTTGGTTTTGCGCAACCCCTTTCAACGCAATGGCGGTCTGACACAAAGTCCATCTGAAGTCGATGTTAATGAAAACCTGCCCTCTTGTTTTTCGCCATCGTGCCGTTATCTACTGAGACCATCCGCCCTTCGGCATCGCATTGATACGTGTTCGTGCCGTCGCTCGCCAGGCCGCCCGAAGCGTCATACGCGTAGCCCGAATTGCTGATCTGGTTGGTGGAAGCGCGGAGTTGTTTTGTGACTCCGCGGCTTGTAGTCGGGCAATGCGAAGATAAAAGCCGCAGAGTTTCAAAACGCGAAACTCTGCGCTACCTGCTACCTGCTTTCCATACGATGTGATATGGTTTCTTCACGACGGTTCTCCTTTTTGAGATTTCTTCCAACCCGATTCTAGCCGAACCGGACTGGAGAACCGTCGCTCAACCTCCAACGGAGATCAGGGCACCTTCGAAGTTCGCCTTGCGTTCCGCCAGCTTCTGCATAATCTGGGAAGGATCCGCCAGATGGCCCGGCCAGATCACCAGACGGCAGTGCTCCGGCATCAAGACGTAGCCGATGATCCTGAAGCCCAACTCGGCACGGAGAGCCCCAAGCGTCTGGGTGAACCTCAGTTTGAACCGGTCGGAATCGAAGACGCCACCCGCGGCGATAGATGCTCGCCGTGAGGTAGTGTAAATGGTTCTCTTCGTAATAATGCAGCTGCCGCACCGCGTTAGCATATCTCAGACGACCCTTGGGCGAACACATACAAATCAGTGTATGCGCCACCCGCGACTCCGACATGAACTTTTACCATGCCCCGCCTGAAAAGCGGACATTTCACTTGCTCATTGAACCGGACATATCATGTGCTAACAACACCCGAAAAGAAAAGGCTTGACATCATGGGCGATTGATACTACATATAGTGGCAGTGGTGCCAGATGCCCCAACGGGTGGCACCCGCCAGATGTTCCGGAAAATCATGGATAGGAGGTAATTTCGCTGATGCCCGCAAAGAAAAAAGCAGCAAAAAAGAAGAGGTAAGTTCCGAGATTTTACTCCTTTCCCCAAGGCCCGCTTTAAGCAAGCGGGCCTTTTTTTGTGCCATCCGGGGGTTTTTGCCTGCGCGTGCCGCGCTCATCTGGCGTATACTACCCCAGCCCTCATCCGGAAAACGACGCAATGCTTTTCGAAGGAATCCGACGATGAAATCATTTTGCGCAAGACTGCTGCTAATCGTTGCTCTTCTGGCGGGCGCGGCCTGCATGGCTCGCGCCGCGGAGGGCGCTCCACTTCTTCTGCAGAGCCCGACCGTGAGCAAGACGCAGATCGCTTTTGCTTACGGCGGGGATATTTGGACGGTCAGCCGTGACGGCGGCCAGGCGCATCGTCTGGTGACGGGTAACGACAGACTGAGCGCTCCTTTCTTTTCTCCGGACGGTTCGATGCTCGCCTACACCGGTGATTTCAACGGCAATCAGGATGTTTACGTCGTGCCCGCAGCGGGAGGCGAACCGGAGCGGCTTACTTACCATCCTGCTCCCGATGTTGCTGTCGGGTGGACTCCGGACGGAAGGAGAGTTCTTTTCGCTTCACGCCGCGCGAGATACTCGGATCCAGACCATCTCTTCACTATTCCGGCTACGGGCGGTTTTCCTTCTGAGCTGCCGCTCTCCATGGCGGAGCGGGGATCGTATTCGCCGGACGGCATGCGCCTCGCATACGTTCCGAATTTCCGCTGGGAGCCATTCTGGCAAGGCTATCGGGGCGGGCAAACCACACCCATCTGGATTGCAAATCTGGCGGATTCGAGCGTGGTGAAAATACCCCGCGAAAATTCTAACGACGACGATCCGATGTGGGTGGGAAACACGGTTTACTTTCTTTCGGACCGCGCGGGCCCAGTCACGCTTTTCGCTTACGATACGCGCACGCAAAAGGTGACCCAAGTCCTCAAGAACAGCGGGTTTGACATCACGGCTGCCTCGGCCGGGCCGGGCGCCATCGTCTATTCCCAGTTCGGCCAGATTCACATTTTCGATCTCAAGACTCGCAAATCGAAGCTGATCCCCATCACCATTGCCGCGGACATGCCGCAGGTGCGTCCGCATTTTGAGAACGTGGTGAAGCAGATCCAAAACGTAGACATCTCCCCCACCGGTGTACGCGCGGTATTTGAAGCGCACGGAGATATCCTCACCGTGCCCGCGAAGAAGGGGGACATTCGGAACATCACCAACAGCCCGGGAGTGGAAGACCGCGACCCCGCCTGGTCACCCGACGGAAAGCTCATCGCCTACTTTTCCGATCGTTCAGGTCAGTACGCGCTCTGCATTCGCCCGCAGGACGGCGTCGGCGCGGTCAAGACGATCACGCTCGGCCAGCCTTACGCCTACTACTATCAGCTCAACTGGTCTCCCGACAGCAAGAACCTGGCCTTCAGCGATCAGGCCATGAATCTTTGGGTGGTGAATCTTGACCACCCTACTCCGGTCAAGGTGGACACAGACCTTTACGGCACGCCGCTGCACGAGTTCGACCAGGCGTGGTCGCCGGACAACCGATGGCTCACGTATACAAAAGAGTTGCCCAATCACTTGCGAGGCGTCTTCGTCTATTCTCTTGTGACCCGGCAAACCGCGCAAATTACCGACGGCATGAGCGACTGTCTTTACCCCGTCTTTGACGCGAATGGGAAATATCTCTATTTCACGGCCAGCACCAATATTGGCCTGACGGCGGGATGGCTCGACATGTCGAGCATTGCGCACCCGGTTACGCGCAGCGTCTACGTTGTAGTGCTGGCGAAAAACGTGCCCTCGCCGCTCGCGCCCGAGACCGGCGATGAAGAATCGAAGCAATCACCGTCCGGCGCGCCGGGCGCCGGGACCAGCGGGGAAAAAACGAGTGCGCGGACGAAGCCTGCCTTTCCGCCCAAGCCGGTGAAAGTGCAAATTGATTTTGACGGGATCCTTCAGCGCACGCTCGCCTTGCCCATTCCGGCAGCAAACTACATTGCCATGCTGGCAGGACAAACGGGCCAGCTCTATCTGCTTCGCTCGCCGGTGGTTGACATTGCGCCCGGGCCGCCTCACGCGGCGCTGATCCAATTTGATCTCAAGAAGCGCAAGGTACAGACGCTGATCGACGGCATCTCCAACTTCGCTCTCTCCCAGAACGGCAAAATGATGCTTTACCAGCTTGGGCCGCATTGGTTTATTACGTCATCGGAGAAAAAGGTGAAGCCCGGCGATGGACTGTTGAACATGGATAAGATGCAAGTCTACGTTGTGCCGCGCGAGGAGTGGGCGCAGATGTACCACGAGGTCTGGCGCATCGAGCACGCCTTTTTCTACGCCCCCAACTTTCACGGCTATGATATTGACGCTGCCGAGAGAGAATTTGCCATGTATCTGCCGGGCATCGCGAGCCGCGATGACTTGAATTTTCTCTTCCGGGAAATGCTCAGTTACATGTCGGTGGGCCACATGTTTGTGGGCGTCGGCGCGGAGCCGCAAGAAACCGCCGTTCACAACGGCCTGCTCGGCGCGGATTACACGATTGAAAACAACCGGTACCGCTTTCAGAAGATTTACAGCGGCGAAAACTGGAACCCGGAGCTGCACGCGCCGCTGACGCAGCCGGGCGTCAACGTGAAAGCCGGAGAGTATCTGCTGGCCGTGAACGGGCGCGAGCTCCACGGCGCGGACAACATTTACAGCTTCTTCCGGGACCTTGCCGGAAAATAGGTGGTGCTCACCGTGGGCCCTCATCCGGACGATGCCGGGTCGCGGCAGGTCACCGTGCTCCCCGTTGCCAGCGAGCACGCTCTGCGCAACCTGGATTGGATCGAAAGCAACCGCCGGAAAGTGGATAAGTTGAGCAGAGGCAAGCTGGCGTACGTCTATCTGCCAGATACGGGCCGCGGCGGCTTCACCAACTTCAACCGCTACTTCTTTTCTCAGGTGGATAAGGAAGGCGCCGTCATTGACGAGCGATTCAACCACGGCGGAGACCTCTCCGATTACATCATCATGTATTTAATGCGAAAGCCGATGGCGATCACCGAAGGGCGCTACGGAAAGACGTATCTCGAGCCGCCGGAGGCGATCTTCGGGCCGAAGGTAATGATCATCAACCAGTTTTCCGGTTCGGGCGGCGACGCGCTGCCCTGGTACTTCAAGCGAGAAAAGGTGGGGCCGCTGGTCGGCGTGCGCACGTGGGGCGGGCTTGTCGGAATCGGCGGGTATCCGCCCCTGATGGATGGCGGAAGCGTGACTGCACCCCGCTGGGCAATTGGCGGATTAAACGGACACTGGCAGGTTGAGAATCACGGCATTGCGCCCGATATGGAAGCGTGGCAGGATCCGAAGCTCGTGCGCGAAGGCCACGACCCGCAGCTTGAGGCTGCCGTCGCGGAAGCGATGCGCCTGCTCAAAGCGCATCCGTTGCCGCATTACGCGCCGCCGCCGTATCCGAACCACCACCCGCGCCTACCGCCTGCGCCGTGAGGAGGGGCCGGCAAACCGTTCGCCGGCGGACGCAAGGCTCGGCGGCGTTTCAGCGTAGCCCGCGAGCCGTTGTGGTAGGATAACACCGCCCGGCCTTTTTTACATAACTTGTAGGCTCAAGGCAAAACGAACCCGCCGCCGCCAACCGATGAATCGCAAGCGAGCCATTGGGCTGTTTATTGTCAGCGTCTGGATTGGCTGGACGCTCTTCATGTGGTTTGCCGCCACGCGCAGCTTTCGCACTGCCAATCGCGTCTGGCAGAAGCC
>JBOGJT010000042.1:0-4698 GCA_050745065.1 Terriglobia bacterium
CATGATGACGTTAACCACGGCTCCGAGCGCCGTGCCCTGCTCGGCATCGTAGTTGCTCGTGGTGACGTTCACTTCTTGAATGGCTTCGATGGGCGGGATGTAAACCTGCAAAAGCCCCGTGCGCTCATTGTCATTCACGCCCTCAATCTGGAAGTTATTCGTCAGGCTCGACGTGCCATTCACTTCCGAATTAAGGCTGTTCTGAGGGTTGAAGAAATGCGAGTGATTGTAAGCCGTCCCCGAGGAACCCGGGATCAGGTTGAGCAGGTTCTGGAAATTGCGGTTCGTGCCAAGAGGCAACTGCGTCGCTTGCACGCTGGTGAGCTGGCCTCCCGTCTGCGCGGTGTCCGTTTGGAGCAACGGGATCGTGCTCTTGACGTTGACCGTTTGCGTCATTTCCCCCGGTTTCAGGCTGACATCCACGCGCACGGTCGAGTTCACGAAGAGCCTCACGCCACTGCGGACGATCGTGCTGAACCCTTGCTTGGCGACGGCCACTTTATAGCTGCCTGGAGGCAAGTCGGGGAAAGAGTAGTATCCGTTCGAATCGGTCGCCCCGCCCTGACCGACGTTTGTGGCCGTATTGGTAATGGTTACCCTGGCTTGCGGCACCACGGCGCCAGAGGAATCCGTGACGGTTCCCACGATGCCCCCGTTCACCGCCTGCCCACGCGCCGCTGGAGAAAAGCTCCAGCCAGCGACGATTAAAAGCAGCGCCATCACGATCCAATACACCCGCCCCCGGGAGACGGTTTCCTGCGCAAACCTTGAAATCTTTTTCATCTTCGTCCTCCCGACCAACGTTTCGACTACCGTGGAACTGGTTGCGCACTATACCACTCTGGTCCTCGATGGTCAAGGTGGCGTATCGCGCAATCTAGAAGGTTACTTATGATGTAAAACCACGCTGCGTAATCACTTTTACGCTTGCTGAAAGACGCCATTTATACGAAGCGTCAGCATTCAGCGATGGGCACCAGGTGGTTGCCCGGCTCTGTTCCGCTACATCTCCGGAATTATCCACAACCGCTTTCTTTTCCGAGGGGCTGTACGACCCCTCCGGGGTCGGCAGGTAAAAAGCCCACGGCGAGGAAAGCGCTCCCACCACAGGCCGAACCTGAAAACCTACCTGCGCGCCAGCCGCTCACCGGATTGCAATTCGTGCTGACAGGCACGCTGCCGCACTATTCGCACGAAGCAGCGAAGAAGTTGATCGAAGACGCCGGCGGAGGGGTGACGGATTCGGTCACAAAGAAAACGGACTACGCGCTCGCGGGCGCCGATCCCGGCTCGAAGCTCGAAAAGGCGCGCTCGCTCGGAATCGCCGCGATTGACGAAACAGAATTTCTGGGGCTGATCAAGTAGACCGCCTGGTGCGCGCACCCCGCTCATTCGCGAGATGGTCGGAGACGGCGCCGCTTCGGCGAGATTCCGGAGCGACGGCGCGCGACAGCGCGCCCGCTCCGCCGGCTGCACCTTAACGATTCACAACCGCAGCGCCGCACGCAGCCGGCGGACGGCGCCGGGCATTTCCGCGGGCGTGGTGCTGCCGAATGCCAGAATAAATCCGTGGCGGCGCGGCTCGGCCGCGTAAGCGGTAGACAACGGCCAGAGCCAGAGGCCGGCGGCGGCGGCGTTCACCGCAACCTCCGTATCGTTAAGCCGCTCAGGAAGAGTGACCACAAGGTGCATGCCGGCCTCCGCGCCGTGCACCTCCAAACGGTCGCCGAACTCGCGGGCAAGATTCTCAACCAGGGCGGTGCGACGCTCGCGGTAGAGCAGTCGTGTCCTTCGGATATGCCGCGCGAAGTGCCCTTCGCGCATGAAGTCGGCCATCGCTTCCTGGGTGAGGTAAGGTGGAAAGATATCCGTGGCGTACCGCACCGCGACGAAACGACCCACAAGGTCGGACGGGATCACGATGTAGCCCAGCCGCAAAGAGGGGAACAGAACTTTGCTAAACGTTCCGATGTAAACGACGCGCGAGTTGGAATCGAGTCCTTGCAGCGACGCGACGGGCATACTCTCGTAACGATACTCGCTGTCGTAATCGTCCTCGATGATCCAGGATCCCGAGCGTTGCGCCCAGTTGAGGAGCTCGAGGCGGCGCCGGAGGCTCATCGTCGCGCCCAGCGGGAATTGATGCGACGGGGTCACGTAGGCAACTCGCGCTGCCCTGGCCAACTTTACGCCGGTGGCAACGTCGAGACCTTCTTCATCCACCGGGACGGGCGCCAGCCGGCATCCGGCCCCGGTTAGTAGATTCCTCGCCAGCCAGTAGCCCGGCTCCTCGACCCATACCGTGTTTCCCGGGTCGAGCAGAACACGCGCCGAAATATCCAGCGCCTGCTGCGACCCGGAAACGATTATCACCTGCCGCGGATCACATCGAACGGCGCGCGAAGTGCGCAGGTACTCGCAGATAGCTTCACGGAAAGGCTCGGAGCCTAGCGGGTCAAACCGATGCAGCGCCGTCACGCGAGGGCTGAGGCTATGGCGCGCCACCAGGCTCGCCCAGATATGGAATGGGAAGTGTTCAAGCGCCGGCTGGTGCAAGCCGAACGCCCCCCAGCCGCGTGCCCAGGGAAACCTCTCGTAGGACGGATAAAGCGCTGCTCGACGGGCTGCGGGACGCGGCCCGGAGCGCGCCTCCGCGGGCCGGGAGGTAGGTCTTCGGCACGATGTCAGGCTCTCCGGCAGGTCACCCGCAACGAACGTGCCCGCGCCGGCGCGGCTTTCGAAGTAGCCCTCGGCCATGAGCTGCGCGTAAGCGTTGAGAACGGGAAGACGCGAGATTCGCAGCTCGGCCGCGAGATCACGGCTCGACGGCACGCGCTGCCCGGGACGCAAATCGCCGCGCAGAATGGCAGAGCGAAACCCGTCGTAAACCTGCCGATGAAGAGGCGTTTCCGACCCGCGGTCCACCGCGATGACGGGCAGCACCCTCTCTGAACCCTGCCTCATCAGCCCATCATAGTGGTTATCACGAAAACGCGGCAAGTGGCTATTGCCCACAGCCATCTCGCACGCCATCATGTGGCATGAAGAACGGAATAATACGCCTGACTGGGAGGTTGGCTCGTGAGACAATCGGGAAGCGCAAGAAGACGGATGGCCGTGGCCACGAGCGCGTTGCTCGTGCTGCTCAGCGCGATTCCGATGACTGCCGCAAGGCGGTCATCGCGAAAGAAGGACGCCAGCGCGAAGGGCGAGGTCGTCTACGTGTGCAGTTGCATGAAAAACCGGTCGTGCTCTTGCATGACCGAAGCCAAAACGGAGGGGCCGTGCTCGTGCGGGACCGGCGGCGGCCCTCCAATGAAAGCCGTGCCCAGCCATAGCGCCTGGGCCAAGAACAATCGCAGCGCGCTGGCGAAGTGAGCCGAACGCTTTCGGCCGCTTCCCAGTGGCTATAACAAAATGGCCGCGATAGGTGATTGCGGGCGGCCCCTTCGTACCGCGAAACCCGCTAAGCGATACGCGGAGACACCAGGCTTTCTTCGGGGAAGATCATGAAAACCTGCCTCGGACGTCATGTGCTGGGTTCAGCTGCGATCCTTTTTGGCCTCATCACGCTGGCTTGGCGCGACTTTAACAGTTGGCAGCAAATTCAGGCCTTGGGAAACATTCCACATCGGGAGATCCTGGCGTACTTTGCCGCCGCGATCGAAATCCTGGGTGGTTTGGCGATTCAGTGGCACAGGACGGCGCGAGCCGGCGCGGCCGCACTTGGCTGCGTCTTTCTCATCTTTGCGCTGTTGTGGGTCCCGAGTATCGTTGCAGCCCCGCGAGTGTTTGGCGGCTGGGGTAGTTTCTTCGAGGAATTCTCTCAGTTTGCCGGCGCGCTGATCGTTTATGCAGCAATGAGCCCGAGCGATTCGGCGCGAGCGGCAAGAGCGGCACTGGCGGGATGTGTCTTCTTTGGAATCTGCGTTGTTTCGTTCACGGTTTTCCAGGTCGTGTACCTCTCTGCAACGGTGATGTTCGTTCCAAAGTGGATTCCGCTCGGACAAATGTTCTGGGCGATAGCGACCACGGTTGCCTTCGCGCTCGCCGCAATTGCAATACTCTCTGGGCGCGTGGCCCTTCTCGCATCTCGTTTGCTCACCGCGATGATCGTCGGCTTCGGCTTGCTGGTCTGGCTGCCAGCGCTTTTCAACGACCCGCACAAACTGTTCAATTGGGCAGGGAACGCGCAGAACCTGGCGATAGCCGGCGCCGCATGGGTTGTCACGGATTATTTCAGCCAAAAGGAGCGAGCTAAGCGACCGCCGAAAGTTGCCGGACGGCCTTCACACAAGGAGCCGCAGGCCGCGCTGAGCCGCTGAAATTACGCCTGGTTGAGGTCAGTCCTCAGGAAATCGACAAAAGAACGTCTTGTTTTTTGAGTTAACACCACGCCGGGCAATCGCTTTGATGGCTTGCTGAAAGACGCCATTTATACGAAGCGTCCGCATGCAGCGATGCGCATTTGCGGTAGCGGCGCTCGGAGCCTGCCCTGACGATGGAAGGGAGCGCCGAATTGACCGGCGGCCGGAGGCCGCTCCAGAATGACGCACTTCGGGAGGCCTCCGGCAACTTGCTATTGACAAGGCTTTGGGCGGGTGATAGAAATAGGTTTGTTAGGAAACCTTCTAATGTTGATGAGCGAACAGCCGAAATGCTATTAGAAGCGATCAATCGATTGAGGGTAATAGCGAG
>JBOGJT010000043.1:0-3947 GCA_050745065.1 Terriglobia bacterium
GCTTGCTGCGCCCAAGGTGTGAGGGCGCAGCAAGCAGCGCCCCTACACCCTGTTTTCATATTTTGCCGGTGTCGCAGAGCGACATGACAACTCCTCAGAATGGCACGCTTTCGGGGTTTTCCAGCAACCTGTCGGAGGCCTGTCTACAGTAAGCCTGCTGGGAGGTCGCCCGCCAAATCTTTTTGATTCACGAAACGGGAAAAGGATATTAGAGAGCCGTAGAAAATAGGCTAGAAATCGTCACCTACAGATAGGCCGGACCTCGTGCGCGCTGACGCGCCGCGCCGGAAAAAATCGTAACACCGCCGTCCGGCTATTCGGCTGTGAGCCTGCGCTCGCGCTATTTTTCACCCAGCAGAACATTCAGCGTAACATCGCCGCCCGCTATCTCTCAAGCAGCGATAGGATTTAATTGACATTCTGATGGGTGGGTCCGGATAATCAAGGGGAACAGGCCGAGTCCAGAGGAGGAGCGGATGGAGAAGGCTACTTTTGCTGCGGGTTGTTTTTGGGGCGTGGAGGCAACGTTTCGCAAGATTCCCGGCGTGATCTCAACGCGCGTGGGTTACACCGGCGGGGTCACGGATAAGCCCACATACCAGGACGTTTGCACGCACCGCACCGGCCATGCCGAGGCGGTCGAGGTAACTTTCGACCCAGTGCGCATCTCCTATGAAGCGCTCCTGAAGGTATTCTGGGAAAACCACGATCCCACCACGCTAAACCGGCAGGGACCGGACGTAGGCACGCAGTACCGCTCCGCCATCTTCTACCACAATCCCAACCAGGAGGAGGCCGCCCGGTCCTCGAAGGACGCCTTGCAGACATCCGGCGCCTATCGCCGGCCTCTTGTGACGGAAATCGTTCCGGCAGTGGAATTCTGGGAGGCCGAGGATTACCACCAGCAGTATCTGGAAAAGCGCGGCGCGGACCGCTGCCACGTTCAGTAGGAAGTGAACATACGGCCGCCCCAGGCGCGTCCTGGAGTGATGCGAGCGTTCATTGCGATAGACCTTCCCGAGGCATTGCGCACCGCCTTGGGCTGCCGCCAGGCCGACCTTCGCTCCGCCTTGGCCCTTTGCTCTTCGCCAAGCAGCGGTCATGTGAGAGTGCGGCCGACTGGCGGCGTGCGTTGGGTACGGCCGGAAGGCATCCACTTGACGCTGAAATTCCTCGGCGAAGTTTCAGCCGCGGAGTTGGACCGGGTCATCGCCGCTTTGACGCCGCTCGGGGCGTTCTCGCCCTTCAGGGCGGAGGTGCGGGGATTCGGCTTTTTTCCAAATACCCTCCGACCACAGGTCTTCTGGGCTAGGATCAACGCTCCGCCCGCGCTGGCCGCGCTCGCCACCCAGGTTGACGCCATGGTGGCAAAACTCGGCTTCCCGCGCGAGAGGCGCACCTTTTCGCCGCACTTGACCATGGCGCGAATCAGGACAGCCGCCCCGCAACCCGCGCTCACCACCATCGCGAACGAGTCCGGCGCCGGCGCCATCGGCGAGTTCGAGGTTCGCCGGTTCGTCTTGTTTGAGAGCAAGCTCCAGGCGGGGAAGCCGCCGGAGTACCGCAAGATTGCTGGCTTTCCGGCGTCCTGAAATAGCCGATCGAATAGCGCTTCGGGCTGTAGCGGCGGCGTCCCCGCCGCCGAAGCAATTGAAGCCGCCCACGGCGGCAGGGACGCCGCCGCTACAGCCGCAGTTCTCACACAGACCGTCAGGTCTGCGATTTTCCTACATTTCCAACCCGTAATTCCGCGCGCAGGCAACAGTTCGCTACGCGCCGGAATCAGACGAAGTGTAGGGCCGGATGCGCCCGGTTGGCGTGGTTAGCTCGCCTTGCTCCGCTTGCGCGGGGGGAGTATACTTGCTTTATAAATCCCCGATCCCGGAGACCGCAGGACCAAGGAGGTTATGTGCGATGAGAACGGCGACCGCACTCGTGGTAATCGTATGCGCAGGACTGATGGCGAGTGCCGTGGCCGTAGCGCAAACTTCTCCATCATCAACCCCATCATCGTCACAGCCCGCGTCCCCAAACTCGCAGTCGGACCAGCCACCCGTGTTGGTGCGGACCAACTCATCCGGTCAGCCCGTGGCGCCGGTTGCTTCGACGTCATCGACGCAGGCGGCGCCGTCCACCGGGAATGGGCTGGCGGCTAAGGCGCCTGCCAACACACCTCCTCCCATTGGCGCAGGCACGACGCTTCGCGTCCAGTTGGATACAACGCTTACGGACAAGACCAATAAGACGGGGGACACTTTCACGGGCGAGATCATGGACCCCGTGATGGAAAGCGGGAAGGATGTTCTGCCCAAATACAGCACCGTGAACGGTCATATTGCCTTCTTGAAGCCGTCAGGCCGCGTTGCGGGCAAGGCCCAGATGCGCCTGGTGATCGATAACATTTCGACTCCGGACGGTGTAGTTTATCCGCTTTCGGGAACGCTTGAGCAGGCCCAAGGCGGCGTCTGCGCTCACGCGGCCAACACCGGCAAGACTAAGGCAGATGAGGAAGGGACCATTACCGGGTGCGGGAAAAGCAAAAAGGGTGCGGCCGAGGCGGCGGCCATCGCGGGCGGGATGGGAGCAGGCGTAGGAGCCAGTATCGGCATGGGAAAGGTGCTGGAGTGTGATTATTATGGATACTGCCCGCCGGGCGGCTCAGGCATGGGAACGGACATCATGTATGGGGCCGGCATTGGCGCTGCCACGGCTCTCGTCTACACGATGTTCAAGCATGAAAGGCACATCGTGCTTGTGCAAGGAAGCGTACTCACCTTTGTGGTGAACCGCACCACAATGGCGGATAAAGTCCCGGCCGCCACCACGACGGCAAGCGATGACGCGCAATGAGATTTCCACACGATGCCGCCATCGCCCGGTGGTTTTCGCTGGCTGTGATCAGCGCATTCCTCGCCCCCGGCTTGGTTTGGGGCGCCGCGAAAAAAACTGGTGCTGCCGCAACCATCATTCCAGCCGGCACACGGCTTGACGTCCAATTGACCACCACTGTAAGCAGTTCGGCAAACCAGCAGGGAGACCCTTTTCTCGCCGAAATTGAGCAGCCTTTATTTGCGTCCGGGCAGGAGGTCGTTCCGGCCGGCAGCACGCTGCGCGGTCACGTTACCTTCGTCCTGCCACCCGGGCGAGTAAAGGGTAAGGCGGAGATGCGCCTGGTCGCCGACAGCATTACCACCAAGGCGGGAAAGCAGTTCGTTTTTGCCGCACAGCTCGCGCAGGATAATTCATCTGACGGCGTGAAGGTGGGCAGCGAGGGTACGGTAATTGGCGCCGGGAAGAGCAAGAAGGACGCCGCCAGGGATGCCGCCATCGGCGCGGGCGCAGGCGCGGGCATTGGCGGGATTACTGACGGAGGCCAGGGAGCCCTGTACGGCGCGGGCATCGGCGCCGTGGCTGCGGCCATCCACACCCTCGCCAAACATCACAAGAACGTAGTCCTCGACGCCGGCACCGAGCTCACGTTCGTGCTTACGTCGCCCATGGTCGAATCGCACACCACAAAAACATCTACAGTCTCCGTCCCCTTTATCTGCTCGAGCTGCAAATAAACCGCACAGCCAGGGGTGGGTTATGCCCCTCGCCGGGATTTCTCACTGCCCAGGATCACGACAGCTTTAGCGACGGAAACGAAGGATTCGGAACGACTCTGCGCTGCGGTAAGGTTAAAGCCCTGCCCTTAACTCCAGCCGCCGAGGCGGTGAGAAAACCCGGCTAAAACCAACACTGTTCACTTAGGCATCGTCCCGCCATTTTGAGGAAGAAGTAAGTACCTGTC
The DNA here is from genome assembly GCA_050745065.1 of Terriglobia bacterium. GTDB lineage: Bacteria > Acidobacteriota > Terriglobia > UBA7540 > UBA7540 > RH2-MAG17b. Next base: position 3,794 of record JBOGJT010000043.1, read on the forward strand.
ATTCTGAGCGGAGCGAAGAATCTGCATCTTGAAGTGCTCCCCAAAATTCGGACAGGAGGTTAAGGTATAAAATCGCTGCCTGGGGAAGGGAGAGCAATGATGCGGCAGCGAAGGCACTACAGCGCAGAGTGGAAGGCGAAGGTGGCGTTGGAAG
>JBOGJT010000044.1:0-3314 GCA_050745065.1 Terriglobia bacterium
TAATTGATCTCTGCGTAAATAGCGCAACGACTTAGGACAATAAATTGGGCAGGTCGGATTATCGGAGAAAACTCATCGCATGGAGGTAGCCTTTAGCTTCCAACGGCGCATACCCGAGCCAGCCGGCTGCATGGACCACGCTTCCCGGGTTCAATCGATTCCTCGACAAACGGGACCAAGCTGGCGGCCGAAGCGTCGGGTATCGCTCGCATTGGGATCCGCCCGATGCCGTTTCCGTCTTCTTGAGCGGCGACAACAATCAGCGCCTTGCCCTCGCGCTGACGGCCCCGCGTGCCCCCCTCCGGATCGCCGAGATAGGTCTCGTCCACCTCAACTCGGCCCGACAGCCGGTCTCGTCCCCGCCTGACCATGGCACGCCTCAGCTTGTGCAGCCAAGCCCAGGCTGTCTGATAACTGCTCAGACCCAGGATACGCTGGAGACCCAACGCACTTCCGCCGCTCTTCTGGTTGGTGACGAACCACATGGCTTGAAACCAAGTCCGCAGCGATTTCCGCGTGCCCTCGAAGATCGTCCCGGCGACCAGCGAGGCCTGCCGTTGGCATGCGGCGCATCGGAGCAGGCCGCGGGCCGTCATCCATGCGCTACCTCCGTCACACGCCGGGCACCGGGAGCCGTCCGGCCACCGGGCCCGCTGGAGATACGTGATGCACGCCCGCTCCGAAGAGAACCACTTGTCGAACTCCTGAATCGTCCGCGGATAATCGACTCCGCCGACGGGGTGAAGGTGATCTTGGCTCACCACTATATCTTGGGGCTACGAGAGCGAAATGGATAGGCCTCTAAGCGTATTGACGTAGCCCGGCAACTTGAGCGTGGCGTTTTCCTGCGCGCCCTTATCCAGAAGCTCGTAGGAGCCGCCCGTCAGGATGCCCCCGGACAAGTTGGTGAGGTTGATGGTGCTGAGATCGAGCGTGCCCCCGTCCACTTCGAGCGAACCAGCAGTTCCCAGGGTGAGGGACGCAAGCGTTCCGCCTACCGTGGCGCCGTTTGTCAGGGTAAGTGAGCCGTCGAGGGTAGAGAGCGTGGCGAGCCCATTGGTGGTGCCATCCGGTGTCATCGATGCTCCGCTGCCGTTTAACGTAATGGAAACGCCGGTGTCGATGGTCTTGATCGTGTTCGCGTTGCCGCCGCCGTAGTTGAAAACGCCGCTGATCTTGTACAATGCGGGATTACTCGCGTTGCCCGAGGCGTAGAGATCTCCCTGATAGAGACTGCCAAAGAGCCGCTGAGATATCCACCGCCGGTGTTGCTGGCAACGGCTAGCGTGCTGCCTGCGCTCACGTCGATTTCCCCGTAATTGTAGAAACCGCCGGAAACGAACTTGCCGTTTGAATCGAAAACTTATGGCGCCGGATTGATCGTCATCGTGCCGCCGGACACATTGGCCTTCAGCACTCCGTAGTTTGATGTCCACAAGTTGTTGATCGAACCCGCGCCCTCAATCGTCGCACCGTTATTGAAGATTTCCGTGCCCGTGGCGCCCTTAATCTGCGAATTCGTGCTCAGCACGATCGTGCCGGTATACGTCTTGGTCAGCGGATTGTAATTGCCGCTATCGATCGCGAAGATCGCACGGTTTCCACTGGCGTTAAGGCCAGTTCCATTAAGCACGATCGTCCCACCCGCGCCGTCCAGCGACGTTAATCGTGCCATTGGGCGCGACGCCAAAGCCTGCGTCAGCGTTCGAGCTGCCGAGCGCGAGCGTTTGAGGGGCGCCGCTCACGCCAATATTGAGCGTCTGAGCTGGCGTTGCGGCTACGCTCAACGGCTTACCCAGATCAAGCGCATCTACATTCACACTCTCGTCCAGCGTGACCGTGGCGATCCACGGACTGTTGATGAACACGTCGTAGAACGTGCTCCCGCTGTTGTTTGGCACGCAATGCGTGGCCGAGGTGGGGCAATTCCAGTCGGACGCGGTCGTCCAATTGCCGTTGCCGTCATTCCAGTTTGCGGTAGTCTGCGCTAAGGCCGGGTTTGCTGCGAGGCCCACAACAATCAGCAGCGCCAAGAGACAAGAGGCGAGAGACGAGAGACGGGTAGCCACGGTCAGCACTTTTTTTGACCGTGGGTTTCTGACGAGAGATGAGTGACGAGCAAAGGCGGGCTTTCATTTTCCGCTCCGGAAAACGGCGGTTCGTGCTTCGTAATTTGTGTTTAGCCAGGTAGCGCAGAGTTTCCTGCCTTTGGAAACGCTGCGGCCTGCTCCCTAAAGAAAAGCGGCAGACTTCGAAAAGCACGAAGTCTGCGCTACCCTAAATACCCTACTGGAATTGGTCACGCCGGCGTGCCAACCGGCGAAGGTTCCCACAACCTCAAGGCGTTTCCCTACGCCCAAAAAATTGATTACGCGGAGAAGGCATTTTGCTTTGCGCGCAAAGCCTTGTCAATCCTATTCGGAGATAACAGCTCCGTTAATAAGCCCTGGGTTGGCGACCCACGAAATTGCCATCCCCAAAAAAGGGAGAGAGTCACAACCTCCAATCTGTAGCGACTAAACCCGGCGAAACATCACGCGCAAAAAAATCATGGGAAGAGTTTCAGCGATTCGGGCGGCGAAGGTAGGCGCGATAGGACGCGGCGATCCCCCCTTCCGCGTCGCGCCGATAGACGCGGAAGTGATATAAACCCGTGGGGAGGTGGGTTACTGGAATTTGGATGCCCGCGGCCGCCGGCATCGGCGTCATCCCCGCGAAGGCGGGGATCCATTAATTCACTGGATTCACGCTTCCGCGGGAATGACTGGAAATGCCCTTTGGTGGTGGCCGCGAGGTCGCGCTACGCTACGGGCTCTCAGGTGCGCGCGGCGGGCCGGGGCACCGCCGCACGAACTCATCTATTCGAGGATTTCACGACCCGGCGGTGAAATGCGTGGTGAGCTCGAGATCACCCCAGACGACTTGAATGACCCCGGCGTCTGCGCCGTGCTTGTGGATGTCGATGGTTACCATGTCTTGCGGGCTCGCCGCCTTGGTTTCGTTAAGGGGCACGAAATATTTGTCATCGGATACGTACTTTGGATGCATGGTGCCCCACATCCCGTGGGCGGTATTAAACACCAGCTTCCAGCTATTCTGGCCCGCGCGCTGAGCCCAGAGGCTATAGGTGCCCTTCGGCACGGTCACGTCGCCGAACTTCAAATCTACCCCGCTGGTGAACGTGGTGGAAGAATCGGCCCCAAGCCGCCAGAAACCGCCGGGCTTCAGTTCGCCGAGCATTTGAGTGATCGTGCGTCCGTGCAGTGAGGGGCGCCCGTAATTGATGGAAACCGTTTGGCCGTTAAACTCGGCCT
>JBOGJT010000045.1:0-19818 GCA_050745065.1 Terriglobia bacterium
GCGCGCTCCCGCGCACCACGGGCACTTTGTCGCCTGCAAACCCGTGTTTCGTCAGCAACTCCCGCACTTCCACTTCCACCAACTCGAGCAACTCGGGGTCTTCCACCATGTCGCACTTGTTCATGAACACCACGATGTAAGGCACGTTGACCTGCCGCGCCAGCAGGACGTGCTCCCGCGTCTGAGGCATCGGGCCGTCCGTCGCCGCCACCACCAAGATGGCGCCGTCCATCTGCGCCGCTCCGGTAATCATGTTCTTGATATAATCCGCGTGCCCAGGGCAGTCCACGTGGGCGTAGTGCCGGTTCGCCGTCTCGTACTCCACGTGCGCGATGGCGATCGTGATTCCCCGCGCCTTCTCTTCCGGCGCATTATCAATAGAGTCGAACGCCCGGAAGTGTACCTTCGGGTTGTGCTTCGACAGCACCTTGGTGATGGCCGCCGTCAACGTCGTCTTCCCGTGATCAATGTGCCCGATCGTCCCGATATTCATGTGCGGCTTCGACCGGTCAAATTTTTCTTTGCCCATGGCTCATTTGCCTCACTACGGTAAGTTTAGGTGCTTCTGCGTAATCCTTTCCAAGCCAAAACGCTGGGTAGTCCCTTTGTCACGATGTGTGCGACCGAGGCATCCCGGACGGAACCACCCCCAATCGCAGCCACCAAGCTACGACGCCACGGTGCCTTGCACCTTGGCCACAATTTCCGTCTCAATATTCGCCGGCACCTGCTCGTAACGCAGGAAGTGCATGGTGTAAGACGCGCGGCCCTGAGTCATCGAGCGCAACTGCGTCGCGTAGCCAAACATCTCGGCGAGCGGAACCGTCGACCGGATAATCTGTGTTGACCCGCGCTTCTCCATGCCCTCGATACGTCCGCGCCGCCCGCTCAGGTCGCCGAGCACGTCTCCCATATTCTCTTCCGGAACCACCACTTCAACCTTCATGACCGGCTCGAGCAGGCACGGACGGGCTCGGCGCACGGCATCTTTCAGGGCTATTGACCCGGCAATCTTAAAGGGCATTTCCGAGGAGTCCACCTCGTGATAAGACCCGTCAATCAAGGCCACGCGGATCCCCGTCATCTCATACCCTGCGAGCGCGCCGGTCTCCATGGCTTCCCGCATGCCCACGTAGACGGGCGGAATAAATTCCCGGGGCACCACGCCGCCTACGATCTCGTCGATAAAAAGGAAATTCAAATCGGGGTCAAACTTGTTGGTGGATTTCTTCTTCGTGAGCACTTCGATTTCTTCGGCGGAGGGATGCCCAAGCGGCTCGATGGTAATCACCACGTGCGCGTACTGGCCGCGCCCGCCCGTCTGCTTGATATATTTCTTTTCCGCCTCCGCCGAGCCGCGAATCGTTTCGCGGTAGGCTACCTGCGGGCGCCCCACGCTCGCGCCCACGTTAAACTCCCGCAACATGCGGTCCACCAGAATTTCCAGGTGAAGCTCCCCCATGCCGGCCATGATCGTCTGGCCCGTATCCGGGTCGGTTGAAACCTTGAACGTGGGATCTTCCTGCGTCAGACGGGAAAGCGCCAACCCCATCTTCTCCTGGTCCGCCTTGGTCTTCGGCTCGATGGCCACCGAGATGACGGGCGCCGGAAAGTCCATCGCTTCGAAGACGATGGGCGCTTTCTCATCGCAAATCGTGTCTCCCGTGGACACCGCCTTCAGTCCAACCGCGGCGGCAATGTCGCCCGCCCAAATCTCGTCAATCTCCTCGCGCTTGTTGGCGTGCATCTTCAGCAGGCGCGAAATGCGCTCGCGCTTCCCCCGGCGCGGGCTGTAAACGGACTCTCCGCTCTTGATCGAGCCGGAATAAACTCGGATAAAGGCCAGCTGGCCCACAAACGGGTCCGTCATGATCTTGAAGACCAACGCCGAGAACGGCTCGCTGTCCTTCGTTTCCCGCGCTACCTTCTCGTCGTTGTCCGGGTTCGTTCCCTCGACCGAAGGAATATCGGCGGGCGAGGGCAGGTAATCCACCACCGCGTCGAGGAGCGGCTGAACGCCCTTGTTCTTGAACGCTGAGCCGCTGATGACGGGAACCACCTTCATCCTGAGCGTTGACCGGCGGAGGCTGGCGCGCAGCTCTTCATCCGTAACCTCGCCGCCGTGCGCAAACTTTTCCAGAATCGCGTCGTCAAACTCCGCCAGCGTCTCGATCATCTGGCTGCGGTAATGCCGGGCAGCCTCGACTTCTGTGGCCGGGATCTCTGTTTCGTCGTAATCGGCCCCGAGCGTCTCATCCTTGTAAATCAGCGCCTTCTGGCGGATGATGTCGATCGATCCCTGGTAGCGGTCTTCGGCGCCGACCGGCGCGTGAATAACCACAGGCACGGCGTGAACCTTGCTTCGAAGCTGATTCAGGCATTCGCCAAAATCCGCGCCAGAGCGATCCATTTTATTCACAAACACGATGCGCGGGACCCGGTATTTGTCCGCCTGCCGCCAGACCGCTTCGGTCTGAGGCTCAACGCCTTCGACGGCGCCCAAAATAGCGATCGCTCCGTCAAGCACCCGGAGCGATCTTTCAACTTCCGCCGTGAAGTCCACGTGTCCCGGCGTATCAATAATGTTGATGCGGATGTCGCGCCAGAAACAGGTTGTCGCCGCCGACGTGATGGTAATGCCGCGCTCCTGCTCCTGCTCCATCCAATCCATCACCGCGGTGCCCTCGTGCACCTCACCCATCTTGTGCGTAATCCCGGTGTAGTAGAGGATCCGCTCCGTGGTGGTGGTCTTGCCGGCATCGATGTGGGCCATGATGCCGATATTCCGGGTTTTTTCCAGCGCTATCGTGCGTCCCATAGAAACAAAAATCACCCAACTCACGCTCACGCGCGAACCCAACGCCTCCGGAAATTCTCCGGACTGTGATAGAGGTTAAGGCCGTCAGTGCGGCCGGCGACGGATCGCAGCTTCAGGGGAAGCCACATCCCGTCTCAATTCAGATCATCCCAAAAAACCTTGGCCGGGGCCTTCGGGATTTACCAGCGGTAGTGGGCGAACGCTTTATTCGCTTCGGCCATGCGGTGGGTATCGTCCCGCTTCTTAATCGCGCCACCGCGGTTATTTGCCGCATCAAGAAGCTCGGCGGAAAGCTTTTCTACCATGGACTTCTCGCTTCGCTCGCGGGCGTAACCGATGATCCAGCGGAGACTGAGAGAGGTTTGACGATTCCGGTTCACTTCGACCGGCACCTGGTAGTTGGCGCCGCCCACGCGGCGGCTCTTCACTTCGAGCGCGGGCCGCACATTGTCCAACGCTTTCTTGAAAACCTTGATCGGGTCATCACTGGTGCGCTCGCGGATCTGCTCGAGCGCACTGTAGACGATGTTTTGCGCCACCGACTTCTTTCCCTGGTGCATCAGGCAGTTCACCATCTTCTGCACCACTGGATTTCCGTACACCGGATCGGCAATCGTTTCCCGGCGCTCAACTGTTCCCTTTCGGGGCATAAATGGCTCTCAGCTTTCCGTCACCAGAAATCAGCCCAGCTTGCGCCTTCGCGCTTCGGACTTCTGGTTCGCGCCTTCCAATTTTCGCTTTCTCAGGATGCTTTGGGCCGCTTGGCGCCGTATTTCGACCGGCCCTGGCGGCGGTCGTTCACGCCCGCCGAATCCAGCGTCCCTCGAATCACGTGATAGCGCACTCCCGGGAGATCCTTTACGCGGCCGCCGCGAATCAGAACAATCGAGTGCTCTTGCAGGTTGTGTCCAACGCCCGGAATGTACGTGGTCACTTCCATGCTGTTCGTCAGCCGAACGCGTGCCACCTTGCGCAACGCCGAATTCGGCTTCTTCGGGGTCTGGGTATAAACGCGAATGCAGACTCCGCGCTTTTGCGGGCAATTATCGAGCGCCGGGCTTGACGTTTTGTAGCGCGTCGCCTTGCGCCCCAGGCGGACCATTTGACTAAACGTGGGCACGGTTAACCTGACTCTCTAAAATGTTCTCACACCCGCGCGCGGCTCAACTTGCCGCCAACGCGCAGGGGAAATTGCTGTAACCGGTAAAGCCTTTCGAAGATAACAAATACCTCATCATGCCGTCAAGTGCTTTGCGCGGAACCGCGGGAACATCCGCGCCCTCACTCGCGTCATGCGCGTCACAAACTGCCTTGAGTGGAACTCCGTAAGGAGAGACCGAAGGGCACTGCGTAATGCGCAGTAACATTATAGCCTAGTTACAACCGTTCTGACTAGACCGATTCGCGTTTCGGCATCCCGCCGCGGCCGTTTGCGGTTCCGGAGGGGTGCAGCCGTTTCCGCCCTCAGCGTATTTCAAGGATTTCCTTCTCTTTTGCCTTCCCTTGCGCGTCGAGTTTGCCGATATATTCATCCGTCAGCTTCTGGGTTTCTTCAAGCGCCTTGCGCTCATCGTCTTCGGAAATCGCCTTGTCCTTAAGCTGCTTCTTGAGCGCCTCGTTTGAATCCCGCCGGATGTTCCTTACGGAGAGCCGGTGCTTCTCGACGATGGTGTGGATATGTTTCACCAACTCCTTGCGCCGCTCCTCGGTGAGCGCAGGAACCGGAACGCGGATGAGTTTGCCATCGTTCATCGGGTTCAAGCCCAGGTCTGACCCGCGGATCGCCTTCTCAATCGCCGCGAGCATCGCCGGGTCCCACGGCTGCACCGTAATCAACGTGGCCTCGGGGACGCCGAGTGTTGCGACCTGATTGAGCGGCGTGGGCGCGCCATAATAATCAATCTTCAAGTGATCCAGAATTGCCGCTGAGGCGCGCCCCGTGCGCACCGAAGCCAGTTCGTGTTGAAGCTCTTCCGCCGCCTTGGCCATCTTCGCCTTGGCCTGTGCCAGCGTTTCCTTCATCATTGCATCCGCCTCCGCTCGATCTTCAGCGCGCTACGAGCGAACCGACCTTTTCCCCTGAGACCACACGTTTCAGGTTGCCCGGCACGTTCAGGTTAAATACGATAATGGGCAGACCGTTATCCATGCAGAGCGAAATCGCCGTGGTATCCATCACCCCGAGGCCTTTCGAGAGAACGTCCAGATACGTGATCTGGCCAAACATCTTGGCATCCGGCGAGGAGACCGGATCGCGGTCATAAACCCCGTCTACCTTCGTCGCCTTCAGGATCACATCCGCCTTCACTTCCATCCCGCGCAGAGCGGCCGCCGTATCGGTGGAAAAGTACGGGCTGCCGGTGCCGCCGGCCAGAATGACCACGCGCCCCTTCTCCAGGTGCCGGATCGCCCGGCGCCGGATGAACGGCTCGGCGATCTCGCGCATCTCAATCGCGGTGATAACCCGCGTATACGACCCCGCCTTTTCCAGCGCGTCCTGCATGGCGAGCGCATTAATCACCGTCGCCAGCATGCCCATGTGGTCGGCCACCACACGGTCGAAGCCTTCCGCAGAGGCCTTTACGCCGCGGATGAAGTTGCCGCCACCCACGACGATCGCAACCTCCACGCCCGACTCGTGGACCTCGTGAATCTCCCTGGCGATGCGCTCGACCGCCTCGGGGTCCACGCCAAAGCCCTGTGACCCGATCAGGGCCTCGCCGCTGAGCTTCAGCAGGATGCGATGAAATGCCGGTTCATTCATGAAGGTTCCGTTTGTTGTGCGCCGTCGCGGCGCTTCGCGCCATCAACCCGCCCGCACACCTGTCAGGCGGCGCTGCCCGCGGCCGTATCCTTGGCGACGCCCTCGCCTACCTTAAAGCGCGAAAACCGGCGGACGGCGATATTCTCGCCAAATTTGGCGATCTTGGTGGTAATCAACTCTCCGATCGTCTGCGACGCGGCCGCGTCCTTGATGAAGTGCTGTTCGTAGAGGCAATTCTCCTCGTAAAACTTCCCCAGGCGGCCTTCCACCATCTTCTCGAGGACCGCTGCGGGCTTCCCGGACGCTGCGGCCTGCTCGCGCAAAATGGCCCGCTCGGCCTCAATCGTAGCCGCGTCAACGTCCTCCCTGCGGATAAACTTGGGATCCGTCGCGCAGATGTGCATCGCAATATCATGTGCGAGTTCTTTGAATTCGTCCGTGCGCGCCACGAAGTCGCTTTCGCAGTTCAACTCGGCGATCACCGCAATCTGGGCCCCCTGATGAATGTAAACGCCAATCAGCCCTTCCGCTGCCACGCGCCCCGCCTTCTTCGCCGCCGCCGCCTGCCCGCGCTTGCGTAGCTCCGCGAAGGCGAGTTCCAGGTCCCCCCCCGTCGCTTCGAGCGCCTTCTTGCATTCCAACATCGGGGCGCCGCTCATCTCTCGCAGTTTCTTCACCAATTCCGCTGAAATACTCATTCTGTCTTGTGTCCTCCCGGCCGCGCGTCACGCGGCGAATGAAAAAAGCATAAATTGCCCAACAGCGGAGGGGTCTGAGTGAGACTAAGCCTTACCGGCCCGCACAAGGCGGCGGCCCATCGCCGAGCCAACCGTATCATTATCAATCGGTTACATAGGGGTAGCGCAGGCCGGGCACTTGCCGCCGTATCCACGATCCACATTTCGGCGAGAGTTGTGTGCGACCACTTGGGGAACTTAGGTGAGATCTGCTCCAGGCTGGTCTTCCGCTTCGCCGTCTTTTTCGACGCGCCCCTTGCCGCCGGCCGCCTTGCGCCGGATTTTCGGGACCCTCACCCGGCCATCTTCCACTTCCTCAGCGGCGGCCACAGTGGCCGGAAGAACCTGCTCGGCTTCGAAGTAATTCAATTCAGCCTCAGCGTCGCCACCCGGGACCCGCTCCGAGTGCCGCGCCTCAATCGCCGTCCGCTCGCGCTCGGCCTCGAGTTCAGCTGCAATCCGCTCCGCCGCTTGTTTCTCCTCCTCCAGCCGCTTGGCTTCTGCGGCGTGAAGGCCTTCGAGCACGGCGTCGGAAATACGCGAGGTAAACAGGCGGATGGACCGCAGCGCGTCATCATTGCCAGGTATCACAAAATCAACCAGATCCGGATCGCAGTTTGTATCCACAATGGCCACCACCGGAATGCCCAGCTTGTGCGCTTCTTTCACGCCGATGTGCTCGTTATTCGAATCGACCACAAACAGCGCGTCGGGTAACCCCGGCATATCTTTAATCCCAGCCAGGTTGTAATCCAGATGCTTCCGCTCGCGTTCGAGCCGCAACACCTCCTTCTTCGGGAGAAGGTCGTAGCGGCCGTCCCGGCTCATTTCTTCCAGTTCCTTCAAACGCTGCACCGACTTCTGAATCGTGGCGAAATTGGTCAAAAGGCCGCCGAGCCACCGGTGGTTGATGTAAAACATCCCGCAGCGCCCGGCCTCCTCAGAGATCGCCTCCTGCGCCTGGCGCTTCGTACCCACAAAGAGCAGGTTCTTTCCTTCGCCGGCCACGTCCGAGACGTATTTTGCGGCGTCCTTAAAAAGCTTAAGCGTCTTCTGCAGGTCAATAATGTAGATTCCGTTGCGCTCCCCATAAATGTATTCCTTCATCTTGGGGTTCCAGCGCCGGGTCTGGTGGCCAAAGTGAACTCCCGCCTCCAGAAACTCCTTCATGCTGATAGTTGCCAATGCTCCTCCTAAAGGAAAGTACCTGTGAAAGACGTTAACGGATGGGCGCCCAAGCCCGCCTTCAAATGTATCGAATAAGTTTCCAAGCAGAGATTCGAAACGGCGGCGCGGGAAGGAGCCTTGCGGTCCGTCACTTTTGAGCCATCAGTGCCATTACCGTTTGGAGAACTGGAACTTCTTACGAGCGCCCTTTTGTCCGTATTTCTTGCGCTCCTTGCCGCGCGGGTCTCGCGTCAGAAACCCCGCCTTGCGCAAGGAAGATCGCAACTCCGGATTGAAAACCAGCAGCGCGCGTGCGATGCCCATTCGCGCCGCGCCCACCTGTCCGTGCAGCCCGCCGCCGCGCAGGAGGATGAGCGCGTCAAACTTCCCCGTGGTTTCAGTCGCCGCGAAGGGTTGCTGCAATTCCACGCGCAGCGCCGCCGAGGGCACGTAATTTTCCAGCGGCCGCCGGTTCACCACGATGTTTCCGCCGCCGGGCCGCAAAAACACCCGGGCCACTGCCCGCTTGCGACGTCCGGTTGCGCGATACTGAACTGTCTCTTCCACCCCGACTCCTTTATCCACCCGTTATGATTTTTGGTTCAAGCGGCCTCGAACCGCCGCCGCGCCGGAGGCGCGAGCGCTCGCCACAAACCCGCCTGTTAAGATGCCGCCGCAGCAAAGCGCTTCCGGCGAAGGTCCGCGTCCACGGGTTTCTGCACGGCGTGCGGATGCTGAGGCCCTGCATAAACCTTAAGGCGAGCGGCCATCCGGTCTCCAAGCCGGGTTTTTGGGAGCATCCCTCGGACCGCCTCGTGAATCACCGCTTCAGGCTTCGTCTCCATTAGCTTGCGGGCCGTCACTTCTTTGAGTCCGCCTGGATATCCCGAGTGGCGCCGGTACAATTTCTGATCGAGCTTACGCCCGGTGAAAACGATCTTCTCGGAATTCACGATGATGAGCCCGTCGCGGTGATCCTCGTGCGGTGTAAAGTCCGCGCAGTCTTTTCCCATCAGGATCATCGCCGCCCGCGCCGCCAGCCGGCCTAGCGGCCAGCCTTCTGCGTTAATCAAAACCCATCGCACCCGCCCCCGTTTGCGCCCCTGCATGTATGTTGACACACGTCTCTCCGCTTCGGTCGAATCACCGCAATTGCTTATTAGAACGTGGGCTTCAACGTTTTGTCAACTGTCACGCTCATCGCAGCTTAATAAGGCACGCGCGCCTGCCGCAGCGCCGGGACAACCAACCTGGCGTTAGAAACACGACCTTTTGTTGGAGTGGCGCTCTTCGCGTCCAAGTTACTGGCGCGCAGTTGCCGATGGCCAAAGTTCACCACCGGCGCCGCTACCTCCGATATGACGCAAGCTCGCAATGCTGCCCGCAATCGCGGTGCAAAAGGCCGCCGCGCCCCTTACCAAGCCCATTCTACCCTCGCCACATTCCGCTTGCAGGCAGTCCGGCCGTCGTCTAGAATCGGGAAGTGCTTGATCCCCTGGTCAACCGGCTCGCAAGGCGCCGCACCGCCACGCAATCAGACGGCGCGCCACCCACCGGAAATAGAACAACCAACGAACGTAATCCGCCTCCGCAGGATCGCGCCGGACATTTTTCCAGCACCAACGGAGCGAGCGCTTCGGCGCGGCTCTTCAGCGTCATTCGCAAAGTGCTGAAGGACCAAGTCGCGATCTGGACGTTTCCACGCCATTTATGGCACGGAAGGTACTTGCGTCCCACTCTCCTCTTTCTGGCTGCGACTAGCCTTCTAATCCTGATTGACCCGCGCGATCCGGCGTTTTTCCGCCATACCCGCGCGTTTTCCGGATTTAACCTAATCGTTAGCGGTAATCACGCCGCGGCAGCGATGTGGATCGTCATGATCGCGGCGCTTCTCATGGGCCTGGTGCGAAGGGATGACTATCTGAGGCAGACGTTTTTTCTAGCCTTCGAGGCGATTCTCAGCGCCGAGCTGCTCACGCAGGTGCTTAAGGGAATTGACCGCCGCGTGCGCCCGCAAGACGTTCAACAGTACGGATCCCTCCTCGACACCTGGTTTCAGGATAAGGGGACCTGGTACGGCGGACACGGCAGTTTTCCCTCCGGCCACATGATCGCCGCCATCTCGATCGCCACGGTTTTTGCCATCCGCTACCGCCATCACCGCTGGGCGCCGTGGACGGCCTACATCCTTGCGGGGGTCATCGGCTTCTCGCGCATCACCCTGCTTTCCCACTTTCCTTCGGACGTTTTCGCCGCCACAGTGCTCGGCTACGTTATCGCGCGTTACGCGGTGCTCCGCGAACCCCCGGGCGTCCCCGCCGCGGAACTCGGTGTTTACGCCGGCGAAGAAGACGCGCGCGTTGGCGCTCTCGGCTGAACCCGCTAAGCGCGTTTCCTGAGCAGGATTTTTCTCGTTCTTTCAGGTCGAGTGCCGGGAACAACTCTGAGGCACCCGTGCGGACAGATCGAAAGGCCCGAAAGGCCCGAAAGGCCCGAAAGGCCCGAAAGGCCCGGACGCGGCGATCGATGCTCGCACTCAGGTAGTGTAGATGGTTCTCGCCGTAATAATGCCGCTGCCGCACCGCGGTAGCATATCTCAGAAGAACCTTGGGCGCATACATATAAATCAATGTATGCGCCACTCGCGGAGTTGTTCTGTAACTCCACGCCTTGTGGTCGCGGCAGAGATAAAAAATACGTAGAGCTTCTCGAATTCTAAGCCTGCATGGAAAGGTCCCGGCCTCCGGCTGGTCATGACGGGGGCGTCGCTGAGCAGGAGTGTGCTGGAGGAAAAACGATGATCGAGTCTCAACGCATAAACCGGCGGAGCGCCTTGCGAGTCCTCGGAGCAGGAGGCGCTCTCTCAGCCGTGGGAGCGGCTGCCTTGACGGGTTCGCCAACGGGCCAAGGGGTTAACTCGAATCAACTCGCGAGAAAGCTGGCCATGATCCAGGCCGACCGAAATGAGAAATGGAAGGGATCGCCGCTCGGCAGCCTGTACCCCTTCATTAAGAAGATGCAAGATGAGGCGCCGCAAAGCATGGCGTTTCTGAAAGTCCGGCCGAAGGATTTGGAAGCCTGGAAAGCTGAGGCCCGCACCAAGGTCTTTGATTTACTGCTCTATCGCCCCAAGCCGTGCGACCCTCAAGCGCGCATTCTGGAGAAAGTGGACAAGGGAGACTATATCCGGGAATATTTGCACTTTCATACCACGCCTGACATCGAAGTGCCTGCATACTTTTTATATCCCAAGCGCGCGAAGTTTCCGGTGCCAGCGGTTGTGGCGTTGCACGATCACAGCGGGTTCTACTATTACGGCAAAGAGAAGATCGTTGAAATCGAGCATGAAAATCCCGTTGTGACGGCGTTTCGACAGCGGCGTTACGACGGGCTGAGTTTCCCTATTACGCTGGCGCGGCACGGCTACGCGGTGATGGTCACTGACATGTATTACTTTGGCGAGCGCCGGCTGGTTCTGGACTCGGATTTGGCCCAGGGAATCAATACGTGGTCAAAGGTGGAATCAGCCGAAGTGGTCGATAAGATTAACCAACGCAACGGAGATGACGAGTGGTTGGTGAACCGGAACCTTCAGGACGTGGGCATCACTTGGGCCGGCGTCACTTGCTGGGACGATATTCGGACCATCGATTACCTGGCGACGCGGCCCGAAGTCGACATCAAGAGAGTTGCTTGCACAGGTCTTTCGGTGGGCGGATGGCGAACTAACTTTCTTGCCGGCCTTGATCCGAGAATCAAAGCCGCCTGCATTGCAGGCTGGATGACTTCGTTCCACGAAATTGTTCCCTGGTTTGTCAAGTATACGATTTGGGCCGGGAATGTCCCCGGACTTTTCAAGTATTTGGATTATCCCGACGTTGGGTTGCTGACGATGCCTAATCCTCTGATGGTGATAAACGGCACCGAGGACCCCCTTTTCCCGCCCAACGGCGTTAAGGCCGCTTATCGAAACCTTGCGCGCTGCTACGAAGCCATTGGAAAGCCCGAGCGCTTTACAACCTACACCTACGACGGGCCGCACAAATTTCCGGCCCGCGCCCAACAGCTCATGATGGATTGGTTCGACCGCTGGGTTTAGCTTGCGACGATGCTGAATTGGAGGTATCGAGGCTTTGAATAAAATCCACGACGTTCTGATCGTCGGTTCCGGCGCGAGCGGGGGCTGGGTGGCGAAGGAACTGACGGAGCGGGGCGTCGAAGTGCTCATGCTCGAAGCCGGGTCGCCGCGCGTTCCCACGCGCGACTTCAACGAATACGTCTGGCAGTACCAAGTCAAATTCCGCGGCCTTGGCGACGAGACTATGAAAAGATGTCTGCGCCATCCGCGACCAAAAAGAAGTAGCGCAGAGTTTCGCATTTTGAAACTCTGCGGCTCTTGGTTAGATTCGCGCCCGCGGATCGCACGGTAGCAAAATTCGGTCCACCGGAATCGGGCTGCCGTCCGCCTCCGGAGCGTTCACGCTCCCCGTGTAGTCGTGTACGCTCGACCATTTCCATTCCGCGGGCCGCCGTACCAAGCCCGCCTTCACCGGATTCCAATGAATGTACTCTACCGTCTCGTTATACTCCTTCACCGTACGCAGCGCGCGATCAAAGAACCGGCCTTGCATCAGCACGCCGCGTTCTCCGCGAGCGCGATTGATCAGCCGGGTCGAGCTCACTTTGATCGACTCCATGATCCCTGAAATGGTGAGTGGAGAGGGCGGGCC
Source organism: Terriglobia bacterium (assembly GCA_050745065.1). Taxonomy (GTDB): domain Bacteria; phylum Acidobacteriota; class Terriglobia; order UBA7540; family UBA7540; genus RH2-MAG17b. Next base: position 12,217 of record JBOGJT010000045.1, read on the forward strand.
GATGATCGCGTGCCAGTGGTCGGGCAGCAAGACCCACGCGGTTACCAGAAATCGATGGGTCGCCCGGCGTTCGAGCACAACCTCAGCCAGACAAGAAAATCCAGATTCGCTCATATTCCGCCGCAGGCGATGAACCCGGCACGAAATGAAGAAGAATCGGTCTGACAAGACCAGACGGCGCAGCCGCGACATGCAACGAATTATAGCTTTGTAACCCGTTCGGAGAACAATACCCGCAATAAAACCTACCCGCTACCCGCTAAACAGTGGGGGGTTTGAGGTGAGTAGCGCGGAGTTGTTTTGTAACTCCGCGGCTTGTGTCCGTGGTGTGCCAGAAACAAAGCCGCAGAGCTTCAAAACGCGAAACTCCGCGCTACCCGCTCAATGATGCCACCTCATTGTCGATGAACCCGATGCTATAGTGCTTCGCATCGCAGACATCACAGGACGATGTCTGCGCCACCCGCGAAGATAAAAGCCGCAGAGTTTCAAAATGCGAAACTCTGCGCTACTCGCTACCCGCTCTGGCGCATACAGTCAAAGCAATGTATGCGCCACCAGCGGAAGGGGTGTAAGTCCACGTGCCGCCGCCCGGACGCAGTATAGCGCGAAACTGAGGATAGTCGTGGCGCGGGAATTCCCATATCATGTCTGAGTGAGGTTTAGCTGCCGCCATCGAAAACATCCAGCGTACGCCGTGCGAACGGTTCTCTTCTGTTTGATGTTCGCGCTCGGCTGCGCTGCCCAGCTTCCGGCAGCACCCAGCATCCAAGGCGTCGTGCGTGACGCAAACGGCAGAGCAATCGCCGGAGCCACTGTATCGGTCCGTACGGGCACGCACACTGCGTCCGCGACCACCAACGCCGAAGGCCGGTTTACGATTCGCGGCGCCGCCGACCACGGCACGATCACGGTCGAGGCCAGCGGGTTCGCTTCCGTGACGCGACCCTGGAACGCCAGCCGTCACGAAACCTTGGTGATCGTCCTTCGGGTTGCGAGCGTCTCCCAACAGGTCACCGTCACAGCGAATCGCGTTAGCACGGCTGTTAGCCAGACGGCCGGAACCGTGGCTGTGCTTTCCGCGCCCGCGATCGCGGCTACGGCTGCACTCACGGTGGATGGCATGCTGCGCCAAATTCCAGGCTTCTCGCTTTTTCGACGCGCGGGCAGCCGGGTGGCGAATCCCACCACGCAGGGCGTTTCGCTGCGAGGAGTGGGGGCGAGCGGCGCAAGCCGCGCACTGGTGCTTGAAAACGGAATCCCTCTGAATGATCCATTCGGCGGCTGGGTTTATTGGGACCGCGTGCCGCGCGCCGCGATTGGCCGCGTGGAGGTGGCGGAAGGCGGCGCGTCTGACCTTTACGGCAGCGATGCGATGGGCGGCGTCATTAACATCCTCACGCGCCAGGCGGCGCGGTCTGAAGTTTCTCTCGACGCGTCGTACGGAAACGAGAACACCCCTGACGCCTCGCTCTGGTCCAACACGCAGTGGGGGCGATGGGGCGCGCAATTGAGCGCGGAGGCGTTTAACACCGATGGCTACGTGCTCGTTCCTGCGGATCAGCGCGGCGCGGTGGATACGGCCGCGGGATCGAAGCACACGGTTGCGGTGTTGACTCTAGACCGCCAGTTTTCGAATACCGTGCGCGCTTTTCTGAGCGGCTCGGTATTAGGCGAGGCGCGCAAGAACGGCACGCCGCTGCAAACGAATCGCACCCACCTGCGCGGGCTGACGGCTGGGCTTGACTGGCAATCCGCATCCGCCGGCGCGTTCACTCTGCGCGGCTACGGAGAAGCGCAGCTTTTCGACCAGAACTTCTCCGCCATCGCTCCTTCCCGGAACAGCGAATCGCTCGTGGACTTGCAGCGCGTGCCCGCCCAGGAAGCTGGCTTTTCGGTGAAATGGGCGCGGGATTGGGGCGCGCGCCAAACCTGGGTAGCCGGGTTCGAAGGTGCAGACGTTCGCGGCTCGAGCAACGAGTTGCACTTTACGCAGGGGGAAGAGAAGTCTGCCACCGGCGCGGGCGGAACGCAGGGCACGCAGGGCATCTACGCGGAAGCCATTTTCCGGTTCGCACCGCGATGGATGCTCACCGCCAGCGCCCGCTTTGACCGCTGGCGTAATTTTGACGCCTTGTCCACCACGCGCCCGCTCGCGACGCCGGGTGCGGCGACGGTGAACTACTTCACGCCCCGGACGCAATCGGCATTCAGCCCCCGGCTCTCGCTGCTGCGCCAGGTTACCTCCACGGTCTCAATTTATGGCGCGGCCTTCCGGGCTTTCCGCGCGCCCACGCTCAACGAGCTGTACCGACCTTTTCGAGTGGGAAACGTGCTTACGCTCGCCAACAGCTCCTTGGGCGCCGAGCGCCTCAACGGCGCGGAAGCGGGCGCGGCCTTTGTTGCGGCGGGCGGACGTTTTCGCCTGCACGCCTCGCTGTTTTGGAACCAGATCAACCAGCCGATTGAGAACGTGACGCTCACCTCCACACCTTCGCTGATTACGAATCAGCGTCAGAACCTCGGCAGCACGCGGTCGCGTGGCATCGATATTGAGATGGAGCAGCGCGTACGGCCAAATTTTATCCTTTCCGGCGGATATCAGTTTGCAGACGCCACCGTGTTGAGCTTTCCTGCTAACACGGCGTTGCAAGGTCTCGACGTACCTCAAATTCCCCGGCAGGCATTCACGCTTCAGGCACGCTACTCGAAATCACGGCTCGGGACGTTCGCGTTGCAGGGACGCTACACGGGCGTTCAGTACGACGACGACCTCAACCAATACCCCTTAGGGGCTGCTTTTACGCTCGATCTCACCGCCTCCCGCGCCATTGGCCGCCTCTTTGAAATCTACGGGGCGGTAGAAAACGTTACCGGCCAGCGCTACGAGGTCGCCCGTGTGCCCTACGCGGAACTCGGTCCGCCCGTCCTCGTGCGCGCCGGCGTTCGCTTCAACTGGGGTGCCCGCTAAGCTATCGACGGTCCCACCGCGGCTGATTTCGGCCACCTGACCACGCCTCGCACCAATTGGTATTCCCGGTCAAAGCCATTCCTATTCCCGATTTGGTTCATCCCGGCCTCTCGAAGCCCATTGGAGTACGGTTTGCATTTACGGATAACACGCGTATTATCTGTCGGTTGTTCAAAAACCTGATGTTTGGTGGATAGTCTTTTACCCCGTTTGGCAATTGAAGTGCTTTGAACAATCGCGGAACCCGGTATGAGACGTACTCACAACGGCTCGTGCAGGAGGGCGTGATGAACAACCAAGTGTTGCTTGATCCCGAGCGTAGAAGCGGCGATGTCCAGGACTTCGAAGACGGTCTTCGTAGGAAAGTGGTAGGCCAGGATCGCGCCGTGCGGCAATTGGCGAGAATCTATCAGGTCTTTCGCGCCGGGATAGCGGCGCCAGGGCGGCCCTTGGCGAACCTACTCCTTCTCGGCCCCACAGGCTCCGGGAAGACTCGGTTGGTGGAGGCCGCAGCCGGTATTCTCTTAGGCAGCGAGCGCGCCGTCCTCAAGATTGATTGCGCTGAGTTCCAGCACAGCCACGAAATTTCCAAGCTGATCGGGTCGCCACCCGGATACCTTGGCCATCGAGAGACCCACCCGCTCATCACCCAGGAAGCGCTCGACCAGCAACATACGGAGTCCCTGAAGCTCTCGCTCGTTCTGTTCGACGAGATCGAAAAGGCCAGCGATTCCCTCTGGCAGCTTCTGCTGGGGATTCTGGACAAGGCGACGTTGACGCTGGGCGATAATCAGCGGGTTGACTTCTCGCGTTGCATGATCTTTATGACCTCGAACCTGGGATCGCAGGAGATGGCTAAATTGGTGGAGGGGGGCTTGGGATTTGCCGCAACGTCCCACGAAATTGATCCCGAGCTGGACCAGAAGATCTATAGAACCGCGTCGGAAGCGGCGCGCCGGAAGTTTTCGCCGGAATTCATGAACCGGCTCGATCGCGTCATCGTCTTCCGCAGCCTGCAGGCCCGGCATATGGCGGAGATTCTCACGATCGAGCTTGAGCGCGTGCAGGAACGGATCATACAGTCGGCCGGAGACAGGCCTTTCATCTTCCGGTGCACCGACGCCGCGCGCGAATTCCTGCTGGCGGAAGGAACCGATCCAAAGTTTGGCGCGCGCCACCTGAAGAGGGCCATTGAGCGCCACTTGGTGTTCCCCATCTCAAACCTGCTCGCTACCTCTCAGATACAGCTTGGCGACGTGGTCACCGTGGACTTGAATGCCCGTTCGCCCAAGCTGGCGTTTTACCGCGAAGACCGGGCGGCGGTGGTGGGCCAGGGGTTGGGGGCAAGCGCGGGCTGGGCTAGGGCCGGCGCCACTCCGCAGGCCGTCGCGGGACTCCTCACCCAATAACGCAGTCCGCTGTCACGGCCGTGAGCGGCTCAGCATTTCCGCACGGGATTGATTTTGCTTCGCTGAGGACGGTTGCAGGAGCGTAAGGTTCAGCCGGGCGATGGCAGCACGCATAATCTATGGCTGCCGCGGTGGGCGCGCTGCTACAACGAGCGGATGAGGCTTGTTCCCGCGGACGGCGCGCGGGTATGGCTGAAAGCTATTCGCTGATGTGGGGCTGTAGGGGTCCGAACCCGTTGATGAGCGTTCTTGGGTCAAAAGCAATAGAGAAAAGGCCGGAAGGTCAGCGCCGGCCTTCGCATTTTGGAATCGTTCGACTACTTCGGGCACGTCTCGATCAGACTCAGGGCTTGCGTGTCCGCTACGCGGTTCCTGGCGTGCGCGCGTTGGCGCATCTCCGAGAGAATCATTGGGATCAGGCGGTGGCGGCGGCTATCATCGCTCGATTGGACTGAGCGCGATTCGCCAAGATATCCCATCTCCCAATACGCCTGTTCCGCTTCCCGCGCCCCCACAAACCTTCTGGCAAGATGGTAATGCGCCGCCGCAGGCAGGTTGACGTCGCTCTTCGCTTGCAGCGAGTGCTCCGCCGTGGCCGCGCCGATCAGGCAGCAGCAGGACTGATAGGTAAGCTTTCCGCTCCGCGCATGAGCCAGCAGCCACGCCAGCCGTTCATCGGTGTATGCCGTCCGCAGGTACTGGCGGATCGCAAGTTTTCGGCTCCTCAATTGAACGTCCATGTTTTTTGTCCCTCCGAACCTCTGAATTCTGATTCACGGCGAAGCCCCCGCACGCCAATCGCGCCGCTCACTGTCTCGCCCCCCCCTTTAAGGCAATTGTCCATCCAAACTTGGGACCACCGGCTTCAATAAGCCCGACGTTCGGGTTGCGGAGAGCCAAAGTTGATTGTGCTTGAACAGATTGAAGTTAGCCGCGGGCTAGCGGCCGATTTGCGGGTTGTTGTGAGGGCTATTGTATATACAGCAAAGAGGAAAACATGTTCCATGATGGAGCAACGCGGGGATATGTTATGCCGTTATAAGCCACTGAACCTGCACAGTACGCTCGCTCGCGCCAGAAAATGAGTCCTTTTAGCCGTACCTGCAAGGCTCCGCTTTTGCTCAGGCAAAGCGGTTTGGCGGCGGCCTACTCCTTCAGCGCCGCCAGCACCTCGTGAATGTGGCCATCCACCTTAACGCGGGGGAACGCCTGCTTCACCTTGCCGTCCGTGCCGATGACGTACGTGGTACGCACGATGCCCATGCTTTTGCGCCCGTACATGTTTTTTTCCTGCCACACACCGTAGGCCTCGAGCGAGACGTGATCCGGATCGGATAGCAGCGGAAAGTTCAGCGCGTACTTATCACGGAATTTTTGCAGATCCTCCACGCTGTCGGCGCTCACGCCCACCACGCGTGCTCCGGCGCGCTCCAATTCCTTCTTGGCGTCGCGGAACTGATTCGCCTCGCTCGTACACCCCGGCGTATCGGCACGGGGATAGAAGTAGAGGACCAGTGTTTTATCCAGCAGCTCCCGGAGATTTACCTTCTCGCCCCCGTCCGAAAGCAGGGAAAAAGACGGCGCCTTATCGCCAGCGTTCAGCACGGTTCACCTCTTTCATTCCGGTTTACGATGAAAGTTCCTTTTTCAAAACGTCCTGTACCAATTGTGGGTTAGCCTGTCCGTGCGTAGCCTTCATGACCTGGCCGACGAACCACCCGAGCGTCGCTGTCTTGCCGCTGCGGTATTGCGCTGCCTGCTTGGGGTTGCTCGAGATAATCTCGCGCGCCGCCGCGGCGATTTGATCTCGATCGTTGATCTGTTCGAGGCCCTTTTCCGCCATCACAGCGGAGGCGCTCCGCGATGTGGCGAACATTTCAGCCAGGATGTCTTTGCCCATCTTGCCGGAAATCTCGCCGTCTCTGATGAGGCGCACCAATTCTGCAAGCGCCTCCGCTGGCGCCGGCGAAGCGGAGATTTCCTTCCTTGTCTCGTTCAGCAGGGACTGCAGCTCGCCCAGCACCCAGTTTGCGGCGAGCTTGGGATCGGCGCCGGCTTTCACCACGTCCTCGTAGTAACTGGCGAGAGCTTTCGAGCTCGTGAGCTGAGCAGCGTCCTGACCGGCTAGGGCATAATCTCGCTTGAAGCGCTGCTTCCGGGCGGCGGGTAGCTCTGGCATTGCCTGCCGAGCTTCCTCTTTCCACGCTTCGCTCACCACAAGGGGCAGCAGGTCGGGTTCGGGAAAGTAGCGGTAATCATGGGCAGACTCTTTTGAACGCATCCCATGTGTACGCTGCTCGCGGCTGTCCCACAGGCGCGTTTCCTGCGTCACTTCACCGCCGCACTCAATCAGCGCAATCTGCCGGGCGGCTTCGTAGCCCAGCGCGCGCTCGAGGAAGCGGAATGAGTTCAGGTTCTTCACTTCGGTTTTCGTCCCCAACGCGTCCGCGCCCGTCCGCCGCACGCTGGCGTTGGCATCACAGCGCAGGCTACCCTCCTCCATGTTGCAGTCGGAGACTTCGAGATAGAGCATCAGCGTACGGAGAGCCGAGACGAAGGCGTGCGCTTCTTCGGGCGAGCGCATGTCCGGCTCCGTGACAATCTCAATGAGCGGAACGCCGGAGCGGTTAAGGTCGATATACGAGTTCCGGTCCGAATCCGGGAAGCCCTCGTGCAAGGACTTTCCCGCGTCCTCCTCCATGTGCACGCGTGTGATGCCGATGCGTTTCGGCGGGCCATCGAGCTCGATCTCAAGCCAGCCAAACTCGGCGAGCGGCTCGTCGTATTGGGAGATCTGGTAGCCCTTGGGCAGGTCAGGATAAAAGTAATTCTTGCGTGCGAACACGGAGCGCGGATTGATGGTGCAGTTGAGCGCCATCGCCGCTTTCAGGGCCATGGTGACCGCGTCGCGGTTCAACACCGGCAGCGCGCCGGGCAGCGCCAGGCATACCGGACAGGTGTGCGTGTTCGGTGCGCCGCCAAATTCCGTCGAGCAGCCGCAAAAAATCTTCGACCGCGTGAGCAGTTGGACGTGCACTTCCAGCCCAACCACCATTTCGTATTTCGCTTGAACTTCCGCCGCTACAGGCATACGCGTTTACCGGGAAACACGAACGGCATTATCCGGATTTCTGATTATACCGGAAGACGCGCCACCCGCGGCGTGGGCAAAGGATGATTTACGTGTATCGAGGCTTGGGATAAGCCTGCGTGACGTTTTAA
>JBOGJT010000046.1:0-5221 GCA_050745065.1 Terriglobia bacterium
CCCGCATCGTCCTTCCGGTACCGCCACCGCTCTTGGTTACAGTCCCATTCCTGCTCGATTTTCACGATTTTGCCGATCCGCCCTGAGCGGATAATATCTCGAACTGCCACGTGATAGGGCTCGCTACGATATTGTGTGCCCATTTGGACTACTTGCCTTGAGCCCTTCACCGCGTCGCGACCTTCCTTGGCATCCTCCAGCACGTTGGCGAAGGGCTTTTCGACGTAGCAATCCTTTCCGGCGCGGACGACTTGAGCGCAGAGCTTGGCATGTTGAAAGTCTGCGGTCGCTATCATGACGCCATCGATGTCTTTCCTGGCAAGCAACTGTTCAGGGTACTGGTACGACTGCGACTCCAGATTAAACAGTCTTTTCACCTGCGCCGCACATCGCTCGCGGGCTAAGCTCCACAAGTCACACACCGCAACCGTCTCCACCGGCGCCTTTTTGGATGCCAGGTACACCATGTGGACATGACTTGCCCCGCAGTCGCCGCAGCCGAGCTGTCCCAAACGGATGCGGTCATTTGCCCCAACGATCCGAGCGTAGGATCGAGCCGTCATCCCAGCGCTGGATGCGGCGAGCAAAGCGCCTCCGGCTTGTGCCACGAAAGTTCTGCGGGTAATTCCCTTGCCGTCATTCTTAGTGTCCGTAATTCCCTCCCCTACATCACCGGGACCCGTATTCTCAGGATCGTGTTCTCATTTTCCTCATTGCTATAGACCACAGTGGTCGAAGCAAAGAGTATCATTACGATCCCAAAGGCCATTGGTGCTCATTTCATAGATCTTCCACCTTCGATTTTTCATGAAATAATCTTGCGCAGTGTGCCTTGCAATTGAGGCAGGAGCGCCCTTGGGAGGGTGGCCGCTATTCGCGGTGCTCTGAGTTTTTGCATGTACACTTCCGCCTCGGAAGGTCCAGTACCCTTCGCACGCAACAACGAAGCTCACCGAGGAGCGAACGTCTAATTAGGAAAGATGATGTAAAGTCTCGTTGACCAGCCTCCGGGTTCCTTCAAACGGATCCGCACCCGGGGTATCAAACTCCATCGAAAAGTAACCTCGATATCCACTGGCCTTTGCGATGCCAAACGCCTTACCCATATCGATCTTATAGACAATCCCATTGGTTGAAATGACTTCATCTTTAACGTGCGCCATGTTGAAAACATACTTGAACATGGCTTGAAGACCGCGGTAGTTATAGGCAGGGGCACCCTTCAACATGGAATTTCCGAAATCCGGCAGCGCTCTCAGATAGGGATTGCCTGCCTTTTCAATGATCCCGACAATAAAAAACGGGTCTTCGTTGACAAGGCTGTCGTTTTCAAGATTGATGACAATATTCTTTTTGGCACCGTAGTCTGCCAGCTTCCCCAAGCTCTGCGCTGCGAGATCGACATTCGGCTTCACGCCACGAGTACCTCCAAGGTGCTGGCGTACGCTCGGAGACCCTAGGATGATTGCGTTGTCGATCCATCGACTGCCATACTCGATGGCGACCTTCCGTTTGGAGGCATCGGGATCCCAAAAGTTCCCGTGCCCCAAGCCCAGATCGACAAATCGCGACCCCCCTTTGGTTACTTCGTCCCGCAGCGCGTGAAGATCCTGCGGTTTGGTTGACGTGAAATGGGCGGTGAGCGGATTAATGCTGTGTATATTAAATTTCTGGATTGCCATTTTCGCAAACTGCAGTATGTCCATCCCCGGCTTGCTTGGATCTCGATCGCGGTTATTGGGGCTCTCCATATATGCACGGAATGCCCATGTGGTTAGTGCTATACGATCGCTGGGCTTAATGGGGAATTGGAGTTGTGGTTCCCGCGCGAAGAGAACCGAACCACTCTTTCCGCAAAGAACGGTCAACCCTATGAGCGCAGAATCTCTCAGAAGGTCACGGCGCGAAAAAATCATCACTTGAGGTCTCCAAGACGGTGCTGACTTCACCTGGATCAGATTCAACCCGTGAACAGCCGGCATTTGTTTTTCATCGGAAGCCCCAGCGCACCCGTAAACAGCTTTGAGCAGTATGAACAGCCCTCTTTAGCAGTCGGCAAGGATAATATCACCTACGAGAGAAATGTCAAGAATATTTTCCTTGTTTTTAAGATAATTATCTCATATTCTTGCGCTTCTTGGCGCACGGGAGCAGTCATGCGAGAATTCACTTTATCGAGCCCGTTTATGGGCTCGTTAGGGCAGAAGTCCCCTCGAAAACTGCTCAGAAGTCACACTCGTGAACACAATTCCGGTACTCAATGACATTCCGCACGCGATATTCTTATTTCCACCTCCTTATCGTGCGTTGCAAAACAGAGACCATCCCGGTGGGGGAGCCTCTTGAATGCCGAGCGATGTAGACGCGACAACGACCTCGGCGAAAGACCGGGCGCGCAACCTGCCACATGAAGTTTTGTAGAGTTGTAGCCTGGACCCCTATTAGGGAATTTGGTGCGCGCAAGGTCGGCGATGGCGGCACGGGCGAGTTGGACGTGCTGAATGGCGGGCAGGTCTACAGCGAATCGGGCGCAATGGGCGGCGCGCAGAACTCGCAGGGGATGGTGAAAGTGGACGGCGCCGGGTCGCTTTGGGCGGCCAACGAGCCGGGCGGCGCGGGCAACATCGAAATTGGCACAGGCCAGGGCGCAGGCAAGCTAAGCGTCAGCAATGGCGGCACGATGAAGGCCAACAACATCGAAGTGGGTGCAAACGGCTCGCTGGGCGGGGTAAACGGAACGCTCATCAGCAACATCACTGTGGATGCAGGCGGCAAGGTGGGTCCGGGCGATCCGAGACCGATGAACATCACGGGGAATTTCAATCTCGCGAGCGGCGCAACGTTGACGCTTGCTATCGCGAGCGCCACGGCTTACGACTCGCTCAACATCACGGGGAATGGGGCGTTCGATGGGATCATCCACTTGAATTTCATCGACGGCTTTGCGCCTTCTTCTGGTGAGAATTTCGATTTCATCACGGATAGCGGCACGTTTGCGTGGAATCCCGGCGCGATCAATTTTATGGGTCTGACGCCAGGTTCCATACAACCGACTTGGCAGGCGGTTTTGGGTTGACGGCCACGAGCAACTGGAGTGCGCAGTCCGGTCCTCCGCCAAGCCCGACGCCCGAACCACCCAGCATTCTTTTGCTCGGCGCCGGTCTCTTAGCTCTTCTCTGGGTAGCGCGGCGCACCTGGCATAGCGGTCAGCATGCTGCAAGATTTTAGGCCTGCACGTGACACGCTCCAATATTCGTGGAAGCGGAGGTTAGCCTAAAATCTCGGGGAGGGAAAGCGAAAATCCGGGGAGCAGCTCAGGCTCTTCAAACTTGCCCCCCGTGTCGGCGATGCGAACTTCGGGTTCGCGCTTCCGGGGAATGTAGCGGTAGGCAACGCCGGTGTTCGGGTACATCAGCCAGACGGCCTGGGCGCCGTGCTCATTGCGCCGGACGGTGTTCCCTTTCGCGTCCGGTTCTAACGTTCCCACGATGCCGTGCAGCCTGCTCGTCTTCGGCGGCGCGCCGCTACCGCTGGCCTTGCCGTTTGGCTTTGTATCGCTGGCTGGCGTCTGGCTGGTCGCGGGCGCCCGATCCACCTCTAATTCCCAAGGAGGTGTCTGAGGAGGCTCGGGATCATCAATGGCCGCCGTCACCGGGATACTGGCGTTCGCTCCCGTGATGGTACCGACTGCCGTCTTTTCAATGCCCCGCGCTAGCGCGCGGGTGGTTTCCGCAGTGTGATCCGTTGCGTTCACCTTTTCGCTGAAAGCCGGTGCGGCTTCGGGAGCGCCGTAGAACTCCGCCGCCACCTCAGAAGCTTCCTCGGCCTCGTCTTCCACCACTTCCAGAACTCGCCCGTCCGCCAATAGCTTTCGCGTCTCGACAAACACGCGGGCATTCTCGGTAAGGCTGGCCACGAGCTTCTTTATGTCTCGACCATCCACTTCCACACTCAGCGCCCAGATGGTGGTTGACTTCTTGCGGTGGTCCTTGGGATCGAAATAGGCCGCCTCTTCGGGACGGACTACCAGTTTCGCGGTCAGTCCTGCCAAGCGGCCGCCGGTAAAGCTCCGAATCTCCTGCAGCGCGGAATGGATTTGACGGATTGAGCGGTACGAACTGGTATGAATCCGGCACACGCTTCCGAGTCTGGGAAAGTCCGCCAGCACAAACCGCAGGTCGCCGCCGGGTTTGCACACGCCCGAAGCCAATTCCGGGCAACCGCTCCCACACGGCCTCCAGGGTTGACCCGCCGGCTTTTCCGCCGTTCGCCGCGTGGCCTGGGTGCCATCGCCCCAGCACTTGCGCTCGACCGCCGTCCACCATGCATAAGACGTGGGGAAGACATTCTCGATGTCGTCGTCGATCAAGACGATGCGAACGGCCCGGCAGTCCGTCCCGTAACGGTCCGTCAGCTCCGGGTCTGGCTCCCACTCGACGCCTTTGGTCGTCCTCTTCTTGCGCAGGAACACGAAATGATCCAGCTTGGTGGGATAATTGCGCTCGCCATTCGGCGGCAAGCCGATGGCAACCTTGGTTGAAACCGGCAGCCGCTCGACGACGCGGCCATCGGCATCGTGAGTGACGCCAATGATCATGGTTATGGACTCCTTTCAACGAATACTTGAGGGGCAGGCCACCCCGTGATGAAATGTGGCTATCCGAGCTCGATACCCGTGGCGGGGGCGGACAGGATCGCGATACGTTCAGCCGGTTCATCCCTCGCGCGGGCTCATGCAAGCCGGTGCGCACGATGTGCCAAGCGCGCGAGGCAGCATGCGGCGATGGGACAGAAGCGCCGGCGCGAAGCGGTCCGGTGAATTCAGTTTGCTGGCCGCGCTCAAGTACAGGGCAGAAGATAAGAATCAGGGGCGAGAAGAATGGTCTGCTTCAAACAGCGTCGCGGAGTTGAACGTTGTGATGAATCGGAGGCTGGAGGTCTTAGCCTAAAATCGCGCTGAGGGAAAGCGAAAATCCAGGGAGCAGCTCAGGCTCTTCAAACTTGTCCCCGGCCTCGGCGGCGCGAACTTCGGGTTCGCGTTTACCAGGAATGTAGCGGTACGCAAGGCGGGTGTTCGGGTACATCAGCCAGACGGCCTTGGCCCCCGCTTCAAGGCATTGGAATACCTTCAATAACAGGTCGTCGCCGCGGTCGTTCTTGGAGACGATTTCGATTGCCAGGTCCGGTGACACTGTTTAATTATATTTTTAGAGGTCATAGG
>JBOGJT010000047.1:0-6977 GCA_050745065.1 Terriglobia bacterium
GACCGTAGGAGCCTGGGACCGTGGCCGAACCTTGCCCTGTAGGGCTGTAATTTCTGATACGTGAGGGACTCTCCCTGCCTGTGGCGGCAAGATGCCCCGCACAAGGAACCCTTCGCCGGAATCCCGACTGAGCTCCCCCGCCGCAATCATCGGAAATCGTTGTTACCAGGGGAGTTGGCGCAATTGTGATGCCTATTCGTAGTCATGTATAGTAGATATTCGTCTTGGCATGGCTGGTTCCGTGTGATATTTATGAGTCATGTATGTCACCGCCGTCCCTAACCGCAACTCCCCGCCCGCTATCCTCCTCCGTGAGTCTTTCCGCCGCAACGGTAAAGTCAAAAACCGCACCCTCGCTAACCTCTCCCACTGGCCCTCCGCCCGCAGGGAGCGCTGCGCACGTCAGAACTGGAGGCGAAGCATGAAATCGACAAATCGCGACTGCTGCCCGCAGAGATCATACGCGGTGCTGGTCACCACGCCGTAAGTTCCTGGAGAGCTGATGTCCGATGCCGGCAAGCCGAAGTTCGGGTGATTGAACACGTTCGAGGCGGTCGCGCGAAACTGCAAAGTGAATCTCTCGGTCAGGCGAAAATCTTTCATCAACGAAAGATCCACGTCCGTCAGACCGGGTCCCTCCAACCCATTCACGGCTGCGTTCCCGAACCGTCCGACGTCGGCCGGAGCCGAACAGAGAGGCGTAGCGTCCGGGCAACCCGGAATTTTGAAGGCCGCGGGATTCAGCCATTGGTTGATGGTCTGTGAGGCGGCGCTGGTGCTCACACCGGCGACGGCATCGGGCCGGCCGCCAGGATTATTGGTGTTCGACGTGTCGACGCCGTCAAAGCTGGGTGTGAAGTACAGACCCGAATGAGCGTCCACCATCCAGGCCATCCGCCATCCGCCCGCGAGTAGGTCGGCGGGTTTTGAGGCGTTGCCCAGAAAATGCTGGCCGCGTCCGAACGGTAGGGCGTAGACCACCTGGGCATAAAAGCTCTTAGCGGGGTAGGTGGCGCTGTTTCCGTAATCGGCGGCGCGGTTGTAAGCATTCTGGATCTGATTCTGGCATTCAAAACAGGTTGCATCCTGGAAGTCGGTGAGATCCTTTGCCCACGTAAATCCGCTGCTAAGTCGGTCGTTTCATAAGTTCGGTCACGTATTTTTCGGCCTATGCCGCAACCGAGTCCATCTTGTTTAGGAGTTGCATCAAGTCCTGGCGAGTGAACTTCCACTCGAAGGGTTTGGCGATTGATTCGTAGTAGCTCTGGAACTTCAGCAGTCTTTCGGCCACGGCGGCAAGGTTAGGGAAATCATTGGGTGTGAGGACCTTGCGCTGAACAATCGAAAAGTAGATCTCGATTTGATTGAGCCAACTCGCGTGGACGGGGCCGTGAACCAAAACCAGGCTGGGATAGTGGTTTTGCAGTCGCGCCACAGCGCGGCAGCCCCGGTGGGACGAGCCGTTGTCCACGATCCAGAAGACGCGTCGAGCTTCATTATAAGGGGGCCGCGTCATGACCTGCTCCACCAGGCGATCAAAAGGAGCGATACCACCCTTCGCCTCGCAGCGACCAAACACGTGGGCGCGATGGACATCGAGAGCGGCCAGGTAAGCCCATGCGCCGCAACGCTGGTACTCATGCTCGATGCGCATCGGCCGACCGGGTTGGCAAAGCTCAGTGGGATGCTTGCGAGACCGTGCTTGAATGCTGGTCTTCTCGTCCGCCGAGATCACGAACTCGTCATCCTCCAACGTGCGGCCCTCCCAGCGGCGTTCATAGAGGTCCAGAATGCGGCCAGCTTTGAGGGCAAAGTCCGGGTCGCGAGGGAAGATCCAAGTTCGATGTTGCCAGGGACGGATGGCGTCCTCGTGCAGCCATCGCCAAATGGTGCTGCCGCTGATCTGAGCGACGAGACCCGACCGCGCAACGTACTGAGCCAAGTCAGTGGTACTCCATCGGGACAGCGGCAGATCGTGAGTCGCGGGCAGTTCACAGGCGAGGGCTTTGACCTGAATGACCAGTTCTGGGGGGAAATCTCCGGGGCCGACCCGGACGAGGGCGTTCTTCCAGCCCGGCGAGACGTTCTTCGAAGAAGCGTTTTCGCCATAGGCTGACGACCTCGCGGCGCGTGCCCAGACTCGCAGCAATCTCATCGTTGCTGAGGCCCTGGGCTGCAAGCAAGACCATCTTGGCGCGCACAACTTGGAAATATGGCAACGTATATTTCGCCGACCGCTTCCGAAGCTCGCGTTCCTCTGTCGCGGAGAGCGAAATCGCATAGGGACTTCTTCTCGGCATGGCAAGGACCTCTGTCCCAATATCATGCCATTAAGGGGCCGAATTCGCAACCACATTATACGTTAGCGCATTTATGAAATGAACGACTAAGGAACAGGTTTTTGCCGTAGGTCCTTTTGGCGGAAAGCTGCAGGGCGTTATACTTGTCTGTCGCTCCGTGATCGCCCCAGAACACCGTGATGTAGGCGGGATAGGCAAGCTCAGAGGCGGAGAAGGGTGCGGTGCCCGGCAAAGGCTGGTTGAGGTTGTAGTAATACGGCAGATTGACCGCGTGCGTCCCCACGTAACTGGCGCCTAGCGCGAATCCACCGATTTGCCGTTCCACGGTCAGGTTCCACTGCTGGAGGTAACCTATTCCCAAGTGTGGGTTGATGCCGCCCACCGCCTCAGCCGGCAGCGCTCCTGAAGTCTGGAATGGATCGGGAAAGCTGAAAAGAGGGGTTCCGTTCACGAACTTGTTGGTGTAGGATTCGCCACCCGAATACGGCCCGCCCTCCAGGTCTCCGGTCACGTTGTTATACATTCCGTAGATCCCATATGCGCCGCGAACGACGGTCCGGTCGCTCGAAAACGGCCGGTAGGCAAACCCGAGCCGTGGATAGAAATAGGCGAGGTGGTTCTCGAGCAGCGTGTTCGCGGGATAGCCGGCCTGCGTTGCGGTCACAATGGGGATGTTGGTAGGGAACTGGGGATTGACGCGCTTCAGGCCTTGATCGGTGACAACCAGGGCGCCGGTCTTGGGGTCGAAATTGTAAAGCAGCCCGCGGTTATCGTAAGCCGGCCCCTGATCCTCCCACCGCAGGCCGTAGTTGAGCGTTAAGTTGCGGGTGACTTTGAACTGGTCCTGTGCGTAAGCGCTCCACCAGTTGGAAAACAGGTGGCCGATGGGAGTCGGGATAGTATTGCTCGTCGATTGTGGAAGCCCGAGCAAAAAGTCTGCATAAGGGGAGCCGCTGAAGGCGCCCGTAAAACTGTATGTGCCGTAGACGTTGCCTCCGTAATAGTAGCCGCTGTTCCGATCGCGAATGACGTCGAACCCGAACTTCAGGGAGTGCGACCCGCGAACCCAGTTCAGGTTGTCGGTCCACTCAAAATTGGTGCCAATGCCGGCGAAATTCGGCACGCCACCTGGCGAGGTTAGCCCCGAGACATCAAATGACGGATACGTTGGGATCCCACTCGTAGCCACGCCCTGTATCCCGGCTTGCTGAAGAATCTGGCTTCCGGTCACAGGGCTTTTAATCTGGTTATTGTCGCGCGCGTATCCGAACCGCGCTTCGTTCAATAAGCTTGGCGTAATCGTGTGCGTCCAGGAAAGCACCGCGGAACTGGCGACCCGCAGCGAGGTGCGGAACCCGAAAGGCGGAATAGAGTGCGAAACGTAGGCGTGGATCGGCATCCGGCTGTAACTGAACCGCGTGAAAACGGCGTCTCGGGCACTGAAATTGTGATCGACCCTCGTGTCAAACTTGTCGTAGATGGTCACACCGTTGTTGCCGGGGTGAAGCAACGCCCGGTAATTGCCCGCTTGGAGGCCGGCCGGGCCGTAATTGGGCAGCAAAGGAAAATAAAGCAACTGGAGCTTCTGTGAGGCCGGATTGATCATGCCCGGCGGAATCTTGTTTCCTGGGAAAGGCTGGCCGGTATAGGGATTGATAATGGTTGTGGACAGCGCGCTGAAATCGCCGGAGCGCCAGGCAGGCAGCGGCACGTTGAGCGTATCGATCACGGCCGTGGATTCCCGCGAGCCTTCGTAATCACCAAAGAAGAACGTCTTGTCCCGCTTGATGGGCCCCCCAAAACTTGCTCCAAAGTCATTGTAGACGCGGAACGGAACGCCGCTGGAAAAGAAGTTGCGTGTGTTCAGGCCGTTTCCGTTGTAGTCCTCGAAGGCGCCGCCGTGGAACTGGTTTGTGCCAGACTTGCTCACCATCGTCATCTGAACTGGCTGGCTGAACTCCGCAGGCGCGTTGGCAAGCTGCACGCTTACTTCTCCCGTGGCTTCAATGCCGGTCTGCACCGTACTGCCTCCCCCGCCATCCAGGCCGGACATAACAGTGATGCCGTCGACCGTTGCTTGTTCGTGGTAGCCGCCCGTCCTGTCGCCGTTGGCGACGATGCCGCATCCGGTGCAAAGCTGGTCGCTGACGCCGACGTTGTAGAGCTCGTATCCATACAACCCTTCGTCTCCCTTTTGCCGGGTGATAACAGGCAGTTGCTGTAACTGAGTGGGGAGGGTAACATTCGACAGCGTCCCAGTCTGTGTGTTCAGCGGTGGCTTCGCGCTGGTGACCTCGACGACCGTGCCGGTGGCCGCCACCGCGAGCCGCGCGTCCACATCAACCGTGGCGTTGGCGTTGAGATGCGCGCCGGTCTTTTCGTAGGTGCGGAAGCCGGTTTTTTCAACGCTCACGCGGTAGCTTCCCGGATTGAGATCGGGCACGGCATAAACGCCCGCCCCGGAGGTGTCTGCTCTGCGTTCGACGCCGGTAGCCTCGTTCACGACCACGACCGTAGCGCCTGGAATCACGGCGCCCGATTGATCGGTGACGGTTCCCGCGATCGTCCCGAATGTCGTTTGGCCCGCCAAAGGCGCCACCACGAACAAACAGCACGCAATTAAGCCGACGATCCACGCCGCAGTTCCCATCCTGGTACCAACGCGCTCCTGTCTCATGGCTTGCCTCCTGGCCGCGCCACGATCCCCTCGCTTCGGTCGTGATCGCGCGATGAGTAAATTCATTGAAGTGCGAAACGTCTATCATGATACGCTTCACATGTCAAGACATTTCTATCAACCTATCAACCGGGTGCGCGACATAGAAGTTGAAATTTGAAGAGTTTTTTTTTGTGTTATAAAGCCTAACGTATTAATACGCTAGGAGTCTGTCGGAGATAGATCTTGGGATCGTAGGGAGGAAAGTGCAAGTGATTTTCTGGAATCGTTGGAATATTTCTTGACAGCGGGAGGAAGGCTTGTAGGATGGGCGCATGAGCAAACAATTTCGCACGTGCGACCTGAATCAACCTCTTTTGCTTCCGCCCTCCCTGCAGGACTGGCTGCCGGAAGGGCATCTGGCACGGTTCGTAGCGGAGGTGGTGGACACGCTGAACCTGTCGGCCATCTACGCGGGCTACGAGCGCAAGGACGGGCGGGGATTGGCGGCGTATCATCCAGTACTGATGGTGCGGCTGCTGATCTATGGGTACTGCACGGGGCTGGTAAGTTCACGGCGGATGGAGCGGGCGACGTATGAGGAGGTGCCGTTTCGATACTTGGCGGCGGACCAGCATCCAGACCATGACACGATCGCGGCGTTCCGGCAGGAGCACTTAGAGAGCTTATCGCAACTGTTTGTGCAGGTGCTGAGGCTGTGCCAGGCGGCGGGGCTGGTGAAGCTGGGGCACGTGGCGCTGGACGGGACGAAGGTCAAGGCGAACGCGTCCAAGCACAAGGCGATGAGCTACGGGCGGATGGAAGAGACGGAGAAGAAGCTGGAAGCGGAGCTGGCGGCGCTGTTGGCGGAGGCGGCGAGGGTGGATGCAGAAGAAGGTGGGAAGTATGGGAAAGGGAAGCGGGGAGATGACATACTGGACCCCTGAAGGAGTGAGACAGCTGATAGGGTGATGGAAGACAATCCATGGCCTTGGGGAGCCGAACGGAAGGAGCCCGTAGGGCGACTGGAGTTAGGCTCCCCAAGGCCGCCGCCAGGAGGTGTCCCATCAGCAAAGTGGCGAAGTTCACCGACGAGCAGAAGTATGAAATCAGCCTGGAGTTGCTTTCTGGGCAATTGTCTCATGGCGAGATCTGCCGTAAGTACGGGATCAGTTCCACCTACGCCTACAAGGTGAAGGACCGGGCCTTGCAGGTGCTGCGGGAAGGCATCGGCCGACCCGCGGGGCGACCGGACGCAGGCAGCGGGCAACTGCAGCAGCGGGTCGAGGCTTTGGAGCAATTGGCGGGGGACCAGGCCTTAATCATCCGCACATTAAAAAAAATGGGCGCGTAGCCGAGGCGGCCGCAGAGGTTCGGGCCGAAAGGCAGATGACGGTGCGGCGACTAGCCGAAGCGCTTGCGGAGCCGGCCTCAACGGTGGGGCGGTGGATGAAGCCTCAAGCGGAGATTCAGGACCCGCCGCCGGGGCGAGCCGCGCCGATTTCAAGGGGGAGGGCGTTGCGGGAACGGATCAAGGTTTTATGCGCCGAGCCGCGACAGGCGCTGTTCGGATACCGGCGGATCGGCGCTCGGCTGAGGCGCGAAGGCTGGCGGGTGAATCACAAGACGGTGGGACGGGTCATGCGCGAATTGGGGTTGAGCCGTCCGAAGGTGTGGCGGCGGCCTCAACGGCCCAAGCGTGTAGAGCGGATGCGGCCCGAGCAGCCGAACCAGGGCTGGCAGATTGACATGACGAGCTTTCAGCTCGCCAACTTTCAGTTGCTCTTTCTGGTGGTGGTGATGGATTGCTACACGCGGCAGATTGTGGGCTGGACGCTGGACCGGCGAGCGCGGGCGAGCGAATGGGTGGCGGCGGTGCGCATGGCGCTCGATCAGCGCGGGCTGGCGGAACGAAAGCTGGAAGGCTCGCTCACCTTGCGCAGCGACAACGGGGCGCAGCCGTGTTCGAAAGATTTTGTCGCTTACCTGGGGCAGCACGGAATCCGGGGGCAATACACGGG
>JBOGJT010000048.1:0-4804 GCA_050745065.1 Terriglobia bacterium
CTTAACCAGCGCGGACGGCCCGCTGATCAGTCTTACTTCCGTAACATCGCCTTTCTTGCTGATCAGGACCTCAAGGCGGACGGTTCCCTGGATCCCAGCCTTTTTGGCTTGAGGCGGATAATGTGGAACAACAACGTGGACCCGCTTGAGCTTTCGTACATCCACCTTATGGACCGCGGCGCCATTCTGAGTGACCGCACTGTCATGCGCCGCTTTCGCATCCTGCGTGCCGCCCGCGATTCCGCCTTCGATTCCTCCAGGAACGCCCGATTCGATCGCCGCTTTGTCCGGAGCGCGGGTTGGAGTCCTCAGCGGAAAAGCCCACAGAGCGGCAGCGCCTGTCAGCATGAGGGCCGCCCCAACCGCGAAACACGTTGCAACCAATCTGAACCGTGACATGGAAACCTCCTTCACCATTAAGCTCACGCGCTCGGCGAGCTGACCTTCGCGTAAGAACAGGGG
Source organism: Terriglobia bacterium (assembly GCA_050745065.1). Lineage (GTDB taxonomy): Bacteria > Acidobacteriota > Terriglobia > UBA7540 > UBA7540 > RH2-MAG17b. Next base: position 463 of record JBOGJT010000048.1, read on the forward strand.
AGCGGGAACGCTCCCACAACCCAAATCCTGCTGCGCCATCTCGAGCAAGGCGCTCAAATATGCCTGCCGCGATTGCGTCCGGCGGACCACTTCTGCGTCCACCGTCTGCTCGCGGGTCAATCGTATGCTGCGCACCACCCACCACAGAGCGGGATGGAACCAAAACAGCGTGAGGATCAATTCTTCTGCCATATTCCATGCCCAGTCGCGCCGCGCTACGTGCAGCAACTCATGGCAGATGATCGCCTTCTGCTGGGAGCCTGCTAACTGGAAAAAGCGCTCCGGCAGCAGCACCGCCGGAGAAAGAAGGCCGAACGTTGCCGGCGTTTGCAGCTCGCTTGAAAGTAAGATCGCCGGAGAAGCCGAGGTAAGCCGCCGCGCCTCTTCCACTGGGGCAAGCTTCTCTGAGAGCGGCCTGGCCCGCACGCGGTAGACGCGCAGGCGGCGCAGGCCGAGCGAAATCCACATTGCGCGAAATAGGACGCCTGCGAGCAATACGGCCAGAACCACCTCCGCCGGAGAAAACGGCCATCCCCCTGCGGCGGCAACTGCGGGACCCACGCTGACCGCAACCTGGCCTCCCATTCCTGCCAAGGGCAATAATTCCGGCCGCCAAGGCTCGATCAGCGGCAGCAGCAGGCACGCAGCCAGCAATACTTGCCAATACATGAGGCGGACCCTTGGCCCGCGCAGGCGGAACAGCGGCGGCAACAGGCTTCCCACGATCACAATCAACGCCACCTGAAAGCTGTACGCCGCGAGATCCGTTATCCACAACGGTTGGTGAAGCGTCATCGGTCCTCCTGAATGGCGCGGGTAATCTTCTCAAGGTCCTTTTGCGAAAGATGCCGGTCCTTGACCAGTTGCACCAGCAGCGGCTCGGCGGAGCCGTCAAAAACGCGGTTCACAAAGTCCTGCAGCATGGCCTTGATTACCTGGCTCTTGGGGCGCGCCGCCTGATAAACGTAGGCGCGCTCTACCGCCTTCTTTTTAAGGTAGCCTTTGCCTTCGAGAATGTTCATCATCGTCATCACCGTGGTGTAGGCGATTTTGCGCCGCCCGAGCAGCACCTCGTAAACGCCGCGCACCGTGGCGCTGCCCAGCTCCCACACCACCTTCATAATTTCCAGTTCTTGCGCCGTCAAGGTTGTACTCTTAGTTCTCATACTAAGTTATTAGTACTATATTCTACGTTTGTCAAGTGTTTTTTGAAGCGGTGTTTTCGCAGCCGAAAAGCAGATTCTTCGCGGAGTTTACCGTGAGCCTCTTCGCTACGCTCAGAGCGATTCGAAGGGCAGCGAATCGGCTCAGAATGACGGGGCCGGCGCGCAGAGCGGCCACGCCGTTCCGGGCGGCCGTAGGGGCGCTGCTTGCTGCGCCCTGAATGTGACGCGGGAGAAACGGCGGTCGCAGCAAGCCGCTCCCCACGGAATCGCAAGCGGTAGAGCCGCAGGCCTTATCCGAAGATCCGTAACGCAGTTCGGGCAAAAGCGCTGCTTGCCGGTCCCGCCTTGCGTCGCGTTGCGCTTTCAAGTGTAATGAACGCATGGAGGCGAAGCTGCAATCCGCTACGGACGTGCTGATGAAGTTACGCGAGGCGGGCTTTCAGGCGTACTTTGTGGGCGGCTGCGTGCGCGACCTGGTGATGGGCCGCGAGCCGAAGGACTACGACGTGGCTACGAGTGCGCGGCCCGAGCGCGTGCAAGCCCTGTTTCCCGAAAGCCTCATGGTGGGCGCGCAATTTGGTGTGGTCATGCTGCCGCGCGAAGAGGGTGCAATCGAGGTTGCCACTTTCCGCAGCGATGGTCTTTACGCGGACGGACGCCATCCGTCCGGCGTTCGTTACGCCGGGACCGCAAAGGAGGACGTTGCGCGCCGTGACTTCACCATCAACGGCCTGCTCTACGACCCCCAGGAAGGCCGGGTCATTGATTACACCGGCGGACAGGAGGACATTCGCGCGCGGCGAATCCGCGCCATCGGAGACCCCGGCAAACGCTTTCGTGAAGATCATCTCCGCATGCTTCGCGCGGTGAGGTTTGCAACCCGCCTTGGCTTCTCGCTCGACGCGACCGTCCTTTCGTCTATCCAGGAGCTGCGCGGCCTGATGCAGGAGGTGAGCCGTGAGCGGGTGCGCGACGAAATTCTGAAAATCCTCACCGAAGGGGCGCCGCGCCGCGGCTTCGAGTTATTGGATCAAACCGGCCTCCTCGAAATCGTGCTACCCGAAATCAAAGCGCTGCAGGGCGTTCAACAGCCTCCGCAATTCCATCCGGAGGGCGACGTGTGGACGCACACGCTGATGATGCTCGATGGTCTGAAGCAACCCACGCTCACCCTGGCGCTGGGGGTTTTGCTGCACGACGTGGGGAAGCCGCCCACGTTCTCCGTCCGCGACCGCATCCGTTTTGACCATCACGTGGAGGTGGGATCGAAAATGGCAGAAGAGATTTGTGCCCGCCTAAGGCTGCCCTCGAAACAGTCTGAGCGCGTGGTGGCGCTCGTCTCAAACCACTTGCGTTTCAAGGATCTACCCCAGATGCGCCGCTCGACGCGAATGCGCTTTCTGCGGATGGATGGATTCGACGAGCACCTGGAGCTGCATCGCCTCGACTGTCTCGCAAGCCACGGCAACCTCGCCAACTACGAGCTCGCGCGCAAGATTTTAAGCGAGACGCCGACCGAAGCCATCAAGCCGAAACCGCTTCTTGGCGGCGATGATCTGATTGCACAAGGATTCGCGCCGGGGCCGCGGTTCAAGGAGATCCTGACAGCCGTTGAGGATGCACAACTCGACGCCAAGATACAGACCCCCGAAGACGCGCTCCGTCTGGTCCGGGAACGGTTCACCTGAAACCTGGCATGCCCCTCATCTCTACTTAAAATAGTTCGAGGTCACCAGGAAATACATAAAAACGCCCACGCCGCCCATCGCCGCAATGAAAATACCAATCTTGTACATGAACACCTTGCGGTCGCCGGCACTGGGCTTTTCCTCATCAATCATCTGAAACATGGTGTCCTCCTGCTGGCTCATCGAGATCGTGCGGCGCCTCGGTTGAACGCGGACAAGAAATGGCGTCCAACCTGCGCTTTCCCAACTCGATTCAGGAGATCTGGGGTGAAACTCAGCCCGGCGTTTTCTGCGCTTTGAGGCAGCGACCACTTTGGGCGCCAGACGCCGGGGCAACTCGTTTCGATGCCTTTAATCTAATCCTTCCTGGATAAAAGTCAAGCGGCGGTTTTGGGGGGAGTCATGGCTCGGCCTCGAGCGTGCAGGGGGCGGTGTGATGACGCCATTTAACGTAGTGCGATCAACCGCCGCGCTACCCGTACGCGTGAGAGTGAGGCCGTGCCGGCTGGATCTACGATCGCCGCGCAGACGCGCGGCGGGATCGGCTCAGTATTCGGTTTGGTTTCCGCACGGCCTAGAATCGCTGACCCATACCACTACGTATGGCTCGAATTTCTGGTATCTGATCGCGAGAAAGACCCTGGGGGGGACGCCGGGCGGCGTTACCGCCGCCCGAACTCCTGTACATTCTCTGCTCTGAAATCATACAATGAGAAGCAGTGGACCACCCGATGATCGATGAAAGGCATTCAGACCGCGAACGCGATTCGCCAGGGCAGAGAACGCTCGCGGAAAACGCGCCAGCGGAACCGTTTGCGTGCCCAAATTGCGGGCAGATGCTTGCACCCAATTGCCGCGTATGCGCGGCATGCCGCGAGCCGGTTGATTTCAGTAAGGTAAGGAAGCCGGAGCCGCCCGCGCCCGCTCCCGCGCCGTCCGCACCCGCTCCCGCGCCCGGCCTGCCCGTGGGAAGCAGCCAGTTTTCGTGGCCCATTTTCTTTGTCTGCGTGGCTGTCTACCTGTTGATTGGATATGGCGCCGAACACTTACTCAAAGGCTCGGACTTGCGCTGGTTTGTAGGTGGTGTGCTGGTTGGGTGCGCGGCTTGGGTTTACTTCGACGCCCGGCGGCGACACGTGCCCCATCCACTTCGATGGGCGCTCGGCTCACTGCTCATTTGGATCCTCGTTTTTCCGTGGTACGTCTCGCGGCGAAGAAAGCCGCAGTTGGTGTGCCCGGTGATGGAAGGCCCGCCGCGGGCGTTCATCCGCACGGTGATCTGGGTTCTTTTGTTCTGTGCTATCGTCGGCCTTATTTCCGCGGTGGTGCGCAAACCCCCGCATTAAGAAATCAGCAATCGGCTTTCAGCTATCAGCAAAAAGACCTGCCCTGAAACTTTCGCTCAAGACGGCGGAAGGGACAGTCGGCGATGTTGCCCGCTATGCTCCTGCCGTAGGGACGCTGCTTGCCGCGCCCGCGGACGTTGGG
>JBOGJT010000049.1:0-4860 GCA_050745065.1 Terriglobia bacterium
GCACGCCGGAATTAAACAGGTCAGCTTGAAGATAAATCTGGCCGTCGGTGATAGAAATCACGTTGGTCGGAATGTAGGCGGAGATGTCGCCGGCCTGCGTCTCAATGATGGGGAAAGCGGTGAGCGAGCCGCCGCCCTTCTCCTTGCTCAGCTTCGCAGCGCGCTCGAGCAGGCGCGAGTGTAGATAAAAGACATCACCGGGATACGCCTCGCGTCCCGGAGGACGCCGCAGCAGCAGAGATATTTCACGATAGGCCACCGCGTGCTTGGAAAGATCGTCGTAAATGCAAAGCACGTGGCGGCCGCGATCACGGAAGTATTCCCCCATCGCACAGCCGGCGTAGGGCGCGAGGTACTGCATCGGCGCGGGTAAGGACGCGCTGGCCGCAACCACAATGCAATACTTCATGGCGTCAAACTCTTCCAGCCTGGCGACCACCTGTGAGATGGTGGAGCGCTTCTGGCCGATCGCCACGTAAATACAAATCACGTCGCCGCCCTTTTGATTAATGATGGTATCCAGCGCCACGGCGGTTTTTCCCGTCTGGCGGTCGCCGATAATCAACTCGCGCTGGCCGCGCCCGATCGGAATCATGGCGTCGATCGATTTGATTCCGGTCTGCAGGGGCTCCTTCACCGGGCTGCGGTCGATTACGCCGGGCGCGATTCTCTCAACCGTATTGAATTCCGTGGCGCCGATGGGGCCGCGATCGTCGAGAGGCACGCCCAGCGGATCCACTACGCGCCCGACCAGGGCGTCGCCCACCGGGACCGACATGATGCGGCCCGTGCGCTTCACCATGTCGCCTTCTTGGATCTTTGTATAATCGCCAAGCAATACAGCGCTGACCTGGTCCTCTTCCAGATTGAGCGCTAGTCCCGCCACGTCGTGCGGCAGGCTGATCAACTCGCCCGCCATCACGTTGTCCAAACCGTGAATGCGCGCCACGCCGTCTCCCACCGAGATGACGGAGCCAACCTCGCTGACCGTAACGCTGCGGTCGAAATTCTGAATCTGCTCCCGGATGATGCTGGTAATTTCGTCTGCTTTAATTTGGGGCATGATGAAATCCGTTTCGCTAAGTTTCCGGCCGGCGCCCGACCGCCAAGGGTCTGCCACATGGCCCGCGCCGCGGCATCCTTAATTCGCCTTAGCAGATGGGTGAAAATTTCCTTTAGCTGTCATTCTGAGCGGAGCGAAGAATCTGCTTTTTCCGTTTGATTTCCAGGCAGATTCTTCGCTCCGCTCAGAATGACAGGCGCTTACTTCCTTGGCACAATGGCAAGACGCTGCCTACGTGAACAGTGTCGCGGCTAGACCTGCTTCCCGATCGTTTCTCTCATCCGGTCGAGCGACCCGCGCACCGAGCCGTCATAAATCACACTTTTGATCTGTGCGACCACGCCTCCAAGGAGCGACGGATCCAGGCCGTAGTCAATTTCCATTTTCTTCTGCGTAACCTCGTGAAAACGCCCGGCAAGAGCAGCGCATTCGCTTTCGCTGAGCGGCTCGGCGGAGATCACCTTCATTTCCGCCACGCCGAGCGCGTCATCGGCGATGGACTGAAAAGCCACGCGAATCTCTTCCAGCTTGTTGATGCGATAATGCTCGAGCAGCACCCGCAGGAAGTTGCCCGCGACCGGAGACGTTCCGAGCCGCGCGAGAATAGCGTTCAGCACACCCTGCTTCTGCGCCGGCTTAACCGCCGGACTGTCAAACACCTCCCGCAATTCGGCGCTCTCGCGGTAAACATCCGCGAAGCCTTCAATCTCTTGGGAGGCTTTGGCAAAATCCCCGCGCGGTCCCACCACTTCGGCGAGCGCGCGGGCATAGCGCTGGGCTACAGCTTCCGGCATCCTGAGTTTCCTTTACGGTCTTCCCCGTTAAAGGGAGCTGTCGAGCGGCGTATTCGGAGCGTCATCAGTCAACGATGGGCGATGATCGTAGCGGCGCGCTCCAAGGGTCGAAATGACGGCGGCCAGCCGCCGCCGCTACAGAGTCGAACATCCCGGACTTACGACGTCTTGAATAGCTACTGTCGTGATGATTTGTCCGCTGCGATTCAACCTACCCCAATTCCCTGCCACACACCACGAACAGCAGACAGCGGGCTTCCGCGGAAAGGGCGCCCGCTCATTCCCGCCCGCTCCAGTCATACCGGAGTTTTCCGCTCCGGGTTGTTGCGGATTCCTTCGAGGAAACGGCTCACCAGACGAGCGCGGCCCGCTTCGTCCAGCCGCTCGCGGATCATCTTCTCGGCCAGCGCGACCGCTTCGCTGGCGGCTGTCCGCTTAAGTTCCTGCCGCGCGGCCTGTGTAGCGCTTTCGATCATGCTGCGCGCCGATTCCAGAATTCGCTTGCCTTCCGCCTCGCTCGCTTCTCGCAGCCGGGCGAGCTCCAATTCCTTTTCCCGCGCGGCGGAAGTCTTGAGCCCGGCAACATCCGCCGCCAGACGGCGCAACTTCTCTTCGGCCTGCGCGAGCTGGGCGCGCGCCGCTTCGAGCGCCTTGCGGCCTTCATCGAGGTCATGCTGCAGCGCGGCGGACCGGTTGGCGAAGAACCCTCCCACCGGTTTGCGGAGCACATAGACCAACACTACGACGAGCAGTATGAAGTTGATCCAATCAAAAAGATCCGTATGGCTTGAGGAGCTTTTTCCGGAGGGCTGCTCAACCAGCCACGCGGCCCACGCCTGGCCAAGAGAGTGCGTCACCGTTGGCGCTGCCAGGCGCGACGGGGCCGCCGTTGACGCGGCGGCCGCGAGCCGCGGCGCAGCCGTCAGGCCTGCACCGAGCAAAATCATTGCGAAGGAAAGACGGACCGTTTGATTCACGCTTCCGCGCCACCCCCCAGGATTTTGTCGGCAATCTCACGGGCGAGCTGTTGGCACGACGCCGAAAGCTGTTGCCGGGTCGCGCCCACTTCCGCGGCAATGGCCGCCTGGGCTTCTTTAACAAGTTCTTCGGAGCGCTGACGCACCGATCGCAAGGCCGCCTCATGCTCGCTCAGCGCTAAGGCGTGCTCCGCGTGGCGCTGGGTGTACACGTCTGTCCTCGCTGCGAGCAAGGCTGATTCGTATTGCTGGGACTTCGCCCCCGCCTCGTCCATCTGCGTGCGGGCGCGAGACATTGCCCCCACCGTCTCCTCGGCGCGCTTCTTCATGACGCCCGCGATGGGGCGGAAGAACACGCGCTCCAAAATGACCAGTAGAATGATGACAAAAATGATGGTGGGAATGCTGTGGACAAATAAAAGTCCTACCAGCTTAAATGCGTCGCCCATTTAGAGTTCGCAAACCTATATCGCCGTCGTACGGTGTCTATAGAATCAAAAATGTAGCATGCCGGTTCTGAGGGTGTCAAGAAAGCTGACCGCCCCATCTAAATATCCCCTTTCTTCATTTGCTGCATCATGTAGTCGCAGGAGCGGACGCAGAGGGCCATAATGGTCAGCGTGGGATTCTGGCAGGCGGAGGAACAAAAAGCGGACCCATCCATCACGAAGAGGTTTTTCACGTCGTGCGTTTGCTCGAACGAGTTCAACACGGAAGCCTTGGGATCGTCTCCCATGCGCGCGATGCCCACCTCGTGGATCGCCCAGCCGGGCGAGTTGGGACGGTAAGACTGGCGTATATTTTTTGCTCCCGCGGCTTCGAGCATCTCGGCGGCAGAAGCCACGGAGTCTTTCAAAAGGTTGAATTCGTTCTCGCCGTACGCCACGTGGAAGCGCAGCACGGGTATGCTAAACGTATCCACCACATTCGGGTCAATCTCGATATAATTTTCCCAGCGGGCCAGGCACTCGCAAAACCCGCCGATGCCAATCGACGTGGTGTAGTTCCGGATGCCGCTGAAGTAGGCGGTCCCAAAGCCGGGCGCGCCCCAGTTAAAGTCCACGCCGCCTCCGCCCTGGTAGCCGTAGCCGCGCAGGAAATTTTTGGAGCGCGGGCCGTTGTGGGTATTGCGAAAGCGGATGACATAGATCCCGTCCGGACGGTTGGGACCGTTGATGGTAGGCTTAGGTCCGAGGTTCGCAATCTCCCCGGAGGCGCCGCCGCCCGTGATGTGGTCCATCAGATAATGGCCCAGCACGCCGCTTGAATTGGCCAAGCCGTTCGGATATTGGCGGCTCTTGGAATTGAGCAGCACCCGCACCGACTCGAGCGACTGCGCGCAGAGCGCCACCACCCGCCCACGAACCTCCTTCGGCTCGCGCGTGACGCGGTCGATATACAGCACGCCCTTGGCCTTGTTCTTGTCCGCGTCCATCAGGACTTGGTAAACCATGGCGTTTGCGATATGTGTGCAGTTGCCGGAGCGCATGGCGTCGGCCACCGTGGTGAAGTAAGAATTGAAATAGGAATGCGTAACGCAGCCGCGTTCGCACGGGCCGCAGTAATGGCAAGGCGCGCGGCCGTTCGTCGCCTGAGTGAGATTGGCGGAGCGGCCTAGCGTTACCGTCCACCCCAGTTTCTCTTTCACCTTGTTGCGAAAGAGGTGCTCCGCGCACCTCAATCCCATCGGGGGCTGAAAATCCCCGTCCGGAAGCTCATAAACACCTTCCCGCATTCCAGTGACGCCCACGTACTTCTCCACGATGCCGTAGTAAGGCGCAACATCCTTGTAGCTGACGGGCCAGTCAACACCGTAGCCGTCATGCGAAGCGGCCTTGAAGTCGAGATCACTGAGGCGATAGCTCTGCCGGCCCCAAACGTTGGTGCGCCCGCCGGTCACGCGCATGCGCCCTTGCCAGCTGAAGGGCATTTTGGGATATGTGGTGTAGGGCTCATCGATGTCGTTGCAGAACCAGTCGTAGTTGTACTCCATGCAGGCGTAGCAATCCTTCTGCACGGGGCGGGT
>JBOGJT010000050.1:0-4541 GCA_050745065.1 Terriglobia bacterium
TTTGGGGGGGGGGTTTTTACCCCGGCCTATGGTTTGAATCTTTTTTTTCCGTGGTTTTTGCGGTTTGAGGGGCTGTTTATAACGAGCCGCTCATCCGGCAAGACCAAGGGAATAGAACGATGCAAGCCTTCGGCGGGGTTAAAACCCCGCCCCCCTAACCATTCATGAATATTTCAGGCTAATACACGCGGGGTTGCGGCTAGTTTACTTCGGCGGCGACAGGAGCCATTTTCTTCTGGCGCTGCGTGATCCAGTAATAAGAGCCAAACATCAGCGCATTCCACGCCAGGTCGCCAACGAGATCGTTCATGTAGAAGGGGACTCCCGCGGCGTAGCACGCGGTGAGACCTGCCATGGTGTGGGGGTACATGCTCAATTTCGTCCACCACATCCAGCCGAAGTTCGTGAAGAGGAAGAAAAGCGTCGAGCCCACCACGGACGCCCCGCCAATCCTGAGCCAATTCAGTTTCCCGCCGAGCTTGCCGCGCAGCGTCCAGCCCAGCAGTCCGATCATCAGGAAACCGCCCCACGTAATGGGGCTAAGCCAATGGAAAGCGCCGTGGTAGATCAGCAGATCCACCGCATAATCGCTAACCAGGAGGGCGGCCAGAGGCGCCAACAGAGAAATGCTCTTGCGCTTGAACACGGCCCCGCTAAACAGGAACATTGCGGCCATCGGCGTAGCGTTCCAGGGATGCGGGAGAATGCGGAACAGGATTGCGCCGAGCACGTAAAGATAAACCACCATGGAGTTCCTCCTCAACGAAACCACCGTAGAGCGGAAATATGAGAATGAAGCGCCCCCATGTTATATTAGTTGCGGCCTGTTTACAAGACCGGGCGCGTAGCTCAGTTGGGAGAGCGCGGCGTTCGCAACGCTGAGGTCGAGGGTTCGAATCCCTTCGCGTCCACCAGATGCCGTTACTAACGCGGCCGCTTCCGGGTTTACCGTTCGCCGCTGCCTTTCCCATGCAAATCGAACCTCCGCCGCATGATTACCTGGCCCGCCAGGTGGCGCTGGGCAACCGGCTTGCCGCGCGGGACATCTCCCTTTTCGTCGTTACAAAGCCGTCCAACATATTCTATCTGACCGGCTTCCGGGGCAGCGCCGGCGTCGTCGTTTTCGGGCTCGAGTCTTCGATCCTGCTGGTGGATCCGCGCTACACCGTGCAAGCTCGTGAGCAGGTGTGCGGCGTGGAAGTGAGGGAAGTGAAGGTAAGGCTTTACCAGGCTGCGGCAACGTGGCTGCGAAAGCGCCACGCTAAACGCGTTGGCTTCGAGGACGCGCATCTGTCGGTAAGCGAATTCGATCGCATGCGCAAAGACGGACCGCCGGGGGTGCACTGGGCGCCGCTGAGCGGGCTAATTGAAGACTTTCGGGCCGTCAAAGCCGAGCCGGAGATCGCACAGATCCGAAAGGCTTGCCAGTTGACTGCGGCGGCCTTTACGGAAACCCTTCCGCTTGTTAGACCTGGAGCAATTGAGCGCGATCTTGCCATCGAGCTTGATTTTCGAATGCGGCGGATGGGCGCCGAGGGGGTGGCCTTCGAAACGATTGTGGCGAGCGGGCCGCGCGGCGCTCTGCCCCATGCGCGCCCGTCGGCGAAGGCGCTCAAGCCGTCAGAGTTTGTGATCTTCGACCTTGGTGCTATACTCGGCGGGTATGCGGCGGATATGACGCGTACGGTCTACTTGGGCGCCCCAGGGCGCCGGGTGCGGTCATTGTACGAATCGCTGCTCCACGCGCAAGAAGACGCATTGGCCGCCCTGCGTGGGGATGTGAGAGCAGGGGATGTGGATGCGGCCGCCCGCCGGAGGCTTACCGAGGCCGGTTTGGAGCGGCATTTTACCCACAGCACCGGGCACGGAGTTGGCATCGAGATTCATGAGCGGCCTCGGATTGGAAAGGGGGAGAAGACCAGCGTTCCCGCCGGGAGTGTGGTAACGGTTGAGCCGGGAATATACCTCGAAGGTTTTGGCGGCATTCGAATTGAAGACACCGTTCGGGTGGGCCCAGATGGGGTTGAAATCCTGACTCTTGCGGCGAAAAACTGTTGGTTTTTGGGTTGAAGGGGGGACGGTTGAGTCTGACGGCGGCATCGGCGCGAGAGTCCCTTTTGCCGCCCGAAATTGCATGCGACGCATCGCGTACTTGGGGAGCTTTTGAGAAATGACGGGAAAGAGTATTCGAAAGGAAGACGCGCAAGCCGCCTGGAACCTCAAGGAAATCCGCGAGATTCTCGATTTGCTGAACGAGCAGGGCATCAGCGAGTTCGAGCTTGAAAACAACGGTTTCCGCGTACGAATCAAACGCGGGTCAGGCGCGCCCGCGGCGTTCGAGGGTCAACCACCGGTTACGGCGGCGGTGCAGACGCCGCACTTCGGCATTGTGCACCCCGTCCAACCCGCACCCCACCCTACCCCCTCGCCCTCGAGGATTATCGATCCGGGCGCTTCGGCGGAGGTTGCCGCTCAACCGCACGATGGACTCTACATCATTAAATCTCCCATTGTCGGAACGTTTTATGCTTCGCCGGGCCCGGAAGCGCCGTCTTTCGTGAAAGTTGGAGACGACGTCCAGCCGGGCAAAGTTTTGTGCATCATCGAGGCGATGAAGTTGATGAACGAGATTGAAGCGGAAGTGACGGGCGAGATCGCTAAAATCTTCGTTGAAAGCGGCAAGCCCGTGGAGTATGGTCAAGCGCTCTTTGGCCTGATCCCTGTGGCGTCTTAACCAGGTTTCTGAAAAATTCCATTTAGGTGCAGCACTGTTCACTTTGCGGATTTTTCGCCGCGTGCGAAGAGTTTAGCCACATGTCATTCTGAGCGGAGCGAAGAATCTGCTTTTCCCGTTTGATTTACATGCAGATTCTTCGCTCCGCTCAGAATGACAGGCACTTACTTGCTTCGCACAATGGCAAGATGCTGCCTAAGTGAACAGTGTTGCATTTAGCTGTCATTACAGAGCAAAGCGAAGAATCTGCCGTTAGTTTGAATCAATGAACTGCGAGATTCTTCCTTCGCTTCACTCAGGACCGCCTTCGGCTCCTCAGAATGACACGCTTTCAGATTTCTTCAGCAACCGTGCAAGAGCATAGCGCCCCGCGCCGTTGTTGTACGATTTGAGGATGTGAATCGCGGCCCTACCGCCATGGCGTCACGCCGGCCGGACGCCGATGCTGCCTCGATTTTCACAGGAAAGAGAACCCATCCAGGATGCTAGCCCGCGTTACCTGCCCGATGGCCTGCAATCTGGCACGCCATCATCCCGCGTACCCTCATTTGGAGAAGACAGGCCGCGTCCGACATTAGCGCGCCGTCTCCGCCGCTTGCAATTTTTCCGGCGTCTGAATGATAATCATAGGGCTTATGTCAGTTCGGGTCAGGGTAAAGAAGTGGGACAGCGCCTCATGGGCGTTTGTGCTGGCGCTGGGAATGGTTCTGCTCTGCACGAGCTGCAATCCAGCCAGCGTGGCGTTTCGTCAAGGCCGGAAGGCTGAAGAGCAGAAGGATTACGACACCGCAGTTATTCACTTCCAACAGGCTCTTCAACAACAGCCGAATAATACGCATTACATGATCTGGGCGAAAGATGCCCGGTACAAGGCGTCCTACGCCCATACGGACCGCGGCCGCCAGCTTCTTTCTCAACACGAGCCGGACGCCGCGGCGGGCGAATTTCAAAAGGCGGTCAGCCTCGATCCCAGCAACCAGGCGGCGGCGCAGGAGCTGCAGAAGATCCTGTTAAAGCAGTCGGCAGCGCAGCAGCGCCGGGAGCGCGCCATCCGGCAGGCGATGGAGCGGCACGACCAGGCGCAAACCTCCGGCGTGGTGGAGCTGAAGCAGCTTTCCACTGAGCCCATTGCCCACCTGCACATTTCTTCGAACAGCCGCAACGTTTTTGAAACGCTGGCGAAACTCGCCGGCATTAATGTGGTTTTTTATTACAGTTTTCAACCCAAGTCTATTTCCCTCGATCTTACCAACGTGACGATTCTTGACGCGCTGAAGGCCGCGGCGGACGAGGCGGACGTTTTCTGGAAACCCGTCACTCCGAACACCATCCTCGTGGTGCCGGATAACCTTACCAACCGCCGGGAGCTTGAGCCGAAGGAGCTCAGGACGGTTTACCTGCAAAATCCCCTGCCGCCCTCGGACCGCACCGCGATTCTCACGGCGGTGAAGCAGGTGGCCGGCATTCTGCAGGCGTTTGAGAATCCGGAAACGAACTCTATCACCGTTTACGATTCGCCCGAGAAGGTGGACGCGGCCGTCGAGTTGATTCATAACCTCGACCGCGGCAAGGCAGAAGTGCTGATTGACGTCACGGTGCTCGAAGCGGATAAGGACCGTCTGCGCGACCTGGGGCTGGCGCCCGTTCCGTTGAGCAGCGGCGGCACGATGGCCGCCGTCGGATTTGCTCCCTCCGGCACAGGCACGACCACCTCCAGCGGAGTCACCATTCCCCCGAACCTGACGTTAAACAATTTGAAAAATTTGCGGACAAACGATTTCAGCATCGAGCTGCCTGGGGTCATTGC
>JBOGJT010000051.1:0-18215 GCA_050745065.1 Terriglobia bacterium
CCCCCCCGCTACACAGTCGCACGTCGCTGACTTATGACGTCATGAATAGACCCTTCGTGCGAGGCTTTTCGGCCACCTGTCGAGGCGCAACAGGGGTACACATTTCGTTGCACCCTCCCGAAGGCCGGCGCGCAAGTTCACCAATATCAAATGCCTGCTTCCGGACTGTAGAACTGATAATCTTCGCGCCATCCTCCCTGCCCGAGTCCAATGTGGGAGTAGCTCTCCACAAACTCAATGGCTCGAATGTACTTCACCATGGTAAATCCAAGCTGCGTTTCCACGCGCAAGCGCAAGGGAGCTCCATGAGCAATGGGGAGGGGCTGGCCATTCATTTCGTAAGCGAGGATTGTCTGAGGGTGGAGCGCCAGGCCCATGCCAATCGTTCCGTAGAAGTGGCCGGCGCCGGCGGGGCTCGGCTCGGATTTCGATTTGTCATCAAAGGCATAAAAGACGGCGTAGCGGACGTTCAAAAGAGGCCGGCATCGGTCCACGATCTCGCGCAACTCGACGCCGCTCCACTCGGCCACGGCAGACCAGCCCTGGATGCAACAGTGCTTCGTGATCTGGCTGTGTTTGGGCATCCGGCGCAGATCGGCTAGCGTAAGACGGAGCGGATTTTCCACCGAGCCGGCTACTTCCAGAACGTATTCAGCAAACTGGTTGCGGGCTAAATCTTCATATATGGAATCGCAGGGTGGCCGTCCGTTAACCCGGAAGTATGGAGAAATGGCGGAGCGTGGATAGTGTTCGGCCGAAATCTCGCGGCTGAAAAGGGCAGCGCGCACACAATCAATCAGAGGCTGGGTGCGCTGTTGAACCATGCGCGGGCGGCGAAGCGAATATCGTGTCCCAATAATATGAATCGCAACGATCGCTGCGATTCCGGCCCAGCCGAGAATCAAGGCCAATCTGAGGTTGGGGTGCACGGTCTCGCCCAAGACGATTTTCGCCAGTTCCTCAGAAAAGCCATGCAGTACCACCATCACGACATGGCCGATGACAAACAGCGTGAAGGCGCATAGACAGAGGAAATGCAGGCTACGCGCCGTTTGGCGGCCGTGAAAGATTTTGATGTACCACGGATAACGGGCGGCGAGCGCTGGCGACATTGCAAGACCCGTCAAAATGGTGAAGGGAGCCAGCAGAAAGACCATCGAAAAATAAGCCAACTGTTGCAGCGGATTATAAAGCCCAGGAGTGACCACAAGGTGCAAGCTGAGGTATGTGAGCGCGGCATGCCACGCGCCTGGAATAATCGACCAGGAGTCCGGGACGAGCCGCCTCCACTCATCGGTCGCGAAAAGCAGGACGATATAGATGATGCCGGTGGTTAACCATCCAATGTCCGACAGAAAATGCCAATGCCTGCCCAGCCCCAGATTCCTGTGGCCGGGCAGGGCGATCCACGAATTAAAAGATTCCTCTTCATCCCGCGAGGTCCAAAGCTCGTCGGCGGGCATTTTCTTCCGCGTAAAGCTGAGCCACTCGCTCCCAGGGCGGCAATCGTCATTAAAGTAGAGCTTGGGATGCGTGCTCAGGATCTCAATCCCGCTCCGCCAGAGGAGCGAGATGAACAGCAGATTGAAGAAATGCGTCGCGCGCAGCCATAAGGGAAAGTCAAGAGTACGCATCTCTGCCCGCCTCGATGTGTGCCGGAGAACACGCCGTGAGAAGCTCGCCAAGCATCATCAAACTTTTCAATATTCTGCTTAGTGCCCAGTCCCGCAATTATTGTAACGCATCTACCGAGCAGCAAACCCTTACTGCTCCGCGCAACACGTCCCAGAATGTGCGAACTCGCGGGCAAAACCGGGAAGCACAAAAAGCCAGCACAGAAGCCAAAGAAGAAGGAGATTGCTCTGTAAAAACTGGAAATTGCCGTGCCCAGGCTTCCCGCCGTTCTCAGCAAGTTGCTATTGACAAGGCTGTGGGCTGGTGGTAGAACCGAGTTAGTTAGGAAACCTTCTAATGTTGATGAACGCTTGGCTGAAATATTATCAGTGGGTTGCTGAAACATCCCCGTGAAAGCTGCAGCCGCGGATTCCGCGGATTCAAGGGAGGCCATCATGATCCGAAATGATCCCGGACCGGGCCACAATTACCCGGGAAGAGTTGCCCAAGGAGTGCTGTTTGCGCTCCTGCTACTCTTGCCTGTCGCGTTATTCGGCCAGGGCTATTTCGGGACGGTAAGCGGCGAGTTGACCGACCCGAGCGGTGCCGTGGTGCCAGGAGCAAAGCTCGTCCTGACCGATCAGGCAAGAGGGTTCACCTTCAATGCGACATCCGGCCCAAGCGGACGGTACCTGTTCACACCGGTTCCGCCTGGGACCTATTCCGTCTCCGTGGAAATGCCAGGCTTCGTGAAGCAGGTGCGCACGAACATACGCGTGAACGTCAGCGAAAACGCTACGGCAAACTTTACGCTGCAGATTGCCGGCGCGACGCAAAGGGTTGAGGTGACTTCGCAGACGCAGATGCTATCCACAGAAGACGCCGTGACCGGCCAAGTGGTCAACCGCAGATTCATCGACGACCTGCCCCTGGTTGACCGCTACGTCCTCGACTTCACGATGCTGGCCCCCGGCGTCAACAACATGAGTGACACGAACTCGGTAGGCGATACCGGAACCAACTTTGCGTCCAATGGCAGCCGTGGAGCGAGCGCGGACATCCTGATGGATGGCGCATCCATCACTAACTTTGAGCCCAATGGCGGCGTCACTCAGGTGACCTACGTGCCCTCGTCGGAGGCCGTTGACGAACTCAAGGTACAGCAGACCAACTTCAGCGCGCAATACGGATTTTCTGGCGCTACCGTCGTCAACATGATCACGCGCTCCGGGACGAATTTGTTCCACGGGAGCGTGTACGACTATCTTCGCAACGGGATCACGGATGCGAATAACTGGTTCAATAATCAAGCGGGCGTTCCCGTTCCGCCGGTGCACCGCAACAATTACGGCGGCACCATTGGCGGGCCCATTAAAAGAAACAAGATTTTCTTCTTCTTCGATTGGGACGGCACGCGCTCTTCTGATATGGGTACTTATCAGGCTGGCGTCCCTAGTGCGGCGGAGCGCCAGGGCGATTTTGGCGGGTTGTGTGGCGCAAACGGCGGTACCTTTAGCGCCGCCGGTCAGTGCAGCTCGGTCGCAGGGCAGATTTGGGACCCCTATTCCGGCACGTTCCAAACACCAGCCAATCAGCCGGCTGGGGCATACCGCAGTGCCTACATTCCCTTTAACAACATGGCGAGCTACAGCAGCCCAGGGAATCCAAACTTGAATGGCACGCCGTTCCAACTCCCTCAGGCGCCCGGAAACCTGATCGATCCTGTCGCCCAAAAAATGATGAATCTTTTTCCGGCGCCGAATTACTCTGGCGGCGGTATTTACGACAATTGGACCGCGTCAGGAGCGACCGTCAGCGCCAATGACCAGTTTGATCTCAAGATCGACTATCAGGTCAACGAAAAGAATTTGCTGAGCGTACGGTATTCCGAGGACTGGAATAGCAGCACGCCATATAACTGCTTCAAGAATTTTACCGATCCGTGCGGAACCGGGCCGAATTCCGGGGGGTCACACCTGTTCGCGATCAATGACACGCACACCTTCGGCCCCACGCTGCTACTGACAAGCACGCTTGGTTTTACCCGAGGCACTGAGCTCATCTTCGCCTACAACAAAAGCCTCAACGCCAATCCCCTGAGCACGCTGGGGTTCCCGTCCTATCTCCAAAGCAACGGTTTTCCCGGCGTTCCCGCCATCGGCATCAACGACTATTATTCTGCTGCGTACACAAGCATCGGACAAGATCCATACGGTAACTACAAGCAAGGCGAGGATACCGGGGAGTTGAGCGAAGTTCTTACCAAGATTCATGGAAACCAGGAATGGAAATTCGGGTTCGATGGGCGCTTGCACCAGCAGAATTATATCCAGACCAACGCCCCGCTGGGTTTGTTCAGTTTCAACGCCTTGGGAAGCTCGCAGTGTCCGGTCCCAGATATCACGCAATGCGGCGGCGACAGCTTGGCCAGCTTTATGATGGGCCAAATTTCAAACGGCTCCCCCTACGGGAGCACCTATGAAATCGAGATTCGGCCCGCTACGGAAAGTTTCCAGTACGCCGGATTTGTCCAGGACAACTGGAAATTCACTCCCAAACTGACTCTGAATTTAGGGCTCCGCTACGGCGTCTCTCTGCCCCGGACGGAGCGTCACAACCGCATGAACTGGTTCGATCCGAACGTGACGAGTCCGTTGAACGGCGGCAGTATTTCGTACGCCGATCCCATCACCGGACAGAACGTGACTCGCCCGCTGATGGGCGGCGAGGTGTTCACCAACGGCACGGTACGCACGGACTGGGATACCGATTGGACAGACGTCCAGCCGCGCTTTGGCTTCGCATACCTGTTTCGCAACAAGACCGTCATTCGCGGCGGCTATGGTATTTATTATGACCCGACCCGCTCGGGCGCCAACGGCCTGCTCAGCTACGGTTCCCAGGGTTTCAACCAGTACACCAACCCGGTCACCACGTATCAAAACGATGGCGCCACGCCTTATTTGCATCTCAACAATCCCTTTCCCAACGGGCTGATCCAGCCGCCAGGAAGCTCGCTCGGCTTGCTGAACGACGTCGGTTACGGAGCCATCGGACCTATACGCGACAGCTTTTACGCAAAAACACCTTACGAGCAAAGCTGGAGCTTCGGCATCGAGCGCCAACTGCCTTCCAACATTTTGTTCGCTGCAAATTATGTTGGGAAGAAGGGAACGCATCTCTACGTCAACGGCGATAATGCCTTGGATATGTTTGGGCCGCAGATTGAGCAGATGACACCCACCGAGATGGGCAACCTCAGTAATTATGTGGCGAATCCCTTCGCCGCAATCCTCACAGCCCCCTATTATTTGAATAGCTCTCTTTCCAGCCCTACAGTCCCGGCGTACCAACTGCTGCTGCCTTATCCGCAGTTCACCGGCGTCACGACGGACGAGCCGCCCATCGCCAATTCCATCTATAACGCGCTGCAACTGACGATCCAGAAGCGCTTTTCCAACGGCTTGCAACTATCCGCGAACTACACCTGGTCGAAATCGATCGACGACTCCTCAATCTACGATGGCAACTTGACGTGGCTGACCAATACCACAAGTTTTCTTCTCGGTCCCCAGGATCCCAATAAGCTCTGGCTCGACCGAAGCCTTTCTACGTTTGACGTGCCACAGAGCTTGAAAATCAATTACACCTACGATTTGCCAGTCGGACGCGGCCGCGCTCTCCTGAGCAACATGCCGCGGCCGCTCGAGCTTATCGTGGGAGGCTGGCGTACCGCGGGCGTCTGGACTATGCAGTCGGGCTACCCGCTGGCCTTTATCGTCGAAAACGGCGGAACTCCCATTTTGACTTACCCACAGCAGCGGCCAAACCTGGTTGGAACTCCTTCGCGCACAGGCGGACCGGACGGGAATTGGGTTAGCAACTACTTCGCCAATCCCAACGTCTTTCAAACACCGCCCGCGTACACCTTAGGCAATGCGCCCCGGACCGACGGCGATGTGCGCAGCCCCTTTTTCTTCGCGGCGAATTTGTCCATCGCAAAGGACTTCGTGCTATCCCAAAAACACGAAGGGATGAAGCTCGAATTGCGCATGGACGCGGAGAATGCGTTCAACCACCCTGTGTTTGGGACGCCGGACACGATCGTAGGCGACCCGCAATTCGGGGTCATCAACTACACGGCCGTCGGCCCACGGCAGGTGCAATTATCTTTGAAATTCAGCTTTTAGCGTCGCGTGGTACTCAGGCGAGATGACAGGCCGAAGGATTCCGCCGGGGTGCGCTTCCGGACAGCTTCGGGTGGTTCTGAAATCAGCCTTCGTGAAGACAGCTTCGCGAAGCCATCGTTCCGGCGCAAACCCACACCAGAATGCCGGCGGCCTGCGTCCACCGGCTGACCTCGCTTGGCGGCAAGCGCAAGGCTTCCGTCCTCCTGCCTTCTGGTTGGACGGGCGAGTGCTCTGTGCTGCTGATTGCGAACGCTCGCGCGCCGTTGCGTTACAATGAAGCGTGCCCATGAAGCGGAAAACGCGCGCCGTTCTGTTTGACGCAGGCAATACGGTGGTATTTCCGCGGGTGGACTTGCTGGCGCTCGAAATGACGCGCCTGGGCTACGCGGCGACTAGCGACGACTTTTTCCACGCCGAGCGCGTGGGCAAGAGGAAGCTGGATGACTGGCTCTGGCCTCAACTGCGCGCGGGCCGCGCTCCCCGAAAGGCGGATTACTACTACTGGACGGAGTATCTGAGGGCGTTGGTCGAACGGGTAGGCGTGCCGGAAGCGCAGCACGTGGAAATTGGAACCCGGATGGCGGACGCGTTCAGGCGCGTCAGCACGTGGTCAAGCGTCGATCCCGGCACGACGGAGTACCTCGTGGCGCTGCGCCAGCGAGGTTATCATCTCGGCATCGTCTCGAACGCGCTCGGCCAGATCGAAGCTCAACTGCAATGCGTGGGGCTGGCTGCCTGCTTCGAATTTATCCTCGATTCGCACCTCGTCGGCGTGGAAAAACCCCACCCGGAAATCTTCCAGATGGCGCTCGCACGATGCGGCCTGGATGCTGCCGAAGCTTTGTTCGTGGGAGACCTCTATTCAACCGACGTCGGTGGCGCCCAAAACGCCGGACTTGGCGCCGTCCTCATCGACCGGGTTGGCGCATACCCCAAGGCCAGCGTCGCCCGCATTGCTTCCCTGCCCGAGCTCGATAAAATCATCGAGACCGCCGTCTCACGATGAACGCGCATCAATCCGGTAGCTCCTCCCCTTGGTTATGGCTGCTGGCTCGAGGTGAGCTCAGGAGAGGCGGAGTTGGCCGCCGGGGTGGCCGCCGACGCAACGCCTTGCGCCGAGCCCGTCGCCGCGGCAGGGGTTAGCGAAAACTGCGGCGTGGTTGGAGACGCGGTGTTCGACGCCCGCTCGCTGTAGGACTTTGGCGCGCTCACATAACCGTGAATATGGTTCTTATCAATCCGGTTCACGACCAACTCAAGCGGTTGAGGGCTCGCGCCGGTCTGAAGGATAACCGGCTCGTATAAATTCACATGCTTCCTCGCCAGCTTGGAATCATTCACCAGCAACTCGACGTCGTAATTGGCGTGCTTGGTGTTGGTGTGGCGAAGCTCAAGACTGATGGGGCCTTCGCGAGCAAAGTGCTTTGACTTGAATACGTCGAACTCATAGTAGTTCCGCTGTCCTTGCCTTTCGAGCGCCACCAATTCGGTGTGATCGCGCGCGATCGAGCCCCCGAGACTATTCAATCCGTTGCGGGCGAAGTTGTCGTTGCTCTCAATGTCAGCCTGAGTTTTGGCGAGAGCCTGTTCGTCCGCTGCAATCCTTTGCTGATCGGCCATTAGTTGCCCCTGCATGTGCTTTTGCCATTTGGAGGGTACCGCGCGCGTATGGTGAACGCGCATCCGCACCGGGGCTCGGTTTTGAGCCAGCGCCTGCACCCGTCCGTCCAGCGCTTCATCTGCTGGTGGAGCAGGTTGCGTGATGGGTGCGCTCAACGCGCTCAGCTTCTCAGACAGGGCGGCCAATTGGCTTTGTGTCTGGGTCAATTCTCCGGCCAATTTACCATTCGCCGCAGCCAACCGCTGCTCGCCACGCTGTGCGTGGATGGTGTAACCCACCGCCACAACGACCCCAGCAATCAGCACGAGCGTCACCACCAGGAGCCACTCGTTCAGCCCGCTCGACTTTGCCGGGAAGTCGACAGGCGTTTCATCGTCCTGCTCGAAGCGCTCGCCGTCTGGGTTTTCCATTTTCGTTGCTACCTCCTCTAATCGACCGAGCACGCCACGGGCCAAAAGACTAACTCGCAACCGTCTGACACTAAGCCAGTTAATCTACCGCGGTTTGCAATATGGGCGATATTCGTGAATAAATTTCTGGCACGAGACAAATTTTCCACGCCGTCCTGCGGTGCCGCGCCTTTGACAACAAGGGTGCGAAAGGTTAATGTGTTAAATTCTCATGAATGCCCCGCGAGCCTGCACCTCCGTACATATATGGAGAACATCAACTTCCTCAGGCTGGCCTGAAAATGCAAGCGGCGCAAATCAAATCAGGGAGGAATAGCATGTCTGAAATGAAGGTGGGGTTCTACGGCCACGTCCGCCAATACCACAACATTAAGCACGAAATTGATGAGGCCATTCACGCCGTGCTCGAAAGCGGCTCATATGTGATGGGGCCAGCGCTCGAGAGATTCGAAGACGAGTTTGCCAGCTTTTACGGCACGAAGTATGCTGTTGGCCTGAACTCCGGCACGGATGCCCTCTGGCTCGCCTTCATGGCGCTGGGAATCAAACCCGGCGACGAAGTGATCACGACGGCGAACACCTTTTTCGCTACGGCGGAAGCCATCTGGATTGCGGGAGGCAAAGCCGTGTTCGTCGATTCGGACGCGCGCACCAGCAACATTGACTCCGCCAAGATCGAGGCGGCCATCACGCCGCGCACGGTGGGCATTGTGCCCGTCCATCTGTACGGCCAGTGCGCGGATATGAAGGCTGTCCACGCTATCGCCGCCAAGCACAAGCTTTGGGTAGTGGAGGATAGCGCGCAGGGAATCGACGCACATGGCGATGGCTTCAAACAAGCGGAGCTGAGCGATGCGGTTTGCACCAGCTTCATCATCCAGAAAAACCTCGGAACGTTCGGCGACGGCGGCGCTCTGGTCACAAACCGGCCCGACATCAACACCACGGTCCGCCGTCTGCGAAACCACGGATCGCTCAAGCGCTCCGTGCATAGCTTCGGTTTCAACAGCCGGCTGGACGACTTGCACGCCGGCATCCTCAGCGTGAAACTGCGGCACATCACTCAATGGAGCGATCAGCGGCGAAAATG
Source organism: Terriglobia bacterium (assembly GCA_050745065.1). Taxonomy (GTDB): domain Bacteria; phylum Acidobacteriota; class Terriglobia; order UBA7540; family UBA7540; genus RH2-MAG17b. Next base: position 8,926 of record JBOGJT010000051.1, read on the forward strand.
GGCGCGGCGCTTCACCGAGGGGTTGAAGGGCACCAGCCTCACGCTCCCTTACGAAACACCAGGCTACCGGCACGTGTTCCATCTCTACGTGGTGGAGCACCCGAAGCGCGACCATCTCGATAAGTTCCTGCACGACGCGGGCGTCGACACCAAAATACATTACCCGATTGCGATCCATCAGCAGGAGGGTTATCCGTGGGGCAGACTGGCGGATCTCAAACCTGTCGTTCCCAACGCCGAGCGCAATGCGGCCCAGTGCTTGTCGCTTCCCATGTTTCCTGAGCTGACCGAACAGGAAGTGGATTACACCATCGCCAAAATCGCCGAGTGGGACAGTCAGTTTGGAAAATGCTAGCCTGGAGGCATCACGTTGGCCAATTCCAAAGTGTATAGGGTCATCGTTGTAGGAACGGGTAAGCGAGGAATCCACCACGCCACGGCGTTCAAGAGCAATCCCCGCTTTGAGCTCGTGGGATTGTGCGACCGGGACGCCGCGCGCCTCTCGAAGGCCGCGGCGGACCTGGGCGTTGCGCGAACGAGCTCCGACCCGGTGGCACTCTCGCGGGAGGTTCGCCCAGACGTGTTCTGCTTCTGCACGCCGCCCACCGTTCGCCTTGAGCTGATCAAGGCGGGCATTCACTCCGGAGCGAAGCTGATTGCCTATGAAAAGCCGATGGCGCTTTCAATGAACGAGGCTATCGAAATCAAGGAGGCGGTGGAGGCGGCTGCGATCAAAACGGTGGTCTCGCATCAGCACCGCTACGGGCAGCATTATCGCAAGGTGAAGGATATCATCGATTCTGGCGCCATCGGCCGGGTGCATACGGTATACGGCATCGGCGCGGGTTGGATGCTGCATATCATGACGCACTTAATCGATTACATGCGCTGGTACAACGGCAACGGTCCAGCCGAGTGGGTGATGGGGCAGGCGGCGGGGCGAGCGAAGCTGGCGGACAACCATCCTTCCCCTGATTACGTCGCGGGCTTCATCCAGTTTGCGAACGGAGTGCGTGGAATCGTCGAATGCGGCGCCGGCGCTCCTGACGTTCCGGAGGTGGATTACTGGTGGCGGAAGAACCGCCTGGGCGCGCAGGGTACAGAGGGCTTTGCCGAGGTTCTGACCGGCGGCGGCTGGCGCGCGGTGACCCGCAATCACAAGGGACCGATCTCCGGCGAAGGCTGCATGGATTATAGCCTTGATATGCCGCCTTACATCGAAGATATTGCACGCTGGCTCGACGACGATAACGCAATCCATCCGTGCAACGGAAACAGCGCATACCAGGGATTTGAGATCATGATGGGTATTCTCCGTTCGGTGATCCAGCGCGGCCAGATCCGCCTCCCACTGGGTCCTGGAGAGCCGGAGTTGGAAGCCCTCGCTAAGATCCTGCCAGACGCGAAAGTGCTCGCTTCAACGGAAGCCAACCGCAAGGCCTACGAACCGTGAGCTGGCGCTTATCCCGCCGCCATGGGCCAAATCAACCCAGCCCCGCGTCTCAAAATGACACAGCCGCGCTCGCGCTTTTGACGCACCGGAAATTCCTATGTCATACTCGTAATGAGGCAAGCCAGCTTAGCAGTTTGCGGAAGAACGCCCTGAGAACGCCATTCTGAGGAGCCGAAGGCGACGAAGAACCTCCTGAGATATTGAATCAAAATAGAAGCAGATTCGTCGCTTCGCTTGGAATGACAGGTAAACGGAGCCGTTCAGCAATCTGTTAGAGAAGAAGGAACCATGCGAGGAATGGCCGGAAGGGTGGGGGTCGGTACGACCCTATTTTTGTTTTGCGCGAGTTTTGCGCTCGGATACCCGCAATCGAGCCAGGCGAGTGGAAAACCGGCGGATGCCGCGGCGCCGGGCGATCGCGCTGCCTCTTACTACCACTTCATGCTGGCGCGCCGCTATGAAGAGCTCGCCGGAATTTACAACCGCAGCTCGGACGTCGCGCGGGCCATTTCTGAGCTCAAGCTGGCGATCGCCGGCGATCCGAGTTCTCTCTACCTGCACGTCCAGCTCGGCGATCTCGATTGGCGTGCGGGCCGCATTGCAGACGCCGTGAGCGAGGCCCAATACGTCCTTAAGGCCAACGCTAACGATCTCGACGCGCACAAACTTCTTGGCGACATCTACCTGCACGATCTCGGCCAAAATCAGGCTCAGGCAGCGCAAAAATCAAGCCTGGAAAAGGCCATCCACGAATATCGAGCTATCACACGGCTTGCGCCGGATGACACGCACTCCGCGGTGCTTCTGGGCCGCCTTTATTGGCTAAATAACCAACCCGATAAGGCAGAGGACGCTTTTAAGACAGTTCTCGGCAGCCACCCCGATTCAGCGAGCGCGCTCAGTTACCTGGGCAAACTTCTGATGGATCAGGAGCAATTCAAACAGGCGATTACGGTCTTCGAAAAGGTCCCAGAAAGCCAGCGAAGCCCCTCGACCTTGGCCATGCTCGCCCTGGCTTACTCGCGGACAGGTCACCTGGATCAGGCGATTAAGGATTATAAGGAAGCGCTGAGCATCGATCCCGAAAATTCGGACGTTCGCCGGCAGTATGCGGACGCTCTGATGCGCAGCGGAAAGCTGGATCTCGCGCGCAACCAGTTTGAAAAGGTTCTCAAGGTCAATCCACAGGATGGACTCACCCATTTGCGGCTTGCGCAGATGAGCCAGGCGGAGGGGCGTTTTGACGACGCGGCCAAGGAGATCGCGCAGGCGCGGACGCAGCTCCCGGAGGATCCGGAGGTGAACTTTCAAGACGCGCTCCTCCAGCACGCCACCGGACACGATGCAAGCGCCATTCAGCTTCTGCAAGGCTTGCTCAAGACCACCGCGAGCAGCGACGGCCGTTATTCCGGCGGAGAAGCAAGCAATCGCGCCGCTTTCCTCGAACGGCTGGGAATGATTTATCGCTCCCAGCGCAACTACAGCCAAGCCATTTCGGCCTTCCAGCAGATTGCGGCGCTGGGCGGGAATCAAGGTCCACGCGGCGAAGGGCTGATCGTTGAGACGCTCCAACTTCAGGGGCAGCCGCAAAAGGCGCTGCAAGAGGCCGGAACGGCGCTCGGAAAATATCCCAAGAACCGCTCGCTGACGCTGATTGAGGCGTCCCTGCTGGGATCGCAAGGCCATGTCGCAGAGGCTGTCGAGCATTTGCGGGCGATCGAGACCGGCGGCGCCTCTGACCCGCAGGTCGAGATGGCCATCGCCCAAGTCTACTCCGGCGCCAAGCAATACCGGAAGGCGCAGGATGTGGTGAAACGTATTCTCGATCTTCCCGGCCTGAAACCCGAGGAGCAGGAAAACGCGGAATTTGTTCTGGGCTCGATTTATGACCGCCAAAAGAAGTATGACTTGGCAGAGCAGCAGTTTAAGAAGGTTCTTGCGGCAGACCCCCTGAACGCGGATGCGTTCAACTATCTGGGGTATATGCTGGCCAATCGTGGGGTCGAGCTCAACCAATCGGTAAATTACATCAAGAAGGCGCTCCAGATTGAGCCGCAGAACGCCGCCTTTCTCGATAGCCTGGGCTGGGCATATTTTAAGATGGCGCGCTACGACTTGGCGCTTCCGCCGCTCCAGAAGGCCGCCAAAATGCTGTCCACGGACCCAACCGTCCTCGATCACCTCGGGAACGTCTATCTCAAGCTCGGCAAGGAAAAAGAAGCCGCCGAAGCGTGGAAGCTGGCACTGAAGCAATGGCCGTCCGCGTCAGATACGGAATTCACGGCCTCGCAGGCCGCCAAGCTGCAGAAGCGCCTGTCGCAAATTGAGCGCCAGCTCGCCAAGAACGAATCCAAGGATTGACCCGTTCCGGTAGGGGCGCGGCAAGTAGCTCCCCTAGGCCCTGTTTTCATGCTTTGCGAGCGTCGCATCGAGCCGTGACGGACCACAGAGCGAAGCATGACGGCCCGGGGAATCCAACAGCCTCAGCCTGCTATTTTCTAACTTGACTCAATCTATCCGTGTTCGCGCGTTCGCCAAGATCAATACGGGACTTAAAGTTCTCGGCAAGCGCGCGGACGGCTACCACGAGCTCCGCACGGTTTATCAAACGGTAGCGCTGCATGACAGTCTGACGATTTCCCTTACCGCGAGCCCGCGGATCGAGATCGAATGCAGCGACTCTTCCCTTCCCCTCGGCCGCAAAAACCTCGCCTATCGCGCCTGCCAGCTTTGGAGGAGCCGCCGAAAGTTCAAACGAGGCTTTCGCATCGAGATCCGCAAAGCGATTCCGGTGGGCGCCGGACTGGGCGGGGGCAGCAGTGACGCGGCGGCCACTCTGCTCGCCCTCGATCGATTGACGGGACGCCGCCCGGATTGGCGCCTCTCCTTCCATGCCGCCGCCGGCCTGGGATCGGACGTTCCATTATTCCTTCTGGGCGGCCGCGTGCTCGGTTGCGGCCGGGGTGAAGAGGTTTATCCGCTCGCCGACTTGCCGCGCAGACATTGTCTCGTGGCGCACCCGGGATTCGCCGTCTCCACCGCCCAGGCTTACGGCGAAATCGATGTGCGGTTGACAACTCCGCGTGTGACCCGTAAAATGAGTACTTTCGGTGTGTGGTCACAGTTTCCCCTCGAAGGTTGGGGACCGGCCGAAAACGACTTTGAGCGCGTCGTCTTCGCGAAGTGGCCAGAACTGGAGCGCGTGCGAGACCAGTTCATCCGGGCCGGAGCCGAAATCGCCTCCCTCACGGGTAGCGGTTCAGCTATCTACGCCATTTTTGTTTCCGCCCGACAAATGAATCAAGCCGCAAGAGACGTTCCGCGGGAGTGGAGCGTTTTTCGCACGCACACGCTTCAACGCACGGATTACTGGCGCCACATTTTTGTTGGGTGAGCCGGTGAGCTTTGTAGCGGCTGTCTTCGGCTGCCTGCTGTCTTTTTTACAGCCCGAAGATCCACCATCGACTGCTGCGAAAGACCGGTTATTCGGGGGAAGTCGAAGGAGCGCAAAACGGACAGACACGCTGGCGAACAGAGTGCACGTTGGGAGGTCGTCCAGTGGTAGGACACATGCCTTTGGAGCATGGAACTCTGGTTCGAATCCAGGCCTCCCAGCCAGTTCAAAAAGCAAACCGGGAGGGCTTGACCACAACACGATGACGGGGCGAAAACACGAAATGCTCAAGGTCTTTTCCGGCAACGCGCACCCCACTTTGGCCAAGGAAATCTGCCGCCATTTGGGCGTGAAGCAGGGGAAAGCGCACGTCGGACGATTTCCGGACGGCGAGGTGCGGTTGCAGATTCTCGAAAACGTGCGCGGCGCGGACGTCTTCGTCATTCAGCCCACGTGCCGCCCGGTGAACGACAGCCTCGTCGAGCTTCTCATCCTGTTGGACGCGTTCCGGCGCGCATCGGCGGACCGCATCACGGCGGTGATTCCCTTTTATGGGTACGCCCGCCAGGACCGGAAGGACCGCCCACGCGTTCCCATTTCTTCCAAGCTGGTGGCGGACCTGCTGACGTCCGCTGGCGCCAATCGTATTCTGGCGCTTGACCTGCATGCCGGCCAAATCCAGGGCTATTTCAACATTCCGGTGGATCATCTCTACGCCACGCCCGTGACGGTGGACTACTTTCGCAAGCTGAAGCTTAAAAACATTTGCGTTGTTTCACCCGACCCCGGCGGCGTCGAGCGAGCGCGCGCTTTTGCCAAGCGCCTTGACGCGCCGCTGGCCATTATTGACAAGCGCCGCGAAGACGCGCAAACGGTCGAGGTGATGAACGTGATCGGCTCGGTGGTGGGCAAAACGTGCCTCATCGTGGATGACATGATTGATACGGGCGGTACGCTCGTGCGCAGCGCGCAGGCCCTGCTCGATAATGGAGCCATTGAGGTCTACGCCTCCTGCACGCACGGGGTTTTTGCCGGAAATGCAATCGAAACGGTCGCGTCTTCTCCGCTCGTCCAGCTTGTCACGACCAATTCCATTCCCCTGCTGCCCGAGGGCAAGGCGTGCAGAAAGATCAAGGTTTTGAGCGTTGCGAACCTGTTGGCCGAGGCCATCCGTTCGATTCACGAGGAAACGTCAGTCAGCAGATTGTTCATCTAGCCGTCACTCATCGGCTGTAGCGGCGGCCTCCGGCCACCGGTTTTTAATAGTAGGGAGCGGCGGCCAGAGGCCGCCGCTCCCACATGGGGCGTCGCGGACTTATCTCCGCGTGTAGGGTTGGCACTGTCTATGAGGAGTTTTAATTTATGGCACAGGATTTAAGAATCGAAGCAGACGTTCGCAAGGAGTTTGGCAAAAACGTCTCGCGGCGGCTGCGGTGCGCGGGCCGGGTCCCCGGCGTGGTCTATGGCGGCGGCGAGGACACCATCGCGCTGTCCGTCAGCCCCCGCCAGCTTGTGCCCATTTTGAACTCGGAAGCTGGTCATACGTCCGTACTGACGTTGCAAATCGAGGGCCGGGAACCGCTGCGCGTGATGCTGAAAGCATGGCAGCACGAGCCGGTACGAGGCTCCGTGCTGCACGTTGATTTCGTCCGTGTTACGAAAGACACGCGCGTAAAGGTCAGAGTGCCCATCCACGTTACGGGTGAACCCAAGGGCGTGAAGCTGCAGGGAGGCATTTTGGAGTTTGCCCTGCGCGAAGTGGAAGTTGAGAGCCTTCCCGATGATATTCCGGAAAACATTACGGTGGACGTGACCGAGTTGATGCTGGGCCAGACCATCCGCGTGAATCATCTTCCCGTGGCGGCAAACGTGAAGGTGCTTACCGATCCGAACCGCGTGGTGGCTCACGTGGTGGCCTTGAAGGTCGAAGAGGAACCGGCCGCGGCCGCCGAGACGGTCGAAGGCGCGGCGGCGGAGCCGGAAGTCATCCGCAAGGGCAAGGCGGAGGAAGAGGAGTCTGCCGAAGACACCGGAAAGGGCAAGGAAGGCAAGCCTTAGCATCGTGGCTCAAGAGAACAGCGGCCTGAGGCTGATTGCGGGCCTGGGTAATCCGGGCTACGAATACTATCTGACGCCTCATAACCTCGGCTTCATGGCGGTTGACCGGATCGCGGAAAACTGTGGCCTGGAAATTTCGAGACCGGAGACACAGGCATTAATCGCGCGCGCCCGCTTGGGCGGCACGGAAGCTATTTTGGCCAAGCCGCAAACCTACATGAATCTGAGCGGCATGGCGGTTGGCCGGCTGATGGAGAAGCACCAGATTTCTGTAGAGAACCTGATTGTGCTCGCGGACGACGCTGATTTACCGCTAGGATCCCTGCGCATCCGGCCGCAAGGTGGAGCGGGCGGCCACAACGGGCTAAAGTCAATTATCGGAGTTCTGGAGTCGGATGAATTCGCTCGCATCCGCATGGGAATCCGGCCTGGGCATCCCGTGGCGGACCTTTCCGCTTACGTTCTCGGCCGCTTTCGCAAAGCTGACCTCGAGGCCGTGGCCGGGATGGTCGACCTCGCGGCCGATGCGGCGGGTGTGATCGTTTCTGAAGGCATTCAAACGGCGATGAACCGCTTTAACCGGCGGCCTTCTGCCTGATAGATCGTGAGGTTGCATGCATAAATACGAAGTCATGTTTATAATCCGCCCCGACACCCCCGAAGACGAGGTGGCGACGATCATCACCCACATGGAGGGCTTCGTCACCGGCGCGGGCGGGACGATGGAGAAGGTTGAAAAAATGGGGCGGCGCCGCTTGGCTTATCGTGTCGAGCGGCAGCGCGAGGGCTTCTACGTCCTGTTTGTTCTCGAAGGCCCCCCATCTACTGTGCACGAGCTCGAGCGCCGCATGAAGGTCACCGATGCTGTCATGAAATTCCTCACGGTGCGGGTGGATGCCGAGCACAAGCGAGCAGAGAAGTTGGCAGCGATTCGCGCTAAGAAGCAGGCCAAACGGCAGAAACCGGGCCAAACTCAGGCCGCCGCGGCGCATCCCTTGCCCTTCGCGGCGCCCGCCGAGCCGGCGCAAGCTGATCCAGCCGCGGCCCCGCCGCCCGGGGACGGCGGCGCGACAGAGGTTTAAAGGAGCCATAACACATGCCCATGATGAAACGACCCAGCAGACCGCAAGGCAGCCGCACGGCGCGGCCCGCAGGCCAGGGGGCCAACTCGAGCGCGCCCGGCGGACGCCGCCAGTTTTTCCGCCGCCGCAAGGTTTGCAAGTTCTGCCAGGAAAAAATTGACGTCGTCGATTACAAGGAAGCCCGCATGCTCGGCCAGTTTATCTCTGAGCGCGGAAAGATACTTCCCCGGCGGCTTACCGGAACGTGCGCTCCCCACCAGCGGCTGGTGGCCGCAGCCATCAAGCGGGCCCGCAACATCGCGCTGCTGCCCTTCGCCACCGTGCTGTGATTGGTTGTGGGAAAACTCTTTTTATACACTACGTCATAGGTCAACGTTCGCCTCTGTAGCGGCGGCCTCTGGCCGCCGTTATTTCGGCGCTCAGCGAGCGCCGCTGCGGCAAAAGCAGTCACTGAGATATGTAATCCTCACGAGTAGGGGATTGAGCAGTGGTAGAGAGAGATGGCAAAGACGTCCTTCGACCACCCCTGCCCCTCCTGATCCAGGAGGGGAATCGCGAAGATGATTTTCGCGCTTTGCGGGTGTCGTGAAGCGACGTGACAACGCAATTCCCGTGGCGGCGGCCACGCAAAGCGCTGCGGCGTGGACGCCCGGTGCCCGTTCATAAACGGTGATTTGAGGAGCAAAGATCATGGAAGTCATTCTGATTGAGAACGTCGATAAACTCGGAAGCCGCGGCCAGATCGTCAAAGTGGCTGCCGGCTACGGGCGCAACCACCTTCTGCCGAAAAAGCTCGCCGTGGCGGCGAACGCCCAGAACCGGAAATGGGTTGAGCAACAACGCCAGAAATTTCTGAAGCAGGAAGCGCACGAGCGCTCCGAGGCGGCCGAGCTTGGCAAGCTGGTGGAGACCGTGCGCCTCGTCTTCAAGCGCAAGACTGGCGAGCACGGAGCCATCTTCGGCTCCGTCACGGCCATGGACATCGCTGAGCAGCTCGTCATCCAAGGTTATAATATCGACCGTAGAAAAATTCAGCTTTCAAGCACCTTAAAAGCTATCGGCGTCCACGACGTTCCGGTGAAGCTGCATCGCGACGTGACGGCCGCGCTGAAAGTGGCAGTTGAGGCCGAAGGCGAGTCTCCGGTTGCGCCTGCGGACGCCAAGGCGGAGGCAGCGCCTACCAAAAGTGAAAAATCGTAAGTGGGCATTCATAGACTGGCACAGACCTTCAGAACCTGTGTGACAACCGCCGTTTTGCATTGTAGCGGCGGCCTCTGGCCGCCGGTTGTTACTAGTTAAAACC
>JBOGJT010000052.1:0-7883 GCA_050745065.1 Terriglobia bacterium
GTCCATCGCGTCGGGCGTTACCGGACCGCGGATCTCGTTCATGCGTTTCACGAAGCGTTCATCACCCAGTTTGAAAGGGAAATTGAAGATCGGCGGCTTGCCGCTGCGATAGAAGATGTTCGGGAGAAGGACCGCGTAGCCTTCTGCGGCGAGACGGCTGGCCATGTCCCGGTTTGCATCGCGAATGCCACCGATGTCGGTAAGGTAGAGGACGCCGGGCCAGCAGCCCTCTTTTTCCGGCTGAATCAGAAAGCCATCTGCGGCGCCGTCCGGTGTTCGAACCTCGACTGCTTTTTCGATCATGATCATGCTCCTGAACCGGAGTGCGGTGGTAGGCCTCTCCCAGGAGCGACCTTAATTGAAGTGCTGCGAAGGCGACCCTGTCAGGCGTCGGTCTGAACCAACTACTGGGTGGTCGACGAATCGCCCGGAACCACGGGGCCCACCATCGGCGGATAGGCCGTTTTAAGTCAAATTGACGACGCTCACCATCCAACTTCCGAGTCACGCGTCATCCGCTCGAAGCCGGCACTGACTGCTCGGACTCGGGATTACATTGTGAGGACGGCGCGAAACCGGGCCTTGCCCTCTGCAACGCGTTCGTAAGCCTTCGGTGCCTCTGCCAGTGGGTACGTCTCAACTATCGTTTTAACTTTCCCTTGGGCCACGAAATCAAGGGCTTCGTAGAGATATTCGGGGCCGTTCTGTTGACTGCCAATTATCCGAATGCGTTTCATAATGAGGTCCATCAGAGAAATTGAAAGCGGTTCCGCGTCGGCACCCATCGTGACAAGCCGACCGTCCGGACGCAGTCCCTGAATGCTGTCCACCATGGACTTGGTCGAATTGGAAGTACTGAGGATCACATCTGCGCCCCCCGCTGCAGCCAGGCTCTTTCCATCACGGACAATTTCATCCGCACCGAGATCGCGGATCATCTTGTCTTTGTCGGGGGAGTGCGAGACGGCGATGGTTTGGAAGCCCGCAGCCTTCGCGTATTGGACTGCCAGGTGCCCAAGCCCGCCGATCCCAAGCACGGCCACGCGCTCGTGTGGCTTGGGCTCGGCCCAGCGGAGCCCGCTATAGACTGTGTAACCGGCGCAGAAGATCGGGGCTGCTTGTTCGTAGGAGACGTGGTCGGGAATCAGATAGGTGGCGTCGGCATTCATCAGCATGTACTCCGCGTGACCGCCTTGCACATCTACCCCCGTGCCCTTCATATAGGGGCAGAACATCCTGCGGCCGCGCTGACACCACTCGCAGCGTCCACACGTAGATTGAATCCATGCCGTACCCACGCGGTCACCCACCTTCCGTGTCGTGACTTCTGGAGCCACAGCGACGATCTCGCCCACTGGTTCGTGGCCTAAAATTCGGGGAAAGGCCCCGGGAAAATGTCCCAGCGTGAGGTGTACGTCGGTATAACAGATGCCGCTTGCATGCATTCTCACCAGCACTTGATTAGGTCCGGGCTGAGGTTGCGGAACGTCTTTGATCTGCCACGAACTACCAACCGCGGGAACGACAGCAGCTTTCATAACATTTCCTCCTATCCCGTTTGGATGCGCGCGCCCTTGCAGTCGGTGCAAGATTTCGGATATCAGATGGTCGATTGTGCACCGAAGCTGAGACTGACGGCTAGTTGGCTAATTGTCGGCAATTCGGAAGTTAGCTCGCACCTTCTTCGGATAACTTCTGCCTTGTCGGCATGTGGCGGGTAATCCGGCCGCATGGCCGGGCTGTCGTAGACAGCCCAAGATCGGCAAACGCTACGCCGTCAGGCAGGACCCGTCACCTCGGCGCTCCGAAGAATCGTCGCCGTGAGCCCATCCTGGATAGCTTCCGAGCAGCCCGTCAGCCAGGAGCAATCGCGATTTGCCGCTTGAGTGTGAGAACTTGTGAATCCAAGGGATTACATATATCATCTAATGGACAACTACTATGCGTTACGAACCGGAACACAAAACGCGAACCCGCGAGCGTATCGTGCGGAACGCCGCTCGCAAGGTCCGTGCCGAGGCCGTCATTGATATATCCGAGCTCCCGCTCGTCTTCAACGAGCTCGTTCGTCAGCCGGGCAGTATCCTTCGCGTCTTTCACCTTCAAGATTTGCGTTTGGAAATCCGCAATTTGGTCAGCAACGGCGTTGTCTGATTGCGCGGGGGGCGGGTCTGCGGCCCGGCTCACCAGCGTATCCGCCACGGTTCGGCCCCGCGCGCGTTCGATGGTGTCAAACGCCGCCGCTGCATCGTTCCGGTTCGCCGCCAGCTTGAAGTCCCCACGGTACGTATCGCTCATCTCGCTCAGCAGCGAGCTTTCCGTATAGGCGCCCGGAACGCGCTGAAGCATTTCGTCAATCACGCCTTCAGCCTGCGCGTAAAGGCGGTGGGCCTCGTCCGCTCGCCCCGTTTTCGCTTTGAGCGCCGCCAGCGCATCGAGTGATCGCGGGAGATAAATCGTATCCCCCACCATGCCGAAGTAACGGACGCCCTGCTCGGTTTTGTTTGCTGCCTCCTGCAGATTGCCGGTGTCCTGAGATAATTCGGCAAGGTCAAGGTAGCATTGCGCCACCACGCGATAGAGGCCCATCCGCTTGGCCGATTCGACAGCCGACTTCAAGTATTTCCGGGCGTCAACAGGGTGGCCTGAATTCGCGGCCATTTCGCCCAAAATAAGAAGGTCCTGCCCTTCGTGCTCCCACATCTTCTCGCGCTGCACCTCGGCCAGCGTGCTCTTCACCAGAGCTTCAGCTCTCGCTTGGTGGCCCGTTGCAGCCAGAGCTTCGGCCTTGCCTTCGAGCGCCATGAACGGAGTTCCTACGTATCCATCGTGCTTCGCAATCCGAATGGCCCGATCCAGAAAGATCATCGCTTCGGCGTGACGATTCAAGCCGTTCATTCCGTTGCCGACGAGTTCAAGATAGCGGACCTCGGTGCCGTCGTCCCCTTCCAATGCCGCAGTAACGAGCGCCGTTTTCATGAGTGCGGCAGCCTGCCTGTAATCGCCGTGAAGGTACGCACCGATGCCGAGCTCGCCCGTGGCGCGATTCGCCCATTCTTTCTGGCCGAGGCGCGTCGCAAGAGTCTTAACCTGGTTCCAATCCCGCTCCGCCGCCGCGACGTTGGTTTCCTGATCTGCATCGCCCTTCACGCCCAAGCACCACAGCCGTAGAAACGGATCGTGCCCAACGAGCGGGGTCTGAAGCTGGGATGCGATGAAAGCGGAAATGTCGGGAAACGAAGTCTGGTCTTGCGTGCGGATCAGGCCGATCTTTGCATAGAGGGCATCGCGCCTATCGCTGGCTTGGGAAAACAGCATTTCGGCTTGCTGGTAGAGCGGGATCGCAGCCGGGAGATTGTGACCCCAATAATAGCGATTGGCCTCCGCAAGCATTCGCTGCGGGTCTCTGCTGTCCCGGAGAACGGCCGCTTCCTCGGCCTTCGCAGCCGCCGACGCAAACGAGAATGGTCCCCAAAATATCCAAGCGAGAGCAAATCCCACCGCCAGGCCCACCGCCCCGATGCCACCCATTAAAGCCCATCTCCATCGCGCTTTCATAACTCCCAATTCTGCCCGCAATCATAAACCGCACACGGCGCGGTTTTCAACGGGGCTGGGGTTCAGCGCCCGCACATTACGCTTATTGAATCATGCTTGGATCCGGCAACGACCCGAGCGGGCGGGTCGGCAGTGCCCGCCCATGGCAGCCGGGTGGTCTGTCGAGGCTCACCGACCGGACTCGGAACAAGCCCTGCCGCCGTGCGACCATGAAGTAAATTTCTGGCGGCACCCGTTTAGTTTTATCATTGCTGAAAGGAGCGAGCCCGATTTGCCAACTGTCGTGTGTGCGGCACACCTGCACAAAGTCGAAGCTAGTGAACCATCCAGTTCTTCCGCGAGCCATTTCTTTGAGAGTCTGGTGCCATGGCATGGTAGAGGACCGAGCTGGTGGCCCGGTCCACAATCGCGCTTCCTGCCAAGGCGCTTCGACCCACACATCGAGAAAATCTTCAGGATAAAGTGCAAGCGGACCGGTCCGTGCGGCGCGGTCCCCGGCGACACTGTACCTATCCACGGCGGTTCGGATCAGAACGCCATAATCCAGCGACTGCGATGTGTAATAGACCAGCGTAAAACCATGGTCAGTTACCGCTAGTCTGTAGGCGTCCTCGTATCCCAGATACGCGAAGCCACTCGTCGCCAAGATAGCCTTGGGATGATAAGCGGAGCCGGCCGGACGGAGAACTTGGAATCGCAGGGCGTGCCAATTTGAAGTGCACCAGGGAATGACATCGGCAATTACTACAAACCAGCGACCATCTTGGTCCGATGGAGAAATGCGATATTCGAACCTGCCCAGGCCACCGCTGATCTGCCGGTAATCGTTCGACTCAAAGGCGAGCGCGAGTTGCCACCTGTGCGCCGTGCGCTGATACACGTAGAGAGAGGAGTCCTCTCCGCAGGGGATTTCCAGCGTCGTCACAGCAGCCAGAAGATTCGGATGGCCAGGGGGTTGCGCGATATGAACGCTGCCGACCTGCGCGTATCCCTCTTTCGCCTGCTCACCGCGGTGAAGAATGCCCGAACCCGTGAGGACTCCCATTAAACGGGCCTGGAGTGCACCGGCGCCACTGGAAGGTTGCGCATCGATCTCGCTGGTCACCAAGGCGCGTAACGAATGCTTCAGACCCGTTAGGAGAGGGCGTGCCTGGGCAGAAACTTCGTCAGCAGGAAAGTCCGGAGCCGGCACCCGCTCAAGGGCGGTCGCTGCTTTTGCGACTGCGCGTGCCTCAGACAAAACAGAGGAATGCGAGCGCCCAAATGAAATGGACGCCAAACTGAACGCAAAACCATAATAAACGACCGCGCGTACAGCCCATGAGAAATTGTTCATTGGTTCGACAAGGAGCTTGAGGCCAGCGAAAATGATGGAGGATTCGCCCGGCGGCTACGCCCAAAAGGGTGGCAATAAACTCCCTTCGGCTCTCTCAATCCTGTAGGCCATCATACGGCGAACGAAGGCGGGTTTTCAATGGCAAGGGCAGCATGGAGTCGATCAAACCGCGCTCTTCGTTTTTGGCAAGCTGGGTGGGAAAGGGCGTCAGTATCCCGACCGGTCATCTCGGCCCGACGCCGGACGGACTTAAGGCTAAGCACAGCGGCATCAGAGGTGAGCGGATCTCCGGCAACTACGCGCATTGTCGGCCCTTTGCTTGCGAGCCTGAATTTCAGCGGCTTTCCAGTAAACGCTCTCCCAAGAAATATCCCAAGCGGTCCGCGAATGTTTCTCGCGGAGCCGCGCAAAACAGGAATGAACTTCCACCACCATCTGCCGGTGGACAACTCGTTGCGGCAGTTCGCGCTTGCTGGGCTTGCGAAGTATCGTCATGGGGCATCCTCCTTAGGGAGTGATAAAGAAAAAGGGGTAGAGCGACCCGTTGATCTGGTTGGCCGTCTACCCCGGTTTGGTTAACTTCTCTTGGCCTTCTTGTTGGTGTTCGGTTTCGTGGTTTTCTTGGATTTGGCAGGTTTTGACGGCCCGTCCACAGCGGCAGATGCGAGCGTCGTGATCACTGCCCACCTTTTTGCAGTTTCCATGAGTGGGTCACGAACCGTTTTATCCCCGGCATAGGAATAGGGCGCATGATCCCGATGCTGGATGAGCGCCAACTCCGTGAGCCACGTTCCGAGTTGCTTCAGGTCGGCATTGCCTATCAGGTTCTCGAAGTATTTGGCGTAGTCGTTGCCGTTATCACTCCCGCTTGGCTCGACCTTGCGCTGTTTCGCCATTGCCGGAGTCACATAACCGTTTGCCACTACGAACTGCTTCGACGTGTCGAAATGAAGACGGGCGAAGAATTCACTGGTGACAAGCCGGTAGTCTGGGAGGTCAAGCGAGCGGACCTTCCGCGCCTTCTCGCGGATTGCCTCGAAGATGGCGCGCCGCCGCGTTAGTTCGAGCCGCGCCTCAGCTTCCCGTTTCAGCCGGGCGGCCTTCGCCTGCGGACTCTCTCCCACATATTGGGAACTGACCCCGTGAACCGGGCAGTTGCCGTCTTTGCTGACGCACACCCATTGGGTTGCTCCGATGTTCTCGCCCTGCGCAACGATGGCTTGAACCGTCTGCTCGCAAGAGCCTTTCTTCGATTCGTGATACTGGTCTCGCGTGAGCACGTCTTTCGAGGCTTCTTTGCCGCCGAACTGCCAGGACGTTGCAATCTTCACGCTCCCGGCTGGCGCTTCGTTGAACTTGATCTGAACGAAAGCGTTTTGCTTCTTTCGAAAGCACTCCCTATCGAGGCATAGATCGTGCTTTTTAATCTCAGGAAACAGTGAGGGGTTAAAGCCAGTCCGCTTGGGGCAGGCCGTGCAAGCTCCCGCTTCCGGCAAAAGCACGGCGTCATCTTTCTTGAACGGCGCGCCCTGAAGAGAGAGATAGATGTTTTCCTCTACCCAGGACTGAAGCCGGGCGACAGAGGGAAACTCGATGGCTCCCTTTTTTCCGGCGTGATTGAGTTGGCTCAAAACCTCGGCCTGATCGCGGGGTTGAAGCCTCGCCAGAATTGAAGCGTGAGCCACGGTCATGTGGCCGTCCAAGAAAAGCTGCTTCAGCTTTGAGTCAAGTTTGAGAAGCTGCAATCGACGGTAAATGTATGCCACAGATTTGCAGACTTTCTGGGCCAATACCTCGGGCGTATAGTTCGGGTTCATCGCCAAAAGCCGGGCGTAACCCTCGGCCTCGTCCAATTCGTGCACATCCTCCCGCATCAGGTTCTCAATGACGGCGAATTCCAGGGACTCGGCATCACTGAGGTTCACAATGCGGGCGGGAATAGTCTGTCTGCCAGCGGTCTTTGAAGCTCTATATCGGCGCTCGCCGCAGACGATCTCGTACTTGCCTTCAGCAACCGGGCGAACAAGAATCGGCTGCAACACGCCGTGGGTTTTGATGTTCGCGGCCAGTTCCGCCAGCGCAGAACTGTCCATGCTGCCGCGTGGGTTGAGTGCGGAAGGTGTAATGCTATCAAGGCTGATCTCCTGAATCAGGGGGTTCTCAGTCTCCTTCACTTTGGGTGGTGCAATTACGGTCGCGGTGCTCATAGTGCTTACTCTCCTTTTATTGGGATTTGGTATTTGTGGAACAAAAGCCAATGCTCCGGGCAGTTCAAGCAATGCGCATGGGTGATACAGCCCACCTGAACTGTTTCGCAAAGCGTTTCTTCAGCCAGCGGTCGCAACAAATCAGTTCCCGCATGGCGGCGGAGATATCCTCAAAACAGCGTTGGGCGTAGGAATACAGGTTTTCGGTTTCGCCTGGCAGATTGTCGCCGTAGTCGCCGGCGATGGTGATCCGGTCTCCCGCCCAAGAGCCTGCAAGCTGGGCATGAGGCGTGCGGACTCTCTTTAGGCCGCACTCGCCTCTCTCCCACTTTTCCAAGGGCGCATCGGGCGAAGCCACATGCAGGTCGCCAAGACCGCGTCCGTTGTCTTGGGCAAGCAGGATGGCGAGCGCGGTAAGCGTGGCTCCGCCGTCGCCGAATTCCAGAAGCTTCAGCCCATCGCCCAATTGCGTCGGCTTCAAATACTGCCGTTTGTCGAGATTAACGATCACGTGATATTGGCCCATTTGGGTTCTCCTCTTTGAGTTGGTTGGGAAGCGTTGGAAAGAAACCAAGGCGCTTACGGGGCCTTGGTGGGTATATCGCAACCGGCCTTCAGAATCTGGTCGGCGGCGTGAAAGATGCGTTGGGCGGACCGTTCGCTAATCTCCTGCCCTTTACCCCATGACTGGATGTAACCCCGGCTGAAATCCGCGCCGAGCAAGCCTAGCGATTCGTAGCAAAGCAGCGCCACGGCCTCGGCTTCTACTTCTCGAACGTCGC